>JAZSAM010000112.1:0-21537 GCA_045601905.1 Acutalibacteraceae bacterium | reverse complement strand
ATGATTTTTTACAGAGCGAATTTTTGTCAAGACAAGGCACAAAACGCAGTAAATCCTTTCGGATTTACGAGTATTTTAACAAGGGATTGGCGAAAATCCGCCTGTAAAAAACGGGTTCGGATTATACTCGTCAACCTAAGGAGGTAAGACAAAGTGAAAAATACAACAAAAAGAGTTTATATTGTACTTTTACTTGTGGCCGTCTTCTTCTGCGGTCTGGGCTTTATGCTTTATACCTTTTTTACCGACGGAACAACCTGGGTAGCCGACAGAGGAAACGAGCACATTTATTCCGAGGGAAGTCTTACGGTTGCCGGTACAATTTACGACAGAAACGGAGTGCCTCTTATTTCAACAATTGACGGTGAGCGTGTTCATAACGATGACGAAGCAATAAGACGCTCAACCCTTCATGTTGTAGGCGACTCGGAGGGTTATATCTCAACGGGAATACAGACCCTTTACAACTCCAACCTTGTCGGCTATAACTTTGCAAACGGAATTTACGGTGTTCTTTCCTCGGACAAGGGCTGTGATATAAGACTGACACTTGATGCTGATATTTCTGCCGTTGCCTACGAGGCAATGGGGGATAACAAGGGCACGGTGGTTGTCTATAACTACAAAACGGGGCAGGTAATCTGTATGGTTTCTGCACCGAACTATGATCCTCTTGATAAGCCGGAGGACATCGACGACGACACAAGCGGTAAATACGACGGTATTTATCTCAACAGAGCAATTTCGGGTGTATTTACTCCCGGCTCAACCTTCAAGGTTGTAACTGCCATTGCGGCGATTGAAAACATTCCCGATATTTACGGGAGAACCTTCAACTGTAAGGGGAAGCTTACAACGGGTAAGGGTTCAGGTGACGGCGATGTTATCTGCAACGATGTTCATTATGAGCTCAACTTCGAGGAGGGCTTAAGAGAATCCTGCAATGTGGTTTTCGGTACTCTCGCAAATGAGCTGGGTGCTGAAAAGCTTATGGAGACCGTGAAAAAGCTCGGCTTTGAGGAAAGCGTGACAATCAGCAAGGCTGAGACGGCAGAAAGCTATTTTGATGTAAGCAAAAGCACAAGGCTTGACATCGGCTGGGCAGGCATCGGACAGTACACAACTCTTGTCAATCCCTGCCAGATGCTTATGCTTATGGGAGGAATCGCAAACGAAGGCAAAGCTATGACACCTTATCTCGTTGAAAGCTCATCAGAGCTTATAGATGTAAAGGGTAAGGTAAACAGCGCTTTTCAGCTTCTTCCGGAAACTGCAACACAGATTAAAAAGCTCCTCAGGCTTAATGTAGTGAATTATTACGGTGACAGTAAGTTCCCGGGACTTGAAATGTGCGGAAAAACGGGTACGGCTGAGGTGACAACGGGAGACACTCATGCGTGGTTTGTCGGATTTTCTCAAAGAGAGGATTTTCCTTACGCTGCGGTTGTCTGCCTTGAAAACGGCGGTGTCGGATTTTATGATGCAATACCCGTCGCAAATGAGGTTTTGCAGGCGCTTGATGCGGAAGAATAAAGCTTACAAGGTTTAACGGTGATAAAAAATGAGTGATACAATAGCGGCACTTTCCACTCCTCTGGCTCCGGGTGGAATAGGTGTTATAAGGATATCCGGCGATGATGCAATAAGCATTGCCGACAAGGTGGTCAAAACAACCTCGGGAAAGAAGCTGTCTGCTCTCAGGGGCTATTCGGCAGCTCACGGTAAGGTCTATAACGGTGACGAGCTGCTTGACGAGTGCGTTGCCCTTGTTTTCCGTCAGCCGAGGAGCTACACCGGTGAGGATACTGTTGAAATTTCCTGTCACGGCGGAGTTTTTGTTTCAAGTCAGGTTCTCAGATCTGTTTTTGCCGCAGGAGCAAGACCTGCTGAGGGTGGTGAATTCACCAAAAGAGCCTTTCTCAACGGAAAAATGGATCTTTCGGAGGCTGAGGCGGTAATGAGTCTCATAAGTGCAAGAGGTGAGGGCGGAATGAAGGCTGCGCTTACTGCGCTTGACGGGGCGTTGAGCAAAAAGATAGATGCATATTGTGATGTTCTTGTTTCGGCGGCGGCAAATATGGCGGCGTGGGTTGATTACCCCGACGATGAAATTCCCGACCTTGACTTCACGGTGCTTGAAAAGAGCCTTAATGAGGTTTACAGCGGTCTTGAGGGCTTACTCAGCCGATTTGATGCAGGTAAGGCAATTACTGACGGTGTTGAAACTGCCATTGTCGGAAAGCCGAATGTAGGCAAATCAGCACTTATGAATATGCTTTCAGGCTTCAGACGCTCTATTGTGACGGATATTGAGGGAACAACAAGGGACATTGTTGAAGAAACGGTGCGTGTTGGCAGAGTCCTTCTCAAGCTTGCCGATACGGCAGGTATACGCGAAAGTGAGGATACTGTTGAGAGCATCGGCGTTGAAATGGCGAAGCAGAGGATTGAAAAAGCAGGACTCATTCTTGCGGTTTTCGATGTTTCAAGAGGTCTTGACGAAAGTGATGAGGAAATCCTTGAGCTTTGCAAGGGTAGAGAGGTTATCGGAGTAATAAACAAAACCGATCTTCCGCGTAAGGCTGACATTGAAAGAATTAAGGAAGCTCTCGGAGAGGTAATTTACATCAGCGCTCTTAAGGGCGACGGAGAGAAGGAGCTTTCCGAAGCGATTGAGAGAGCACTCGGCACAGACAGAATTGACACCTCTCAGGCGATGCTTACAACGGAGAGACAGAGAAGAAGTGCCGAAAAGGCAATTGCATCTGTTAAAGAGGCTATCGATGCAGTCAATATGGGAATGACAATGGATGCAGTAAATGTATGCATTGATTCGGCAATTGAGGATTTGCTTGAGCTTACGGGCAAAAAGGCAAGAGAGGCAGTTGTTGATGAGGTTTTCTCAAGATTCTGTGTGGGCAAATAAGGAGATTTTATGAAAAAGACAGCAGTTGTTACCGGAGGTGCAGGCGGAATCGGTGAAGCGGTTTGCCGATGCCTTGCCAGAGATGGGTTTGATGTAATAATACATTATAATAAAAGTGAAGAAAAAGCCGAAAAGCTTGCCGTAGAAATCAGAAATGCTTACGGTGTAGAGGCTCACACGGTGCAGGGTGACCTTTCCGGGGACGGACAGGGGAAGGCTCTTTCGGAGAGAATCGGCAAAATCACACAGAGTGTTGATGTGCTTGTAAACAATGCGGGGCTTTCACTTGTCGGCGTTTTTCAGTGCCTGGACAGTGAAAGCGTCAGACGGCTTCTCAATGTTAACCTGACAAACGCAATGGAGCTTACTGCAGGAATTCTTCCGATGATGTTAAAGGGACAGAAGGGTAGTATAATCAACATTTCATCGGTGTGGGGTGTTACGGGAGGCTCCTGCGAGGTGCATTACAGTGCATCGAAGGCAGGTCTCATCGGTTTTACAAGGGCGCTTTCAAAGGAGGTCGGCCCAAGCGGAATCAGAGTTAACTGTGTTGCTCCCGGATTTATTGAAACGGAGATGAACAGCTGCTTTGACGAGGCTGCTGTCAAGGGCGTTGTGGAGGAAACACCTCTTTGCCGTACGGGTAAGCCTTGTGATGTAGCAGAGCTTGTGTCCTTTCTTGCAGGCGATAAATCGGACTTTATCACAGGTCAGATTATCGGTGTGGATGGCGGACTTGGTGTATAAAAAAATTAACAGGTGTTATCAGCACTTTTGCCGTAACACCTGTTTTTTAGTTTACATTTATTACATTTAAAGTTTTTCCGTCCACCGTAAACCTCACCTCATAACAGGCAAAGCTCATACCGTAAATTCTTTCGGGATCATCCTGATAGGACGGTCTGGGATCGGACTCAAGAACTGCAATCAGTGCAGTTCTTTTTTCTTCTGCAACCTTGTTTAAAAGCTCGTCGGGAAAGCTTACGGTAAGCTTTCTTTCACAAAGATTTTCCGTGAAGCCGCCGGTTGCATCGGAAATGCTGTCAGCGTAAGGCAGATAGGGCTTGATGTCATAAATCGGCGTACCGTCAAGCAGGTCAGCTCCGCTTACGTGAAGAATGACACCTTCGCTTTTTGAAAGCTCCACCTTTTCAAGCTTCAATGCGGAAAGTCCGATTGAATTAGGTCTGAAGGGAGAGCGGGTTGCAAAAACACCCATCCTTTTGTTACCACCTAAAAGCGGAGGTCTTACGGTGGGTGACCAGTTGTCTCTTACCGCCTCGGAAAACTGCCACAGCACCCAGATGTGGGAAAAATCCTCAAGTCCGCGGAAGGCTTCGGGGACGCTGTACTCCTTTTCAAAGACAATTCGTCCCGTGCTTTCCTTTACAAGTCCGCTTTGTCGGGGAATGCCGAATTTTTCCTTGAAGTCTGTTTCAATGTGTCCTATAATTTTCATTCTGATTTATCCTTTTTGTTTTTGTAAAGCATATAACTGTAAACGGTGGGTGCAAGAATCATAATGAGAACAAGGGGGAAAAAGATGATGTAATTATCAAGAAATGACATCAGAATAATGATAAGGCCGCAGATAACCCAGAGCTTACCTGCAAGAGCGTGGGTTTTTGTCCAGTTTTCGCTGTCGTTGAGTGTCCAGGGAAGCTTGATGCCCATGGTATAGCTTTGCTTGCATTTGGGAAGATAATTGCCGATCACGGTAAAAACCAGCCCCATAAAGAGTGTGGTGAAAAAGCCTACACGGATTTCCTTGCCCAGAGCTACGGGGTAGATCATACTGCACATAAGCAGGCTTACTGCAGGGATGATGTAAAGCACAAGAGTGAAAACCTTGTCGCTGATATTGCTATGCTTAGGATCAAGCTTTGTTGCAAAAATGCACACAAGATGCATCGCAAGCATAATAAGAGGTAAACCGAAAACGGCAAACGGCTTGCTGCTCCAGCCGTCAGGCTCGTTGCTTATTCCGAAATGAGTAGGAATATTGTCGGGAAGCTTATCCCATAAAAGCAGACCGACTATCATCGGAGTGAGAGTGAGTGCGGATGTAATGATTATTGTTTTGAGATGCTTTTTAATCATCGGATTCAGCTCCTTTCAGTTGTTTGATCCAAAGCATTATTTCTTCAAGCACGGAAGCGTTGAGCTCATAGTAAATATATTTCCCTTCACGCTCGTCTCTTATGAGATCGGCATCCTTTAAAACGGAAAGGTGCCTTGAAATTGCCGCACCTGAAACAGGGAAGGCTTCGGAGATTTCTCCGGCGGATTTTCGTCCCTTCTTCAGCATCGTGAGAATGTCCCGTCTTATCGGATCGGAGAGAGCCTTCATAGTGATTTGTAAGCTCATTTCTGTTACCTCCTCGACACATCATTTAACATTTAACTTAAATGTTAAATGTATTATAGCACAGAAACAGTCTCTTGTCAATATATTAAAACAACATTGAAAAAAATCCCTGACACCGGGTCAGGGAAGTAAGTTATGATTTAAGAATAAGACCGATTGCAAACACCTGAGCTTTGGCAGGTAATACATCGAGAAGCCTTAAAAGGGGATTTCGGTTGATGTTGTAAATGTACTTCGGCTTCCTTGATTCAAGTGCATCAAGAGCAAGCTCGGCAATTCTTTCTGCAGGAACGTGTCTTGCCTCAACGCTGTCAACAATGCCCTGGAATTTTTTTGCATTGTGGACATAAAGCTTTGTATTCTTGCGGAAGCGGTCAAGTGCAACATTAGAAATGTTGAGAAGTCCTGTTTTGACTGCACCGGGACGGATAACTGAAACGGGAATGTCGAGAAGCTGAGCTTCCTGACGAAGAGAGAAGGCGTACTTTTCAAGGGTTGCCTTTGTGATGCCGTAAATGCCCGTGAAGGGGAGAGGATCAAGGGGAGCAAGCTCACTTGAAGTGATGATGATTCTGCTTCCCGTGAAAAGAAGGGGCTTGAATATTTTATTGATACGGTAAACGCCGAAAACATTCACATCGAAAATCTTCACAAAACGCTTTTCGTCCATTTCGATTAGTGAATCGAGGTCATAAATTCCTGCAGTATGTATGATAGCGTAAAGCTCCTTTACTTTCTTGCTGATTTCCTCGTAAACGGCTTCAACACAGCTCATATCCGTAACATCGCATTTATAGAAGCTTACATTGCCGTAATTTTCCCCTTCGTTGTAGTCGAGACCGAAAACGCGGTAACCCTTTTCATTGAGAAGAGAGCAGATTGCTTTACCCATGCCGCCTGTGGCACCGGTTACAAGAACATTTTTCATTTTACTTTTCTCCCAGTATTTTTTTATGGTTGTTGAAGCTTCTTTTTATTGCTTCAAAGGTTTCCTCTGAAATTATATGCTCGATTTTACATGCATCCTCTGATGCCACATCCTCGGGTACGCCGATTGCAACGAGACACCTTGTAAGCATTGTGTGTCTTTCGTAAAGGTCTGTTGCAATTTTTCTGCCCGGCTCAAGAAGGATGATGTTACCGTCGCCCATCACATCAATGTAGCCGTTTTCACGCAGGTTTTTCATTGCAACGCTTACGCTTGGCTTTGAAAATCCGAGCTCCTTTGCAATGTCAACGGAACGGCAGGAGCCCTTTGTGTTTGTAAGCATATAAATAGTTTCAAGGTAATTTTCAGCTGATTGTTGAATCTTCATGATTTTACCCTCGTGGTTATTTATTTTCTTTGCCTTATGTCCTTACCGCAGAAAGCAAGGGGAAGACTGCTGCCGAAAAGACGTGAAGCAATTCGTTGAGTGTATTTTTCGTAAATTTCATCCATTTCAAGGTTGGTGCTGATGATTGTCGGAAGTCCCTTGAGAAGTCTTGTGTTGAGCACATCGTGAAGGGCTGAAACGGTGAACTGGGTAACAAATTCAACACCGAGGTCGTCGATGATGAGAAGGTCAGCACTTGTGATGGCGTCCTTTTCACTTTCGTCAGTGTTTTTTCTGCCGAAATGCTCCTTTTCAAGCTTGTCCATTATGCTCTGGATGCTTCCGTAGTAAACGCCGTAGCCACGCTCAATAACAACATTTGCAATTGCAAGGGAAAGATGGGTTTTACCCAGACCCGTGCCGCCGTACATGATGAGCCACTGAGCCTTTTTGGTAAAGTGACTTGCATAATCTCTGCAGAAGCTGAGAATTCCTGCCATGTGCTCACGCTGACTTACACCGAGGACGGGATCTACAACATCGGGATAATAGTCAAGGGAAAACTTTTCAAAGGTGCAGCTTTTTACGGGAGTAGTTTCTCCGAGAAGAAGCTTTGCCTGATTGATTACCTCTTTTTTCTGGCATTCGCAGAAAAATCCGCCCTGAGAGCCGGTGTCCTTGCATTTCGGGCAGGTGTATTTTATTTCAAGGTAATCCTCGCTGAGGCCGATACCCTTAAGAAGCTGTTTTTTTCTCTCCTGAGCCTCGAGGCTTTTTACCGAAAGCTCACGGATGAATTTTTCGGCATCGCCACCCATACCAAGAGCCTTGACTGCATCAAGTCCGTAGGATGCAATTTCAGCTTCAACTCTTGCAATTTCGGGACAAAGTGAAATTGCCTTCAAACGGCGTGCATCATTTTCGCTTTCCGCCCTTCTGCGGCGGCTTTCAAGCTCGTTTTTAGCCATCTGATAAACTATTTGCTTATATGCCATCGTGTCACCTCTTTTTTTAATCCTCGTCCTTCGGGGGAACATATTTTATTCCGACAGCCTTGCTTGTGAAGGCGGAAACATCAAAGGTAGGCTCGCGTCTTTCTCCGGGAGCCTTCTGCTTTTTATTCTGCGGAGAAAGTCTTGTCTTCTGCTGCTGCCATTTAAGCTTTTCGCGCTGTATATCCTGAGGTGTTTTAACTGAATTCTTGTACCAGCTTGAAAGCACCTTGTCCATATACTCGAAGCTTGCTTTACCTGTGTTGTCAACGGACTCCTCGTAGGCAAAGAAAATCATATCGGCATTATAGCCGTACTCCTTTGTCCACGCTGTAAGGAATCTCTTCTGCTTCTGAGTGGGATTCTTATTTGTAATGTCTGTCATCACACGGAGCTTGTGCCAGGTTTCGTCAACAATGTTGTGCTCCTCGATGTATTCAATAGCACCCTCAATGCTGTCAATTTCAAGCTCGCTCCATTCCTTGCCGGTTTTTGAGATTGCGGCAAAGCCTGTCTTGCCCTTTGATTTGTTATATTCAATTGCCATAAGGATGACCTCTACGGGAAGACCGTAGCTGTCGTGCATCATAATAAGGGTTGACTGACCGTCGTAGCCGACTGTTTTTCCGAGAATGCTCTGTGCTTCTGCGAAAAGGAGCCTTAGCTCCTCGCTTTCGGAAAGTCTTGCGGCAACCTGCTCGTGATTAGGCTTGACAACAGGAATTTCCTCCACCTTTTTCACGGTTTCGGTTACAACAGCAGCTGCAGCGGAAGCAGGAGTCTTCTGAGGGAAGGTCTCAGCTGTCACCGGAGCGACGGGAGTGCTTCCGTCCTTGAGAAGGAGTCCTCGCTCTTCCCAGAAAATGAGAGCATCGTTTATATCTTCCTCGTTGTGTCCCGTTGCTTTTGATATGTCTGCAGGTGAGCAGAGTCCGTCCGAATTATGCCTTAGCATATATAAAAGTGTTCTGAGCTGAATTGCTGAAGCAAGGCGGAGATTTTCGTCCACCACTACATCGGGAACAGCAAAAATGCCCGTAAAAGCAAGGGGGTTTATCTTATAATTCATTGTAATTTCTCTTTCAGTTAATATTTTCCGAGGTACTTGTCAATTTCCCACTGTGAAACGCGGGTTGAGTATTCACGCCACTCCTCCTGCTTTGCCTCGATGTACTTTTTATGTATGTGCTCACCCATTGCTTCCTTTGCAAAATCGCTTGCAATGAATTCCTTTGTTGCCTCACGCAGAGTTTTGGGAAGTGAGTGGATGTCTGCGGCCTTTCTTTCCTCGGGTGTCAGGTCAAAGATGTTTGAATCCTTCGGCGGCGGAGGAAGCATTCCCTTTTCAACGCCGTCAAGACCTGCCTGAAGAACTGCCGCCATTGCAAGATAGGGGTTGGCTGCAGGGTCGGGATTACGAAGCTCAATTCGTGTGCCTGTGCCTCTTGCTGTGGGAATGCGGATAAGAGGGCTTCTGTTCTTTGCTGACCAGGCAATGTAAACGGGTGCTTCGTAGCCGGGAACAAGTCTTTTATATGAGTTTACGATGGGGTTCGTGAGTATTGTGATTGCCTTGATGTGATTCATTATACCTGCAATGAAGTTGTAGGCAACACCTGAAAGTCCTGCGGCATCGCTTTCGTCGCAGAAAACGTTTTTACCGTTTTTGAAAAGTGAAAGGTTGATATGCATACCTGAACCGCAGATGCCGTAAATGGGCTTGGGCATAAAGGTTGCGTAAAGTCCGTGACGGTTTGCAAGATTCTTTACAACATACTTGAAGGTCATTACATTGTCGGCAGTGCGGAGAATTTCATCGTACTTGAAGTCGATTTCGTGCTGTGCAGTTGCGTTTTCGTGGTGAGAAGCTTCGATTTCAAAGCCCATCTGTTCAAGGCAAAGGCAGATCTCCTTACGGCAGCCCTCACCTCTGTCAACGGGGCCGAGGTCAAAGTAGCCGCCCATATCATAGGTTTCGGTGGTAGCCTTTCCGTGCTGATCAAGATGGAAGAGGAAGAACTCGCATTCGGGGCCGACATAACAGTCAAAGCCCATATCTGAGGCCTTTTTTATTGCACGGCGGAGAACATATCTCGGATCACCCTCAAAGGGGGTGCCGTCAGATTTATAAACATCACAGATAAGTCTTGCGGTTTTTCCTGACTCGCAGTCCCAGGGAAGAATTACAAAGGAGTCAAGGTCGGGGTGAAGCTGCATGTCGCTTTCTTCAATTCTGACGAAGCCGTCAATTGAAGAGCCGTCAAACATACACTTGTTGTCAAGTGCCTTTTCAAGCTGATTTACTGTAATGCAGACGCTCTTGAGTGTGCCCATAATATCAGTGAATTGGAGATTTATGAAGCTTACCTTTTCTTCCTTTGTGATTCTGATAATATCTTCTTTTGTGTATTTGCGCATTTTAGTGCTCCTTTCAATGGGAAATCATTTGTTTTTACGGATTATGCCCATCGGTGTCTGTTCGCGGGACTGACCGAGGGGGTTATCTTTTAAAATTTTCACACAAAGTACCTTGTCTATTGAGTCCGAGGATGTGCCGAGAATGTTTCCGCCAAGGTCGTTGATATCGGTGATGATAACCTCTGTTCCTACAGCCTTGCTGACCTTTTTGGCCACACTGTCCGGGTCAAGCGGAGCGAGGGAAACGTACTCGTTATAGGGCGGAATCGTACATTCGCAGGGTCCGTCAATTGCTCTTGCGTTTTCGCCTGCAATTTTGTAAAACCATCCGCGCTTGCCAAACAGCTTTCCGACTGCCGAAATTGCCGAGGCAAGAAGAATTCTTGCCGTGCCGCATTCCCGAAGTGCCATTTCCATTGTTTCGGGCATTGCAAGACCGATTCCGTAGGGTGTTCTTAAAACGAATCTTGAAAGAATGACGGCAAGTCTTCCGGGGTGAATCTCCGAAAGCGGAATGGCTCTGCCCTGAGTGCATCCGACAATTTTTTCTGTGATGAAAAGCACATCATCCTTTTCAAGATGAGGCTTTGCGTACCTTACGGCAACATCAACGATGTCGTCCTTATCTGTGATAATGTGAGTGCGGATACAGAATCTGCTGTATCTGACACCGTCTGCCTCGATGATTTCTTCTTTTCCCTTGTTTACAAGATAATCATCCATTGAGCTCCTCCTCAGGTTAAGAGATTTGTTTTATTGCTTTTTTTGATGATATCTTTATTTTTTGTAAACAGGGGCGTAAAATTCTCTTTGTGTGATTAAAAATAAATTTTACTTCTTATTCATTCACTTTGTCAACGAAACGAAGGAATGCATCCATACCTTTTTCTGTTCTTTCGTAAACACCTGCGTGCTCAAGACACTTTGCAAAAACCTTGCCTGTTTCTGCCTTGAGAATGTCCTCGGCGTTTTCCTTTGTGAAGGTGTAATCAGCCTTGAAGGAGTCAACCCAGGCACTGTGCTTTGCAGTTTCCTCGCAGCTGTTAAGGTCTTTATCTTCGAGAATTGCTTCCTCAACCATTTTAAGCTCTTTCTTGAGTCTTGAGGGAAGAACGGCAAGGCCCATAACCTCGATAAGACCGATGTTTTCCTTCTTGATATTGTGAAGCTCCTTGTGAGGATGGTAAACTCCGTCGGGATGCTCGTCTGTTGTGATGTTGTTGCGAAGAACGAGGTCGAGCTCGAAAAGCTCACCGCGCTTTCTTGCGATTGGAGTGATTGTGTTGTGGGGTGTGCCCTCGGTTTCTGCAAACACAAAGGCATCTGCATCGGTGTAGCCTCTCCAGGCCTTGAGAATCTTATCGCCGAGAGCAACAAGTCTGTCGGTATCCTCACCGCTGATTCTGATGACGGACATAGGCCACTTTACGATTCCTGCCCTGACATCCTCAAAGCCCTTGAAGACAACCTCCTTTTCGATGGGAGATTTTGCCATGGGGAATTCGTAATTACCGCCCTGGAAATGCTCGTGAGCGAGAATTGAGCCGCCGACGATGGGAAGGTCAGCGTTTGAGCCTACGAAGTAATGGGGGAAGAGCTTTACAAAGTCAAAGAGCTTCTTGAAGGCGGAGGCATCAATTTTCATCGGTGTGTGAAGTGAGTTGAAAACGATGCAGTGCTCGTTGTAGTAAACATAGGGTGAGTACTGGAAGCCCCACTGTGTGCCGTCGATTGTGATGGGAATAATGCGGTGATTCTGTCTTGCAGGATGGTTGATTCTTCCGGCATAGCCTTCGTTTTCAATGCAGAGAAGGCACTTGGGGTATGAGCTCTGAGGAGCATTCTTTGCGGCGGCAATCGCCTTGGGATCCTTCTCAGGCTTTGAAAGGTTTACGGTGATGTCAAGTTCGCCGTAGTCTGTGGAGGTCTTCCACTTCATATCCTTTACAATGCGGTATCTTCTGATGTAGTCTGTGTCACGGCTGAGCTTGTAGTAGTAATCTGTTGCACTTTCGGGTGAAAGCTCGTCGTAGATTTTATAAAATGTATCGATAACCTCTGAGGGTCTCGGAACGAGAGCGCTCATAAGCTTTGTGTCGAAAAGGTCACGGCTTGTGATGTCATCTGAAATAAGCCCCTTTTCAACTGCAAAGTCGAGAAGCTCTCCGAGGGTTTCCTCGAGGCTCTCGCATTCAGCTTCCTCTGAGGGACACTCGAATTCATCAAGCTTCAGTATTTCAAGGATTCTGTTTGTTGTGTAGATTCTGTCGCTTTCCTCAATGAGACCGCAGGAAAGCCCGTAAGAGATGAGCTTGCTGATGGAACTGTAAACTGTCATTTTTTGTACCTCCGCAAATTTTTTTCTTTGTTTTCCATTTTTACGGAAAACAGGTTAAAACAATACATCTTATTGTACACCAAAAGCCTGCTAAAAATCAACATATATTTGTGACAAAAACCGTACTTCAGGAATAATATATTAATAAAAAACAATTAGGAGGAAAAACATGGCAACAAAAAGTGCTTCTTTCCTTGCGGCAAATACTCCTGAGGGCTTCGTGTCGTTCTTCGATGAGCTTTACAATCCTTACAAAAGCACGGGAGCTTATATAATCAAAGGCGGGCCCGGAACGGGAAAATCTACCTTCATAAGAAAAATTTCCGAGGCCTTTGAAAAAAGAGGCTTCGACACGGAGCGTGTTTATTGCTCGTCAGATCCTGACAGCCTTGACGCATTGATTGTACCTGAGGCAGGTTTTTCAATCTGCGACGGTACGGCACCTCACGTGATGGAGCCGAGGTTTCCGGGCGCATCGGAAACGATTGTCAATCTCGGTGCCTTCTGGGATGAAAGAAAGCTTAAGAAAAACGCCGACGGGATAAGACGGCTTTTTATCGAAAATTCCCTTTATCACAGACAAAGTGCAGGTTATCTTGCGGCGGCAGGGCGGCTTAATGCGCAGAACAGAAAAATTACTGCAGCCTATATAAAAGCCGAAAAAATTGACAGCTTTTGTGCGAGATTCATTTACCGTGAGCTGTCCTGCAAAAAGCACAGAGAGCCCGGTGAGGTAAAAAGGAGATTTTTAAGTGCAATTACTCCCAAGGGTAACATTTTCCTTTATGATACGGTAAAAAGACTGTGTCCCAGAGTTATCGGAATTGATGACGGGGAAGGCGTCGTATCGTCTCTTATTACAGAGAGGCTTCAGCAGGGTGCCGTGAAAAACGGTCTTTGTGCAATCAGCTGCCGTTGTCCGATGAATCCGACAGAAAGTGAACACCTTCTTATTCCGGAAAAGGGGATTGCCGTTGTGAGACTCAGCGGTGCCGCCGGGGAAATCCCTTGCGACAGAGTGATTCACACGGGAAGATTTATGCACGATGAATTTTACAAAAACCGAGCTCTTATGAAATTCAACTCGAAAATAAGAGATGAGCTTATAAGAGAAGCGGTTATGAGGCTAAAAAAAGCAAAGGAAATTCACGACAAGCTCGAGGAAATTTACATCGATGCAATGAATTTCGAAGGGCTCAACGAGTTTACCGAAGAGTTTATTCATTCCCTGTTTACTTGAATAATATGTCAGTGCGTGCTATAATAAGCACTGTAAATGAAAATAAAGGAGAAAAATTATGCTTAAGTTTATCTGTTACCCTCGCTGCACCACTTGTCAGAAGGCACAAAAGTGGCTCGATGAAAACAAAATCACCTACGAGCTGCGCAACATAAAGGAAGAAAATCCGAGCTTTGAGGAGCTTTGCGAATGGTACAGAATAAGCGGTTTGCCGTTAAAAAAGTTCTTCAACACAAGCGGACTTCTTTACAAATCAATGGAGCTTAAGGATAAGCTTCCCTCTATGAGTGATAAAGAGCAGCTTAAGCTTCTTTCTACAGACGGAATGCTCGTGAAAAGGCCTCTTTTAATCGGTGAGGATTTTGTTCTTACGGGCTTTCGGGAGAAGGATTGGACGGAGAGGGTGTTAAAATGAAAAGGATTAAAATAACAGTTATGCGTAAGGCAAGATACGACGACCTTATTGCAGAATACGAAAATCCCATTGAGCACGCTTGCGATCTTGAGGAGGGGATGGTCTTTATCGCTGACGGATGGCGGAAGCCTGAGGGCTTTTGTGACAGCGCGTGGGAAACACTTTCGCCCTTTGTGATGACACTCGCGCACGGCGGAGAGGATTTTTATGACGGATGGATGAAAAACAAAAAATCCGCCATGCTTTCCTGCAATGACGGCTTCAGGCCCGTAAGCTTTTATATTGAGGTAATAGATTAAGAAAATCCCACTGTCATGCTGTGTGACGGTGGGATAAGATTTTTACTTGAAGTGAATTATACATATTTAGAAAACACATCCACATAACGGGATGCAAATGTTATTGATGTAATTTGCGAATAAGGGATTTCGTAATTTTCCTTTTCCCAGATACCGTCGGCATCAAAGTGCCTGAAAATGACTTTGGTTTTAAGAACCTTTACGATTCTTCCTATCGCAAATTCGCTTTTGTCATCATCGAGACTTTCTTTTTCAACAATAATGTTTATTCCAAGCTTTGAAACAGTCAAAAAAGTACTGTACCAATCAGTTACATCGATTTCCGGTATCTGAATGCTGTCTGAAATTCCCTCTTTTTTTATTATTTCAGCACATTTATCATCCTTGATTTCTGCTTTTGTTATATCGCAAAAGCGTCTTACGGAAAAACCGTTTATAAGAAAATCATCTTCATCGGCTGAAAGAAAGAGCTTCTCACTTGTAAGAAGCGGAATGTGATAGCTGTAATAGTGAGCATACCTGAAAAATATACGGCAAAGTTCTTTTGATGTGACTGCCGTATTTATCAGTTTTTTAATTTCCGACTTTTTCATAATATCACCTCTTGATTTTATTATAGTGATTTATTGTGATGAAATCAAGGCGAAGGAGAAAAATAAAAGAGCTTTCACCCTACGGACTTTACATGCCGCAGTAAACGCTGTAAAGGCGCCAATGAAAGCTCTTTGGCGGAGACGGCGAGATTCGAACTCGCGGGGGATTGCTCCCTAACTGATTTCGAGTCAGCCCCGTTATGACCACTTCGATACGTCTCCATATAAAATTGTAAAGGCAAAGCCAATTTACCGAATTGCGAGAAAACTGCGAGAAACAGAATTCCGAAAATGCAAACTGAAGTCACGAAAACCCCGATAAATAAAGGGTTTACGGAGATAGGCGCGTGACGAACCCGACTATGTTTCGAGTGCTGCACCTTCGACCACTCGGACAACTCTCCCTATTTAAATTTTCTGTATGTGACATTCTATCAAAACTTGCTCATTTTGTCAAGAAAAAATCCGTCAAAGGTTTGACATATTTCATAATTTGTATTATTATATAGGTTAGTTTGTTATAATATAACTGATAAACATATAAAATGAAAGGCGTGTTTTAAAATGAGTTCATGTTCAGGTAACTGTTCATCCTGCTCCTCCTCCGAGGGCTGCAAGGATAAGGATATGCATCTTAAGCAGAATGAATACAGTGACATCAGGAAAATATATGCCGTTGTAAGCGGTAAGGGTGGTGTCGGTAAATCAAGCGTAACCGCAATGCTCGCAACTGCGACCCAGTCTCTCGGGCATCAGGTAGCTGTGCTTGACGCAGACGTTACCGGCCCCTCAATTCCAAAAATGTTCGGCATCAAGGGAAGAGCAGAGGCTGATGCAACCGGTCTTCTTCCCAAGGAGTCAAACACGGGCATCCGCGTAATGAGTGTTAACCTTCTTCTTCCCGATGAGGCTTCACCCGTTGTGTGGAGAGGTCCCGTAATCAGCGGTGTTATCCAGCAGTTCTTCACAGAGGTTGCCTGGGGCGATGTTGACTATATGTTCGTCGATATGCCTCCGGGAACGGGTGATGTTCCCCTTACTGTTTTCCAGCAGCTTAAGGTTGACGGAATCATTGTTGTTGCAACTCCTCAGGATCTTGTTGGTCTGATTGTAAAGAAGGCAATCAACATGGCAAATATGATGAACATTCCTATCGTAGGTCTTATCGAAAATATGAGCTACTTTGAATGTCCCGACTGCGGAAAGAAGCATTCAATTTTCGGCGAAGGCAGGATTGATGAAATTGCCGCGGAGTACGGTATTCCCGTTCTCGTGAAGCTTCCCATCGACACAAGAACACCCGCTCTTGCCGACAAGGGTGCAATTGAGCTTTGTGATACAGATGCATTCATTGAAATCGCAAAAAAGCTGTGATTCTGTATTTCCTCGCAAATTGACAAAAAATAAAGATATGTGCTGTTTCCGGTGTCGTATTTAACATAAGTTTAACAGCATTTCTCTTGATTTTAAAGTTAATTTATTGTAGTCTATAGATAATATATTTAATCATAAGGAAAAAAGATATATCCAGGAGGTAATAAATACATGAAGGAGATCATCAAAAAGATTCTTGTCGGTATTCTTGCAGTCGGTATTGTTATCGGCGCCGCAGTTTACAGATTTATGTTCTATGATCCTGACAAGCCACAGGATGAGGAAACTCAGCCCACCGTAACGGATGCTGCAGGTACAACCTATTATGCAGTTACCAATCCCGACGGAAGCATGATGGTTGTCGTCACAAACGAAAACGGCGAGCAGTACAAGGCTGAATTCGACGGACAGACTGTCGGCGGTACAACAGTTCCCGTTTCCGAGGGTGAGGTTGAAGGCACACTTCCTTCAAACTACACAGGTCCCCATCTCAATGTTGAAGCAAGCTCAACAACGAAAAAATCCGATTCTGAAAATGTGGAAAAGCCCAGTGCAGTTACAACAACTACTGATCCGGCAACAACAGCTGCATCAACCACAAAGCCTGCAGCTTCTCAGCAGAACACAACGAAGCCTTCAACAACAAAGCCCACAACCACAAAGAAGCCTGTTCAGCAGGAGCCTGAGCAGACCGGAAACAAGGTTGACATCTATCAGGAGGTTTTCAAATCAGGTAACTTCCTTATGGAGGTAATCGACCCTGACCTCGGTACTGTTACAATGGCAATGAAGGGCAACAAGATGCATGTCAATGCTTCAATGGAGGGCATGTCTCTCAAGCTCGTCTTCAACGGTGACAAGAAGGACAAGGACAACCCCGACGGTACATGGTATCTTATCCTTGACGGACTGAAAAAATATTCAACAATGCCTTCTGATATGCTCGGAGATATGAATGTAAATGAGCTTACAAAGGATTTTGCCAAGGATGACGAAAACCTCGTTTATACATCAGATGTTGTTGATGTTGACGGTCAGCTTCTTGTTTGTGAAACCACAACCGACAGCAACGGAAATACCCTCAAGTACTACTTTGACGGTGATGTACTCGTAAGAAGTGATACAGTATCTCCCGACGGCTCTGTTTCAACAACAAAGTTCTCAAAGATCTCAACAGAGGTTCCCGACACACTCTTTACAATCCCTTCAGATTACAGCTTCATAAATCTTGAATGGCTTATGAAGGGCATCGGCTCTTCCCTTGAAGGCTAAACAATAGAATATAAATGCTCTGTGGTACAAATCCACAGGGCATTTGTTTTATTTGCTTGTGTTAAAAACAAGAAGGGGATGTAAAAAAAACTCGTTTTTTACATCCCCCTTTTTAGGGGCTAGAAAAAAATGCGCAGAATGAACAAACTGAGCCAAAATAAAGCATTTTGCTTTATTTTGGGTTACCCGACGGCGTAGAGGTACTCCGAGAGCGAGGTTTGTTTATAGCATAAAACGCAAAAACCTTGTTTTTGCCTGCTTTTGCTGATCTTTACAGTTTTAAAGGGTTTCTTTGGTAGTTCAATACCGAAAGAAACCCTTTAGTTATCTTGTTTTATGCGGTCTGCACTTTTTTTACAGCCTCTTTTCTGTATGCACTATTATTTGTACTCCTTGCCTGTAAGGTATCTCCAGGCAGCAATGTACTTTGTGGGTGAACGGGGAATCTGTGAGCCGATGTCAAGGAAAATCTTGTCGTCAACAACGAGGATTGTGTCCTTGCCTGCAAGGGAAAGCTGTTTGATTTTTGTCATTTCCATCACGATGTCTTCCTTGCCGTCACCTAATGAAACAACGAATTTTTCAGGGTAAAGGCTGATGGTTGCGTTTTCGCTGAGGATTTCTTCATTTTCGCCGTCAACCTTTTTGACAATCTGTCCGCCTTCTGAGAAGATGATGCTGTCTTTTTCAGCGGAAAGAACTTTTTCCTTCCAGACGTCTCTTTGCCAAAGGTCCCAGGAAAGCACGTTGTCATGAACAAGTCCTTCTCCGCAATCGTGGAAGAAGCCGTCGTTCTTCATTTCTGTTTTGTAGCCGCAACCACAGCTGAGGAAATTACCCTTACTGTGAAGTGTGCCGACTTTTCCGCACTTAGGACAAAGATAAAGTATTCTTTCGACACATTCTGCGAGGTTTTCACCGTCGTAGATGTGCATTTCCTTTCTCTGCTCCTCGTAAGCATTGACATAGGTGTCTCTGCGGATGATTTCGGTTATTTCCTTGACGGAAAGCTTGCTGAGCTCCTCGGGTGAATATTCTCCTACAAAGTGACCGATAATGGGGCCGCTTCTCTTGTTGTTTGCCCAACGGGGATTTCTGAGGTAGCCTCCGACAAATCTGTAGGTGATAAGAGCAACGCCCGAATCCTTTACAAGCTGGCCGGTATGCTCTGAGATGAAGCCGGTCTGTCCGTTGATGCTCATTGCACCTTCTGCGTGAAGACCTACGGGAATGCCTGCCTGAACATTACGGATAATTTCGTTGGTGAGCTCTGAGGAGGGTCTGTCTCTGTATTTGATGATTACGCCGCCGATGTATTTGAACACCCAGCCGAGCTTCATTCTTGCTGTGTGGTCACTTGCAACATATCTTACATACTTGCCGAGGGACTCCATTTCAAAGCCGGGGTCCATTGCATCGGTGTGGTTTGAAATGAGAATGAAGGATTTGTGCTGAGGCTTGTGGTAATCGAGGTGAACATTGTTTTCCTTGATTACCTTGTTTTTGAGAATTGCAAAAATTGTTTTTACAGTAAAGCAGTTGAAGTGGTAGCCTCTTCTTACTTTAAGCTTTTCCATGGTTGTCATTGTGCAGTGACCTCCTTTTCAGCTTCTTCCTCAAGAGAATGGTAGGCAACCTTACCTACAAGAGTCTTGGGAAGCTCGTTCTTGAAGATGATTTCCTTAGGTCTTTCGAACACATCGAGGTATTCCTTACAGTATTCGAGGATTTTCTTTTTTGTTTCTTCTGTTGCTTCGAAGCCGTCCTTGAGCACGATGTAAGCTCTGACTCTCTGCATCTTGTAGCTGTCCTTCACGCCGATTACACAGCTGTAGTCAACCGCCTCGTGCTTGTCAAGGATGTTTTCGATGTGAGAGGGATAAACATTGTAGCCGCTTGTAACGATAAGACGCTTGATTCTCTGCTTGAAGTAAACGAAGCCTTCTTCGTCGATGTAGCCCATGTCGCCTGAGAACATCCAGGTCTTGCCGTTTTCGTCGGTGCGCAGGGTTTTTGCATTTTCCTCGGGAGCGTCGATGTAGCCGAGCATAAGAGTGGGACCTGAGATAATAAGCTCACCCATTTCTCCGCAGGGAAGCTCATTGAAGGTGCCGGGCTCAACAACCTTGTACTCCATGTCACGAAGGGGCACGCCGATGCTGCCTTCCTTTGCTTTGTCAACGGGAGTTACGCAGGAAGCGGTAACGCATTCGGTAAGACCGTAGCCCTCACGGATCTGCACGCCTGCATTGTGCTCTCTGAAGAATTTGTCGGCCCTCTTTTTAAGCTCAGGGCTGAGTGAGTCACCGCCGCTGAACACTCCGATGAGGAAGGAAAGGTCCTTGCCGTCAAAGAGGTCAACCTTGAGAAGAGCCTCGTAAAGAGTGGGAACACCTGCGATAAAGTTGGGCTTGTTTTTGATTACAGCCTTTGCGTAGGTTTCCTTTGTAAACTGAGGAATTAGAATGCACATTGCGCTGTTCTGTAAAACAGTGTGAATGCCGATGCCGAGACCGAAGCCGTGGAAAATCGGCATAACTGAAAGGAACTTACAGCCGTAGTCAAGTCTGCAGCCTGCAATTTCAGCAATCTGAACGCCAAGTGCATTGAAGTTGTAGTCGGAAAGCATAATTCCCTTAGGAGTGCCGCTTGTGCCGCCCGAATAGAGAATTGCGGCGCCTTTGTTTTTGTCAAATCTGATTTCGGGGAGCTTTACGCCTTCGCCGGTCTTTATGAATTCGGACCACACAAGATCCTTTTTCTTATCTGTGGGGAATTTGAGATTTTCTCTGTTTTTGAGATATTTATAGGCAATTGCTTTTACGAAGGGAAGCTCATCCTGGATTCTTGCAACGAGGATGTCTGAGTTTGTCTTGCTTTCGCCTACAGCTGCCTTGACCTTTTCGTAAAACTGGTCAAGAGTGAGAATCATCTTACTTTCTGAATAGTCAAGGTAGAAGGTGATGTTCTTCTTTGATGAAAGGGGATGCACCATATTTGCCACTGCTCCGATTCTGTTGAGAGCGTAAAGGCAGATAACACCCTGAGGTGTGTTGGGCATACAGATGGTAACTCTGTCACCTTCTTTGATTCCGTAATTAAGGAATGCACCTGCAACAAGCTCAATTCTTTTTACAAATTCAGCGTAGGTTGTGATCTTACCCATAAAGTCGAGTGCGGGTGCGTCGGGAGTTCTTTTAGCAGATTCAGCGATAACGCCGAACATTGTGGTTTCGGGATAAGGTCTGCCCGTAACCGGTGTCATATTTATTTCAGGTAATTTCATTATTGATTTATCCTCCGGATGCGGAATATTATATATTTATAAACAGTTAAACTGGTATGGTTTAATATAGCTTTTATTTCTCTTTTATAGTGTTTTCTTCCCGATTTTCTTTGCATTGTTCAGAGCTTATAGGCGGCACAACCTTTCCTTTGAATTCGTGAAATTTCAACGCTTTTGCATTTCCTGAGTTTCTATATTGAAAATTTACACGTAAACATTAGTTTAACATTTATTAATTACAAAGTCAAGATTAAACACGTGTTAACTGTTGAAAAAGAAAGGGGAAAATGTTAATAATTTAAAAAAAGAGTAAAATCAAGGAGTAAACTTATACTAAAAAAGAAGTTGACATAAATGTCAAAGGGTGATAGAATAGTTAAGCACCGAGCCTCCTTAGTTAAATGGATATAATAAACCCCTCCTAAGGGTTAGTTGTGGGTTCGATTCCCGCAGGGGGTGCCAGAAAAGAACTCACATTTGTCTACGACAAGTGTGGGTTCTTTTCAATGGAATAAATCCTTTGCGGGATTTGTGAAATAACGCTTCGCGTTATGAAATAGCTGACGCTATGAAATACGCTGCGGCGTATGAGGGATTTATTTTATTTCACATTTTGCCGCTACGGCAAAATATTTCATAATCCAAAGGATTATTTCATATTGCGTAGCAATATTTCATTAAATATGCTATAATATTTGTA
>JAZSAM010000111.1:0-30823 GCA_045601905.1 Acutalibacteraceae bacterium | reverse complement strand
GCGTTCAGCTTTATTTTGGTTTACCCGACGGCGTACACAGGTACTCCGAGGGCGAGGTTTGTTTATAGCATAAAACGCAAAAACCTTGTTTTTGCCTGCTTTTGCTGATTTTTATAGCTTTAAAGGGTTTCTTTGGTAGTTCAATACCGAAAGAAACCCTTTAGTTATCTTGTTTTATGCGGTCTGCACTTTTTTTACAGCCCCCTGTGATTACTTTGCGATTGCTTCTTCTTGATCTTCCTTCTCGTTACCGAGGGTTTCAAGAGGAAGTGTGTCAATTCCCTGAATTTTTTCGCTTTTGGGAATGAGAGTGTAAATCGCCATGGCAACCGTTGCAGCTGCTGCGGCAAATTTTATAATCTTAACATACTTCTTGATTTTTTTCATATTCTCTTTCATTTTTATATTTCTCCTAATCAAGTGTAATTGTATATCCGCATTCCTTGAAGTATCTTACAAGAAAGGCTTTGTTGCTGTCCTTCGCCAGCCAGAGGGTTGAAACCTTGCCCGTGCTGAGAATTTCCGAAAGCAGCTCTTTGTTTCTGTTAACCCATGACTTATATTCGATGTCGGGCATAAAAATTACATTGCCGCCTTTTTCGCTCATAAAATCAACTCCTGACCTAT
Organism: Acutalibacteraceae bacterium; assembly: GCA_045601905.1. GTDB lineage: Bacteria > Bacillota > Clostridia > Oscillospirales > Acutalibacteraceae > UBA6857. The sequence goes on along the minus strand of JAZSAM010000111.1, from coordinate 30,196 downwards.
TATTGACTCTTACATTATATTATATTCCCGTATAAAATATCAATAGTAAAAAGAAAAAAACCACAGCTTTTGCTGTGGTCATTGTGTCGGCATCGCCTTATCTTCCCGGGCCGCTTCCAGCCAAGTATTGTCAGCACTGATGAGCTTAACTTCTGTGTTCGGGATGGGAACAGGTGGACCCTCATCGCTAAAAACACCGACTTGTTGTGTGGTTTGTTCCACATCAGCGTAGCCTATTATATACGATGAGTTTCGGTTTGTCAATAGTTTTTCTGAAATTTTTTGAGATTTTTTTATTTGGTGCGCTTCGGTGTTTATTTACTGTCCGTAAGCTCCTTCAGCTTTCTTCTGTAAAGGATAAAGCATATTATAATCACAGGCACAAAATACAGCGGAAGAATCATAGAAAGCAAATCATCACGAAGGTCAAGAAGATTTTCTGCTTTGATTTCTGCTTCGTAGGTTATAACATGAAAGGTACCGCCATCCTCGTTGAAGGAAAAGTCATATACTTCCTTGTTGAGCCAACGGAAGCTGATTTCTTCACCGTAGCAATCCATAATAGTTAAATCATATTCGTCCTGTCCGTTTTCATCGGGCGTTTCTGTGTCGGAGTCAGGTGTAAGCATAGTACATTCAACGCCGTCTATAAGATAAGCATCCTCGGGCTTGTCCTCGGGTGTTTCCATGTATGCCTTGAAATCCTCAGCGTTGTCGAAGATGATATTATCGGCTGTAGGATGCCAGGCTTCCACGAAGAAAAATCCGAAGGCGGCACCCAAAGCAATAAGAGTACAGCAGATTACCGCATATTTAATTGTAAGAAGTTCCCTTTCATTTTTTATGAAAACGCCTTTCCTGCTCAGAATTACAATAAGTATAAGCCTTACGATTACTAGTAAAATCAGCACAATAACGAGATTCGCAAAAACGGGTAAAACATCGATTCCGGTAAGTGCTGCCGGAAAGACAGAGAATACAAGAAAAAGATTATTGAAGGTTATGCGGTTTGCTTTGCAAATGTAATCTTTTTCTTGTTCGTCGGTAGCCCTTGAGGGGAAAAGCTCCTTTGAAAACAGAAATCTCGCACCAAGAGTAAAGCCGAGGGAAATCACAATTGTCCACAGAGAGCCGATGAGGGCAACAATGCCGGGTGTAAAGGCAAGTGTCGGATGAAAAAAGTTGCCCGTAAGAAGATTCGTGAGTGTAACAGTAAAAAGTACAACACAGGAGATTACCGTGCCTACAAGACTGAGAATACGGAAATACCTGAATTTTTCGTTTATGTTACCGTTCATACCGTCTTTGATTTTGTTGACGGTTTTTGAGGCGAAATTACCTGCTTTGTCAAAGACACTTTCGCTCTTAGGAGGAATATAATTGTGTGAATCCGGCGGATAAATGATTTTTCTTTCACCCTTCAAAAGCTCATCCACAGTAATACCGAGAGTTTCTGCAAGTAAGGGGAGAAGTGAAATGTCGGGTGAAGTTTCGTCACATTCCCAATGGCTTACAGTTTTGTCGGAAACATTCAGAAGCTCAGCGAGCTGTTTTTGTGTGAGGGCTTTTTCTTTTCTTAAAAGGGCAATAAAGGCACCCAAGGATTTCTTTTCCATTCTGCTTAACGACCTTTCTTTTATTTCGGTTTTATTGTAACGAAAAGGTGTCTTCCTGTAAACCCGACAGATGTAGAAAACACTCTCAGAATCCGAGAGTACCTGATTTTATGTCTTATTACAGCTCAATCTGGAGCTCCACGGGACAGTGATCTGAGCCGAAAATTTCAGAATGAATCCTTGAGTCAATGATTTTATCCTTGATATCGCTTGAAACAACAAAGTAGTCAATACGCCAGCCTGCGTTCTTTTCTCTTGCCTTGAAGCGATAGCTCCACCAGGAGTAGGCGCCTTCGGCTTCGGGGTAAAGATAACGGAAGGAATCGGTAAAGCCTGCATCAAGAAGGTGTGAAAATTTGTCACGTTCCTCATCGGAAAAGCCGGCGTTTCCGCGGTTTGATTTTGGGTTCTTCAGGTCAATCTCATTGTGGGCAACATTAAGGTCTCCGCAGACTATAACGGGCTTTGTTTTGTTAAGGGAAGTAAGATATTCTCTGAAGCAGTCCTCCCAGTCCATACGGTAGTCAAGCCTTTTGAGTCCGTCCTGAGCGTTGGGAGTGTAGCAGGTGACAAAATAAAACTTTTCAAACTCAAGGGTAATGAGTCTGCCCTCGGTGTCGTGACGGGGGATGTCCATACCGTAAAAAACGGAAAGAGGCTCCTGCTTTGTGAAAATCGCAGTACCCGAATAGCCCTTCTTTTCGGCGTAGTTCCAGTACTGATGATAGCCGGGCAGCTCAAGGTCAATCTGTCCCTGCTGAAGCTTGGTCTCCTGAAGGCAGAAAATATCGGCATCCAGGTCGTTGAAGGAGTCAAGAAAGCCCTTTGTGACGCAGGCTCTTATTCCGTTGACATTCCATGAAATCATTTTTAACATACATATTACCTCTTTTCGTTGAAAAACGCATTTGAAATATAAACAAGAATAACACATTTTGTAAACTTTTTCAATATAATGGCTCAATGTTGTTGACAGTAAACTTCTTTTAAACTATAATGACTGTATATATTGGGATTTTGTCCCTATTATAGTATTATTAATATAATAATTGCTAAAATTGCTAAATTTCGGATAAATTCAAAGATTTTATGAAATGAGGTTGTAACTATGAAGAAAAGGATTCTTGCATTGATACTGTGTGCGCTGGTGGTGGTTACGTCGGTACCCGCTACGCCCGTCAGCGACTTGTTCAGTGTGCAGGCTGTTGCCGTCAACACCGAAACTCTTGAGAGTGTGTTTGCTTCTGCTCCGACAGAGGATCAGTGGGCTGATTATGTCAACGGCTCTTCCATAAAGGGCTTCTATAATTACGCGGAGGCAATTCTTAAAAATCCTTCATCCTATTCCCAGACGGAAATTGATGAATGCGCCGCCGACCTCCAGGCTGCAATTGATGCTCTTCAGCCCTATGCAACGGGCATCACACTTAACAAAAATTCACTTGAGGTCGCCGTAGGTAAAACAGCTCTTCTCACACCGACTCTTTTACCTAAGGGCTCAGGCGGAGACATTACATGGGCTTCCTCTCATTCAGCTTATGTCAGCGTTAATGCTGCAGGTCTTGTTTCGGTTAACCGTTACACTTCAGATACAGTTACAATTACCGCAACGGTTACAGGCAAGGGCGGAAGCACTTATTCGGCAACCTGCTCGGTCAGGGTCGTAAACCCTGTTGTCGGCATCACACTTTCTTCGACCTCACTTGCTCTTTACGAAGGCGAAATCAGACAGCTTAAGACACAGACCATCGGTATGGACTCAACCGCCAAGCCGTCAGAGGATGTAATTTATACCTGGGACAGTGACGACACAGATGTTGCCTCAGTTGATGATGAGGGCAATGTTATTGCAAGAGGCGTCGGCACCTGTACCGTTACCGTAAAGGTAAGAAACACAACCGATGCAACCTGGTACAGTGCAGCCTGCTCTGTCAAGGTAAACAAGGTTACCGAGGTAACCTCACTCATTCCCGATGCAGTCCCCAACATCGTAAGCGGACAGAAGAAGGATTTCGCAGTTACCGTTCTTCCTTCAAATGCAAGCATAAAGAAGCTTTCATGGGAAACAAGCTCAAGTGACATTATTGCTCTTTCAGACATAAGAGTTGAGGAGGGAAGAGCAGTTGTAACTCTTACTGCAGGTAATCCGGGCACAGCAAAGCTTACATACACTGCAACAGACGGAAGCGGTGTCAGCGGAAGTGTCAACATTACCGTAAAGCAGAAAATCAAAAAGCTTACACTCAGCCATTCAAGCAAGGCTATAACTCTCGACAGCACCGGCGAGAGAATCACTGCAACAATTTCACCCTCCGATGCAGGCATTCAGGTGCTCGACTGGTCATCGGACAATCAGCGTGTATGTAAGGTCGATTATAACGGTGTGCTTATCCCCGTAGCTCCCGGTAAATGTACAATCACCGCAGCCACAACAGACGGAACAAACATAAAAAAAACCTGCGAGGTCATCGTCTGTGAAAAGGCACAGTCAATCAGCATTTCTGCACCCGACGGGAAAACAGTTGAAGCAGGTAAGACTCTCAGACTTATTGCAACAGTAACAACAACCGACGGTTATACCTACAACAACGCAAAATGGTCATCAGCAGACAAATCCATCGCAACCGTTGATCAGGACGGTAATGTAACTGCCGTTGCTCCCGGTGAGGTTACAATCAAGGCGGAAGCAGTTGACGGCTCAGGAAAATCAACCGTTTGTATAATTACGGTTATTCAGAAGATAACCGGTCTTTCAATCGCAAAAACCAAAACACTTGCAGTCGGAAAGAGCACAACCCTCAAGCCGACAATCACTCCCGAAAACGCAACGGAAAGAAGCCTTGTATGGTCAACCTCAAACGGTGCCGTTGCAACAGTAAACTCAGAAGGTCTTGTTACAGGTAAGAGTGTCGGTACGGCAAAGATTACCTGCTCAACCGCCGACGGCAGACTTTCAGCGGTCTGTGAGGTCAGCGTTGTTGTTCCCGCAACGGGAATTACAATAAGCTCCGACAGTGAGGAGCTCTGGAAGGGCGGCGTTGTCAAGCTTGTTGCCGTTGTCACTCCCACAAGTGCAACAGACAGATCAGTCAAGTGGAGCTCATCGAACACAAAGGTTGCAACAGTAACCTCCGACGGTCTTGTTACTGCAATTGCAGGCGGTACCTGTGTTATTACAGCCAAAAACAGCGCAGGTCAGACAGATACCTGCAGCATAAAGGTTTACGAGGACTGCACGGGTGTTGAGCTTGGCGAAAGCATAAAGAGTATGTATGTCGGACAAAGCTACACACTTGTTGCAAAGGTTATTCCTACCACCGCAACAAACAAGGCAGTCACCTGGACTTCATCCGATACCTCTGTTGCCACAGTCAGCACAGCAGGTGTTGTAAAGGCCCTCAAGGAAGGCTCAGCAGTCATTACAGTCAAAACAAAAAATGGCGGATTTACCGCAAAATGTACAGTCACTGTTCACGGCAAGGTGTCCGTAACGGGACTTACACTTGACAGAAGATCAGTTACTGTTCCCGTAGATTCTCCGGATCAGCTCGTTGCTTCAATTTCACCCGCAAACGCAAGTGAAAGAGGAGTCACATGGGTAAGTGACAATCCGAAGATTGTAAGAGTCAATGCATCAACCGGACGCTTCAGAGGCCTCAAGGCAGGTACGGCGGTCATTACTGCAACAAGCGTTGACGGAAGGTTCACCGATCAGTGCCGTGTCACGGTTACACAGCCCGTTACCGGCGTAAGAATCACTACAACGGATGTCAAGCTTGCAGCAGGCAAATCAAAGGCTCTTTCGTGGAATGTTTATCCCGAGGATGCGACCAACAAAAAGGTTACATGGAAATCCTCAAACACAAAGGTTGCAACTGTTTCCTCCTCAGGTGTTGTTACCGCAAAGTCAAAGGGCAGCACGGTCATCAGCGTCACAACGGCTGACGGCGGCTTTACCGCAACGTGTAACTTCAATGTTTTTGTTTCCGTTACAGGTGTTGAGGTAAGTAAGGCAAAGGTATATCTTCCCAAGGGTGAAACCTATATGCTTTCAGCAGTTGTTTCTCCCTCGGATGCAACAAACAAGACTGTTTCATGGATTTCCAGCGATACAAAAATCGTAAAGGTAAACGAAGCAGGTCAGATAACCGGTGTTTCAATAGGTACGGCAACCGTAACCTGCAAAACTGCAGACGGTGCCTATAAATCAGCTTGTACCGTAAGAGTTTATCAGCTCGTTGAAAAGGTAACTCTTGATGTTGCCACCGTAAGCTTCGAGGTCGGCAAGACAAAAACTCTTACCGCCAAATTCTCTCCATCAACTGCAACCTACAAGAGCGTTAAATGGAAGAGCTCCAATACGAAGGTTGCAACCGTTGATTCGAACGGCGTTGTAAAGGGCGTTTCTGCAGGTACCGTAACGATTACGGCAACCTCAAAGGACAAGAATGCAAAGGCAACCTGCAAGGTTACAATCATTCAGCCCGTAACCGGCATCAAGCTCAACAAGACCTCGGGTAATGTAAGAATCGGAAAGCTCGGTGTGCTCAAGGCAACGGTGCTTCCCGAAAATGCATCAAACCAGAAGGTAACCTGGTCCTCAAGTGATACCAAAAAAGCCACAGTTTCCGCAGATGGCGTAGTAAAGGGCATTTCTCAGGGCTATGTAACAATTACGGCAAAAACCGTAAACGGCGGATACAAGGCAAGCTGCAAAATCCTTGTTGTAAAGAGTGTAACGGGTATCAAGCTCGACAAGCAATCCATCACAATCAATGTGGGTAAGACCTCAACCATTACGCCCACCATTCTTCCTTCGGATGCAACCATAAAAACCGTCAAGTGGACATCAAGCAACTACGACGTTGCAAATGTTGACTCTGCGGGTAAGGTAACTGCAATTGCTCCCGGCTATGCGGTTATTACCGGTAAAACAAAGGACGGCTCCTTCACGGCAAAAACAGAGGTGCTTGTAATTCAGCCCGTAACGGGTGTCAAGCTCAACAAATCCTCTGCTTATCTCAATCTCAATGCATCCATGACTCTTGTTCCCACAGTGAGTCCCTCGAATGCTTCAATAAAATCAGTAACCTGGTCCTCAAGCAATCCCAAAATAGCCACAGTTTCCTCTTCGGGTGTTGTAACGGGACTGAAGAAGGGTGACGTAACGATCACCTGCAAGACAACCAACGGCTCGAAGACGGCAACCTGCAAGATTTCCGTTGTCAAGCGTGTGACGGGCGTAAGTCTTGATAAGGAAGAGGCGATTCTCTACTTCGGACGTGCACTTTCACTGAGTGCAACGGTATATCCTCTTGACGCATCGGTCAAGGATGTCACCTTCTCATCCTCAGACAGCAACATTGCTTCCGTCAGCTCAACGGGTGTTGTAACTCCGGTAAACACCGGCTCAACCTACATCGTTGCAAAGACAAAGGACGGCGGCTACAAGGCATACTGTAAGGTTATGGTCGGAAAGGCTCCCGAAAAGGTTAAGCTCGGCTTTACTGAGGCAACCCTCAATGCAGGAAGCAGCAAAACTCTCAAGTATTCCGTCAGACCCACCGATGCAAGAAACAGAGTTGCGACCTTTACCTCAAGCAATCCTGATGTTGCGAAAGTAACATCAACCGGTGTTATAACTGCAGTTTCAAAGGGTACTGCAAACATTACGGTAGCGGCAGAAAACGGTGTCAAGTCAGTATGTAAGATTACTGTTGTTCAGCCCGTAAAGGGAATTGAAATCTCCAACCCGGTTGCAACCGTTTATGCAGGCGAATCCTTCAAGCTTACTGCAAAGGTGTTACCCGAAAACGCAAACAATCAGACAGTTCTCTGGAGTACATCAGACAGCAGAATTGCCGCAGTTTCATCAAAGGGTGTTGTCAGTGGTATCAAGGCAGGTATTGCCACAATCACTGCAACAAGTGACGACGGCTCCTTCAAGGCAACCTGCACGGTTACTGTTAATCAGCATGTAACAGGAATTGAATTTACCGAAAAGGATGTGTTCATCAATAAGGGCACGGAAGGCGACCTTCGTCTTAGTGTGCTTCCCTATGATGCAACAGATAAATCAGTTACCTACGAAAGCTCTGATCCGAGCGTTGTAGAGGTCACAAAGGACGGTCACATTTTTGCTCATCTTGGCGGTAAGGTAACAATCACTGCAACCTCAGTTGAAAGCGGTGTCAAGGGCATCTGCTATGTAACAGTTCAGGAGCCCGTATCAGGCGTTATTATCAATATCAAGGAAAAAACAATATTCGTCGGTGAAAGCTTTGACGGACTTGCTGTAACAGTTTCACCCTCAGACGCAACAAACAAGCTTGTACGCTGGTCATCAGACAGCGAAATTGCTTCCGTGAATTCTGAAGGTGTTGTGACTGCTCTCAAGTCAGGTACGGCAACAATCACCGCAACAACCGTTGACGGAGGCTTCCCTGTAAGCTGCACCTTTACCATTCTTCAAAGAGCAACACAGGTGTCTGTCAGTGAAACCGAAATCAAGTTCAACCGAGGAACAACCTATCAGCTCAATGCAGCCGTTCTTCCCGAGGACTGCTATAACAGAGACTACGAATGGACGAGTGCAGATGAAGAAATCGCAACCGTTGACCAAACAGGTCTTGTTACAGGTGTTGCTCCCGGTGAGGTTGAGCTTACCTGCACAAGTAAGGAAAACAGTGAAGTAAAGACTGTTGTAAAGGTAACAGTTCACGAGCCCGTTACAACAATTTCACTCAAGGAAAAGATTACTGAGCTTTACACTCCGCTTACATGGAAGGCTGAAGAGGTTATTGCACCTGAAAATGCAAGCGATAAGTCAGTTACATGGACCTCATCGGATGAAGAAGTTGCAACAGTAAGCGAAGACGGTACAGTTACGGCTCTTAAGAGCGGTGAGGTTACAATCACAGTAACAAGCAACGACACGGGCCTGAGTGACTTCTGCAAGATCAATGTCCGCACGGGTGTTGAGGAAATCATCACCGAAAAGGATGAATATACCTTCCACGAGAAAACCGAGCCCGTAAAAATTGCATATACAATTAACCCTGAGGATGCTTATTCTCCCGAGGTTAAATTCGAAAGCAACAATGAAGAAGCCTTTACCGTTGACAGTGAAGGTAATGTAACGGGCGTATGCCTTGGTGAAGGTGTTCTTACAATCACTTCACTTCAGAATCCCGGGGCTACAAAGACGGTAAAAATCAATGTAACAAGAGCAGTAACAGATATCAGCCTCGACACTCAGGCAAAGCAGGTCTTTGCCGGTGAAAGCTTCATTCTCAAGGAAGCTGTTCTTCCCGAGGATGCTTCGGATAAGTCTGTAGCATGGTCAAGTGATGATGAAGCAGTTGCTACTGTTAACGAAAACGGTGAGGTAACTGCAGTTTCAAGAGGCTTTGCAACAATCACCGCAAAGACCAACGACGGCGGACTTGAGGCAGTCTGCGAGGTTGAGGTAATTCAGCTTCCCGAGGAGGTTGTCTTTGACAGTGAGCAGTATAGCGTGAATGTCGGAGCAACACTCACTCTTGAGGCGACTGTTCTTCCCGAAAATACAAACGACAAGACACTTACCTGGAAAACCTCTGACGAAGCTGTTGCAACCGTTGAAAACGGCGTTGTTACTCCCGTCAAGGCAGGCACCTGTGAAATCACCGCCGCTTCTGTCAGGGAAGGCGTTGAAAAAACGGTAACGGTAAATGTTATTCAGCTTGCTGAGGAGATTACCTTCCCGTGCCGTATTTACGACCTTTACGCAGGTGAAAGGCTCAGAGTCTTTGCAGCGGTTTCACCTGCTGACACAACGGACAAGAGCTATACATGGTCATCCTCCGATGAGAAGGTTGCCACAGTCAGCCAGTACGGTGTAATTACTGCCGTCGCACCCGGTGAGGTTGAGATTATTGCAACAAGCTGTGATGAAGGCGGAGTAAAGGGTATTATCAATCTCAAGGTTGTTGAAGAAATAAGCGGAATCAGGCTTGACAAAACAGAGGCAAAGCTCGAAATCGGTGAAGAGCTTGAGCTGGTCGCAGAGGTTTTACCTGCCTTCGCCTATGACAAAACCGTAAAATTCGAAAGCAGTGAGCCGGAGGTTGCTTCAGTTGGTGAAAACGGCAAGGTGACTGCACTTGCAACCGGTAAAGCCACAATCACCGCAACAACAGCTGACGGTAAATTCACTGCAAAGGCTGAAATCAGCGTTGTGAAATACCCCGAAGCAATTGAGCTTTATAAGACAGTATACGACCTTAAAGCAGGCGACAGAGAGAAAATAGAGTACACTCTATCTCCTGAGGATATTACCGAAAAGGCAGTTAATTGGAAATCCTCCGATGAAAATGTTGCAACTGTAAGCCCTGAGGGTGTAATTACCGCTATCGGCAAGGGAACTGCGAACATTACGGTTTTCGTTGTCGGCAGGGAAGAAATCTTCAGCACGGTTTTTGTTGAGGTTGATGCCGATACTGATACCGATGCAGATGAAACAGAATAACAAATAAAATAGTGAAGACAGAGTTGAATGACTCTGTCTTCATAAATGTAAATTCCGGAAAGAAGATGAAAAGATGAGTGAAAAATATCTTATTGTGGGTGCAGGCAGAAGCGGTATCTGTTCAGGTCAGCTTCTCAGCTCTCTCGGAAAGGATTTTATAATTTTTGATGGCAACACCGACCTTGATAAAAAGGCTGTTACGGAAAAAATCGGCTGTGACAAAGAGATCCCGTTTATCCTGGGCAAGGCAGAAAAGGCCCAGCTTGAGGACATTGACATTTGTGTGGTCTCACCCGGTGTTTCTCTTGAAACGGAAATAATGCAGACAGTCATTTCTGCGGGTATTCCCGTCTGGAGTGAAATTGAGCTTGCTTATCTTTACGATAAGGGAGAGGTAATCGGTATTACCGGCACCAACGGAAAAACTACCACAACCTCTCTTACCTATGAAATAGTGCGCGCCTACAATGAAAACACTCTTCTTGTCGGAAACATCGAAATCCCTTACACAGGAAGAGTCGGTGACAGTGTGAAGGGCGGTGCAACCGTTGCGGAAATCAGCTCCTTCCAGCTTGAAACAATGCTTACCTTCAAGCCGAAGGTGAGTGCAATTCTCAACATCACCCCCGACCATCTTGACAGACACAAGACAATGGAAATTTACGGCGATGTGAAAAAGAGCATTGCCAAAAATCAGACAGAAGAGGACTTCTGCATTCTCAATTACGATGATCCCGTTTTAAGAGAGTTTGCAAAGGAATGCAAGGCAAAGGTCGTTTTATTCTCCTCAAGTGAAAAGCTTTCCGACGGACTCTACTACGCTGACGGAAAAATTTATCTTGCAAAGGACGGAGTCAGTGAGGTTTTTGTTGACACCTGGGAGGTGAACCTTGTCGGTGTACATAACTTTGAAAACATTATGGCAGCTGTGGGAATGACAATGAGCTTCGGAGTGCCTCTTGATATTATCAGGGAGGTCGTGAAGAAATTTGTTGCCGTTGAGCACAGAATCGAATACGTCACAACCAGAAACGGAGTAAAATATTATAACGATTCCAAGGGCACAAATACTGATGCGGCCATCAAGGCAATTGATGCGATGCCCTCAACAACCGTGCTTATTGCAGGCGGCTACGACAAAAAGAGCGAATACGGTGAGTGGGTAAGCCGTTTCCCCGGTAAGGTAAGGAAGCTTGTTCTTATCGGACAGACAAGGGAAAACATTGCCGCCGCTTGTGATAAAATCGGATTTACCGATTACGTGTTTGCAGAAAGCCTTGAGGAGGCTGTAGCAATCTGCGAAAAGGAAGCCAGAGAGGGTGACTGTTGTCTGCTTTCTCCTGCCTGTGCAAGCTGGGGAATGTTCAAAAATTATCAGCAGCGCGGAGACATTTTCAAGGCTCTTGTGCTTGGTAAATAATAGGTGTATATATATAGAAAAGGTTACGGATTTCAAAATGATCTCCGTAACCTTTTTTGTTGAGATTTACATTTCGGGCTTGAAGCAGGGCATAAACTGAAGCTTGAAAAGATTCAGCTTGTGCTTTCTGTCAATCAGTGCCTTCTTTTCTTCATCCTCAATAAAGCCGGTTCTGATGTACACATCAAGCTCAGCATAAGTAAAGCCGAGGTTTTCCTCGTCAGTTTTCCCGCAGAGTCCGTCAATGGGAGTTTTCTCAACAAGCTCAGCAGGTAAGCCGAGAAGATGGCCGATCTGCTTTACCTCTGTAACGGTGAGAAAGCTCAGGGGTGAAAAATCACCGACGGAATCACCGTAGCGTGTTGAGTAGCCGACCCAATCCTCAGAAAGATTGCAGGTGTTGCAGACTCTTCCGTTCATCGATTGACTTACGGCATAAAGAGTGGTCATTCTGATTCTCGGAGGGATGTTCTGGACTGTCTGACTTGTTATTTCAATCTCCTTCGGGAGATTTTTAAGGACACCCTCTACGGCATCCTCAACATTGATTTCGTAATGCCTTATACCAAGGTGATTTACAAGCTGATAGGCTTTGTCGATGTCGTGCTGATTTCCCTTTGGCATAAGCACGCCGATAACTCTGTCCTTACCGAGAGCCTCTACGCACAGGGCAGCAGCAATTGAGCTGTCCTTGCCTCCGGAAATTCCTACAACGGCGTTACATTCCTTTCCGTTATTTTCAAAAAAGTCGCGTATCCATGAAACACATTCATTTTTTATTTTAAGAGCATCAAACATAAATTTAGCCTCCGTTTAAATTAGGTTGACGAGTATAATCCGAACCCGTTTTTTACAGGCGGATTTTCGTCAATCCCTTGTTAAAATACTCGTAAATCCGAAAAGGCTCAAAAATTCACACTTTTAGGCGAGTTCGGATTTATGCTCGTCAACCTACGTTTACCTGACACATTTTCATTGTCAGAAGTGCGGCGTTGTGGCTTTCAGGCGTTACACCGGCGCAGCAGGAGGAATCCACGCTTACCTTTGTTTCAAGTAAATCAGCCTTTAAAAGAAGAGCATTTGAAACCACACAGATGTCCGTGCAAAGACCGATAAGCTCAATTTCAATTTTTTCGGGATTGTAATTTTCTTTGATGTAAGAGATAAGCTCGACTGAGCCGAAGGTGGGCTTTTCAATTGCCTTGTAAGCCTTTTTGTCAAGTGCCGACTGCACTTTACTGTCGAGCCTCCAGCCGTCTGTACCCTTGATGCAGTGGGGTACGGGGAGATTCTTACCCTCCTGGGTATCCATATAGCCTTCACAATGAGTGTCGTAGGTCACAATGATGTCGCCGTCGAAGCCTTCAATTTTATTTACCACATTATCGACAATGGCGACTGCTTCTGCAGTGCCGAGGGCACCGTCGACAAAGTCCTTCTGCATATCAACTACTATAAGAATCCTTTTCATATTATTGACCCCCTTTGAGTTATTATATCTGCATTATATATTATTGAAAGATGAGTGTCAATTACAGAAGAAAAAATTAAGCAAAAATTTCAATATGACAGAAGCAAACAGATGTGAACATTTCAGTTTTTTCGACATAATTGCTTGACTTGTATCATGCTTATATGGTATTATTTGTAAAGCAAATGTAAACTTTGTCAATAATTTACGGAGGTAAGGAAAATGAAAAACCTTATGAAAAAATCAATTGCAGTTCTTCTTGCTCTTATGATGCTTTCGGGTTCATTCAGCGCTTTTGCTTTTGAACTCAATCAGGATGCAGTGGCTGCCCACTACGGTCAGTTCAAGAACTATGTTCTTCTCGGTGACAGCGTTGCCAGCGGTTACCGTGACGAAATCAGCGACAACGATGCAGCCTACAATGAGCTTCACATGGACTCAACCTATTACAGATACACAGGCTCCTATGCTGATGTTCTTGCAAACGCTATTATCGCTGACAAGTCAATGACAGCTCTTGCAGCTCCCGGCTTCAGAACAATCGAAATGCGTTATATGCTCGAGGACGATTATGCAGCAACCTGCAAAGACGAATATCTCTTCCATCCCAGCCACCTTTACATTTATGACGATCAGACCTGTGCTTGCCACGGTGAAAAAATGCTTCCCGGCTCTGAGCACTTCAGAGAGCTCTTCAAGAAATCAATCGCTGAAGCAGATCTTATCACCCTCGGTATCGGCGGTAACGACTGGGGCGCATATCTCGGTTGGGTAATTACAGACATTCTCGAAGCAGAAAACTACGGTGACAAATATGCCAATATGGCTAAGGATATTATTGCTGACGGCGACATGGATATGGAGACAGTTGAAAAGCTCCTCGAGGTTGCTCACCTTGCAGGTGCACTTCCTACTCTCGCTCAGCAGCTTCCCCAGATTCTCAACTACGGTCTCGGCAATTTCTATGCCAACTGGGACATTATGATTGAGGACATCTATGCACTTAATCCCGACGTAACTCTTATGGTTGTCGGTATGAGCGACAATAGCCTCAAGGGTAAGTACTATGATTATGACGGTGTTGTCGGTGAGCCCGTTGCTACCCAAGAGCAGCCCGAAGCTATTGCCGGTATAATCGAAGCCGTAATCGACTTCATTATGACTGTCGGTAACACTCCCATGACTGAGGGCGCAAAGAAATTCGGTTACACCTATGTTGATACTGACGGTGCAACCTATGTTGAGTCACATCCCGATGCAGACGGACACAAGTTCATTGCAAACGCAATCATCGAGGCACTTCCCGACAGTGCAATTTACGGCAAGTTCGAGGATGTCAAGACAGGCCACAAGTACTATAATGCAATTGAGTACGTTGTTAAGAACAACATTATGGCTCCCACATCAGAAACAACCTTCAGCCCCGATGAGGCACTCACAAGCGGTGACCTCGCAGCTGCCTTCAATGCAATTCTCGGCACAGAGAATTCAACAGAGGGTACTGTAAAGGTAAATGCAGCTTCACTTGCTATGTCTATTCTTACAGCAGGTGCAAAGAAGGGCATCGCAGGCTTCTTCAAGGGTATCAGCATTTACTTCAGGGTTATCATCAACAGCGGCTTCAATGTAACAAAGGCAGTTACAAGAGCTGAAGCAGCCAACTACTTTAAGATGTTTGCTGAAATCTGAGATCGTTTCATTAAGCACGGACTAAAAAAGTAAAACGAAAAGCAGATGTTTTCGGTTAGTAGCAAAAACATCTGCTTTAATTTTATTGAAAGAAGCTTTCAGGTGTTTCACAGAAACAGATTTTTTTCGGGCAACTGTGTACAACTTCAGAAGCAACAAATCAAGTTTGACCTCTCTTATCAGATTGAAGATATAAACTTAAAGGGGCTAGGAAAAAATGCGCAGAATGAAGAAACCGAGCCAAAATAAAGCCGTTCAGCTTTATTTTGGTTTACCCGACGGCGTACACAGGTGCGAGGTTTGTTTATAGCATAAAACGCAAAAACCTTGTTTTTGCCTGCTTTTGCTGATTTCTATAGCTTTAAAGGGTTTCTTTGGTAGTTAAATACTGAAAGAAACCCTTTTGTTATCTTGTTTTATGCGGTCTGCACTTTTTTTACAGCCCCTTGCTTTTTATTTCGCCTTTTTTCTAAAATACCTTTCGGTAAAAAGATAAAGGAAAAAGCCTGCAAGCGGAAAAAGAGATGCAATAATCATACCGTTTTTCATGCCTGAGCTGTCAGCAATTATACCGAGAAGCTGAGGCGAAAGCGATGCTCCGAGGTCACCTCCCGCCGCAAGAAGAGCATACACACCCACACCGCAGGAAGCATATTTCCCGTTAGTATAAGCAATTGTTCCGGGCCACAGCATTGAAGCGCAGAAACCCGTAAACACACAGGCAAAAAGTCCAACGAAGACATTCTGTGAAAGAGCGGCAACTATGTAACAGAGCGCGGCACCGCCCATACCGAAAAGAAGTACACGGTAAATGTTTTTTCCTTTTCTTGAGTAAAGAGTTCTGCCCATTCCGAGTGCAAAAGCGAAAAGAGCCATTCCGAAAATATCGCCGTAAACCTTGGATATGCCAAGAGCTCCTTCAGCAAAGCCCGAAATCCACTGCATCATCGTACACTCTGCCGCACCGCCGAAAAAGATGCAGGCAGTGCAAAGAATTATGCCGAAATCGAGGTTAAGACTCTTTTTCCCCTCGCCATCTCCGTGAAGGTCAAGCTTGGGAATTTCTGCAGCGCTGAAAAGAAGGAAGCAGACAAAGGGCACTATGCACCAGAAAAGAGCAAGATAAACCCAGTTTTCCTTGCCGACAAGCTTAAGAAAAAGCGTGCTTGAAATTACCACAACAACCGTTCCCCAGGCGTAAGCCGAATGAAGCTTACTCATCTCCCTTTCGGGGTTTTCCGAGGGAATTGCAGCAATTACCGGGCTTGTAAGCACCTCACCGAGGCCTGCACCGACAGAGAAAATAACCGTACCAACAATCAGTGCCCCGTAAACTGCTTTTGGAAAAAGCATCGGAACAACAGCATAAATCATAAGTCCCAGAACAACCAAAAGAGGTATAGACTTGACGGTTTTTGTGAGATTGAACCGATCAGAAAAGAAGGTAAAAACCAGATCAATTCCAAGCTGTGTACAGAAATTCACAAGCACAAGAAAACCGAGAGCTGTAAAGGAAATCCCGTAAAGCTCATTGAAGGTAATAAAAAGCAGTGCCGAAAGATTTGATGCCGCAGACATTGAAAAGCCTGCAAAATAGCACGCAAGCTTTGTGCGGCGGTATTTTTTATGAATATCATTCATTTGCGTTTTTCCTTTCGTTTTTATCTTCGGATAGTTTTTTCATCGCTTTTGAAAACATAACAGTGAAAAGCGCGGCGGTGAAGCTTACTGCAATAAAATCAGCAACGGGCTCAGCAAGATACACACCCATTGTCTTGTTTTCGGTAAACATCGGTACAATGTAAATAAGAGGAAGAAGCAACACAAACTTTCTGACAACAGCAACAACAATTGAGCAAACTGCACTTCCTATGGAAACGAAGGTCATCTGACAGGCAGTCTGTATGCCGAAGATGCAAAGCACAGCACAGTAAATTCTCAAAGCAGGTGCCGTAAAGCTGATAAGCTCGGGATCCGACGAGAAAATTCCTGCAAAGCCATCCGGAAAAAGCATAATGATTGCCCAGAGAGCAAATGAATAAATAAGGCATACCGTAAGAAGAAGGCGGAAGGTTTTCTTTACTCTTTGTGTATTGCCTGCTCCGTAGTTGTAGCTTGTAATCGGCTGTGATCCCTGAGCAATGCCCATCATCGGAAGCATAGCAAACTGCATTACACTTGTAAGAATTGTCATCGCACCCACAGCAATGTCGCCGCCATATTTCAGAAGTGATGAATTGAAGCAAACGGAAATCACGCTTTCGCTGCTTTGCATAATAAAGGTTGCAAGCCCTAGAGCAACACAAGGAAGTACAAGTCTGAAATCTATTTTCAGATTTTCCTTTTTAATTTTAAGATAAGTTTTTCTGCCCGAAAGAAAGCTTACGACCCAGATACAGGATACAGCCTGGGATAAAACAGTTGCAACGGCGGCACCCTTTACACCCATTTTGAAAGCGAAAATAAAAACAGGATCGAGGACAATATTGCAAACAGCACCGATAAGTACGGTAATCATTCCTTCTTTAGCAAAGCCCTGAGCCGTGATAAAAGCACCCATTCCGAGAGTAAGCTGAACAAAAACCGTTCCGACTGCATAAACACTGAGATAACTCGAAGCGTATTCTATCGTGTTCTCACTCGCACCGAAAGCAAGAAGTAATTGTTCACCGAACAGAAGAAGTATCGTCGTAAGCACCACGGAAATAATAATCTGAAGGCTGAAGCATCCCCCAAGGATTTTTTCGGCACTTTCTTTGTCACCTTTTCCCATATTAATTGAAGCTTTCGGTGCACCGCCCGATCCTACAAGTGCGGCAAAAGCAGACACAACCATAATTATCGGCATACATACACCGACACCCGTAAGAGCCAAACTTCCTTCTCCGGGAATATGTCCGATGTAAATACGGTCAACAATGTTATAAAGCATATTCACAATCTGTGCCACAACCGTCGGAATTGCAAGCTTCAGAAGAAGCTTGCCTACGGGCTCTTTTGCTAAAAATTCTTTACTGTCATTCATTTTCATAACCTCTGTTTTTTTATTTCCAATAATCCACCTTGTAAGGAAGATTTATATTTTTTGCTTTGAAAACGGGATTTTTACCCGCTTTTTTCTGTTTGTCATAATCCTTGAGTGCCCTTAAGGCAAACCTGCCGAGAAAGGCAAGCACGGGAACATTTATCAGTATCATAAAGCCCATTGTGGCATCGGCAATGCTCCACAGAAGATCTGCGCTGAGAACGCATCCGACAAATACAAGCGCCGCCTCGGAAAGCTTAAGCACATTAAGAAGCCTTCTGCCGGGATTGCGTCCGAGAATGTAAACAGCACAGCCTTCAACATAAAACATATTACCTACCAGAGTCGTAAATCCGAAAAGCACCATCGCAAAGGTCATAAACAAGGGGCCGAAGGAGCCGAGAGCGGCCTCCATTGAAAGCTGAACATACCTTGCGCCCGAAATCTCAGCTGACGGCTCAACGCCCGAGCACATACACATAAACGCCGTTGCCGAGCAGATAAGAAGTGTGTCAATCGAAACAGAAAGCAGCTGCACAAGTCCCTGCTTTACAGGATGAGACACCTTTGCAGAGGCTGAAGCATTGGGCGCAGAGCCTACACCTGCTTCATTGCTGAGCAGTCCCCTTTTGATTCCGTACATCACGCATGATGAGGAAAAGCCACCAAAAATTGCTCTGAGATCAAAGGCTTCTTCGAAAACACGGGCAAGTATGAGGGGCATACTTTTAAAATTGAGAAGCACCACGAGAAGGGAGACACCGATGTAAGCGATGCCCATAAAGGGTACAAGCAGAGATGTCACCTTTACAATTGCCTTACCTCCCCCGAAGTAACAAAGGCCGACAAGAACGGCAAGCACTGCCCCGATTGCAAAGGGTGAGACATCGGGCTTATAAAATTCAAACTGGGCAAAAACCGACTGCAGATTGTAGGAGGTCAGCATATTGAAGCCGACACCGTAGGTAAGTATCAGCAAAAAGGAAAAAATTATGCCGGGAAGCCTTTTTCCCGTAAGAGCCTCGATGTAATAGGCAGGTCCGCCGTAACAGCCGTTTTTTCCTCTTTTTTTAAAAATCTGTGCAAGTGTGCTTTCGACAAAGGCAAGTGCACTTCCCACAACGGCAACAACCCACATCCAGAACACAGAGCCGAATCCGCCAAGACAAAGTGCCGTTGAGACACCGATTATGTTACCCGTTCCGACTCTTGAAGCCGTGGAAACCATCAGCGCCTGAAAGGATGAAATGCTTTTTTTATCGTCAGGTCTTTCTGTCACACAGCGAAGCTGCTCGAAGAAGTAACGAAACTGCACAAAGCCCGTTTTTACCGTAAAATATATTCCGAAAAAAAGCAGCAGTATTATCAGTACATAAGTGTAAAGATAATCATTGAAGGTGCTTAAGAAACGCTCAAATACTGTACCGATTGACTCAAGAGGCATCAGATTGCTCCTTACTAAAATAAATTATATATGATAAAGTAAAAAAGTCAATAACCTTAAATCAAATGACTTATACACTTATAGTATGCCGAAAAGCTGCTTATTTATGTTGAAAATTCCGCCCTTTGCTTCATCACAAAAGCAAAAGACGGAATTTTTTTAACCTGCTTTGCCGATTTCCTTTTTTTCGTTTTCTTCAAGCATTGTTTCAGCAAAAATGCCGTAACCCCTTGTGGGATCATTGACAAAAACGTGAGTCACCGCACCTACAAGATAGCCGTTCTGAAGAATGGGACTTCCGCTCATACCCTGTACTATGCCGCCCGTTTTTTCCAAAAGCTTTTTGTCCGTAATTTTTATTACCATATTTTTACTGTCCTTGCCGTCGGGATTGAGCTTTTCGATTTCAATGTCATAATAAGCCTTGCTTTCACCCTCCACGGTGGAAATTATCTGTGCCTTACCCGTTTTCACCTCGTTTTTTGCTGCAACGGGTAATTCCTTTGCAGCTTTATCCGGTTCACACAGAATGCCGTAAACACCTGTTTCTCCGTTATAGAAAAGTGTTCCTTCACTTTCTCCCGTAAAAACGCCGCAAAGCTCACCTGCCGCACCGATTTTACCTTTTACACAGCCGTTGATTCTTGCATCGACGATGTCACCGTCGGAAAGCGGAAGCACCTCACCTGTGTCAACATCACAGACAGCGTGACCGAGACAGACAAAAAAACCGCTTTCCTTTTCGTAAAAGGTCATTGTGCCGATTCCTGCCGCACTGTCTCTTATCCACATTCCAGCCTTGTAAACATTTTCACTCTTGCAAAAAGCAGGCTTAAGAGAGGTAAAAAGGCTTTTGCCGTTTCTTGTGTACCCGATCTGAAGCTCCTTGCCGCCGCTTTCTCTTATGATCTTTTCGGTTTGAATTGAGGAGGTTATTTCAATACCGTCAACGGTAGTTATGACATCGCCTTCACAAAGCCCTGCAGCCTTCATCGGGTTTACCTCTCCCGTTTCGGTTGCTACCTTATCCGAGCCTACAATCATTACACCCTTTGAAAAGAGCCTGAGGCCCACAATTTCGCCCGAGGGGACAACGTAAGGTCTTCCCTTTACGGTAAGATTCGATTTTTTGACGGGAATACTGTTTAAAAGCTTTACATTTACGCTATAGCTTCCTTCTGTAACAAGGCTCTTTGATGCCATTTTTTCTGTTTTGTCAACATCGCAGGAATAAAACAGACCTATGTCAATTTTTTCCTCGGCAAAGGAGCTGATTTCGTCAGGAAGAGCGTAAAAGCCGTAAATAACACCGCCCATAAGAAGAGCGCAGATAAGCATCAGAAATGAACAGACACGCTTTAAAATTATTTTCATTTTCCACCTCCCTGCGACAATTAAAAGTCGCAATTATAATTTGCACATTTGCAGGCAAAAATATAAACGGAAATTTGAGGCGAAAAAAAGCACCCGAAGAAAACTTCAGGTGCCTGCTTTTAATTAAAATTTCTGATTATTTAATAACAAAATTGATGAGAAGGAAGAGAACAACTGCTGCCATACCAACGC
The DNA here is from genome assembly GCA_045601905.1 of Acutalibacteraceae bacterium. Taxonomy (GTDB): domain Bacteria; phylum Bacillota; class Clostridia; order Oscillospirales; family Acutalibacteraceae; genus UBA6857. The sequence goes on along the minus strand of JAZSAM010000111.1, from coordinate 9,456 downwards.
AAAGACCGATCATACCGGTGTTGAGCATATCAACTGCCTTTTCTTCGTAACCTGCATCAAGAGCTGTGCGGTATCTCTTATAGAAAACAGCGCCTACAACTGCAGTGAGAGCTACGCAGATAACTACAACGAGAATCTTTGTGCACATTACGCCTGCAACTGCAAGAAGAAGTGCGGGAAGGAGTGCAACGAGAACCTTTTCAACCATAGGAAGTGCTGCGGGATCAACGGGAGCCTTTTCCTTCTTAACCTTCTTTGCTTTCTTTGCCTTCTTGCCCTTGGGAGCTTCGGGAACTACGGGAGCTGCGTAAGCAGGATAAGCAGGAGCAGCGTAAACGGGCTGTTCGGGAGCTACGGGAACTTCAGGAGCTGCTGCATAAACGGGCTGTGCAGGTGCACCCTGAGGCTGCTGTGAATAAATTTCTGCTGCGTATGCGGGAGCTTCGGAAATAACCTTCTGTCCGCAGATGAAGCAATAATCTGAATTATCTTCAATTACATTACCACAAAACTTACAAATCATAATAAGTCCTCCTAAAATTTATGTATAGATTATAACACTTAAATTTTATATTTACAATAGTTTAAACAAATAAAATTTTCCGAAAAGTCATTCTTTATGCATATTTTTTGACTTTTGGGGAATAAATCTGATTTTTTTACTGACATCAAGCAAGGGAGGTCAATTTTTGAAAGGAATTTTGTTTTTCGTTATTTCTTTTTTCTCCGGTCTTATCAATGGTCTCTTCGGGGCAGGCGGAGGCATTCTTGCCGTGCGATATTTCAAAATGAAGGGACTTGAGCAAAAAAGGGCTCAGTCAACGGCTCTTACGCTTACATTTCTGATGTCAGCTTCAAGCTGCCTTATTTATCTTTTCAAAGGGTACTTCTCTTTTTCCGACGCTCTCCCCTATCTTCCCTTCGGTCTTCTAGGTGCGGCAATCGGATGCTTTCTTTTAAAGAAAATGCCTGACAGTATTCTAAAAAGGCTGTTTGCTTTCTTTATAATCTGGGCGGGAGTGAGGATGATAATCAAGTAATGGATTTTGCAGTAATAATTTCATCATTTCTGTCGGGGCTTCTGAGTGCAATGGGCTTTGGCGGAGGCACGGTGCTGATAATTTATCTGACCACATTTCTTTCCCTTGATCAGAAGCAGGCTCAGGGAATCAACCTGGTATTTTTCGTTGTAACGGGTTGCCTTTCAATTTTTATAAACAAAAAGAACGGGCTGACGGACAAAAGAGAGCTACGACGTGCACTCCCCTTTGCCGCAATCGGTCTCGCAGTCGGGTATCTGCTTCTGCCGATAATTGAAACGGCTCTTCTCAAAAAGCTTTTTGGAGGTGTGCTTTTATTCCTCGGAATAAATGAGCTTTTTTCAAAGGGCGAGAAATGCAAAAGTAAAAAAAATAAAGCTTCCCCGTAACACCTCAGCATTACGGGGAATAATCTTTTATTTTGCGATGGGAACATTGATTTCAATGTCTGTAAGAGGGAATGAGCAGCAAGGATGAATGCAACCGAACTTGTAGTCTGCAAGACGGCGGTACTCGAGAGCCTTTGGTACATAAATCTTACCTGAAAGAAGGTGTGAGTGGCAGAAGCCGCATTCACCGCTTCGACAACGGGCAGGCACGGCAAGTCCGTTCTTTTCAATTGTCTGCATAATTGAATCGTTGGATGAGCCCTTGATAATGTAGGTCTTGTCCTGAATTGTAACGGTGATTCTTACTGTTTCAGGAACTCCCTCGGGATAATCCTGCTGAGTTTTCGGATTGTGAAATTCACCGAACATTTCGTGACGGATGTACTTCTTTTCCAACTGAAGCTTTTCAAGCTCCTTGTCAACAAACTCGTACATCTGCTGAGGTCCGCAAAGGAAAATCGAGTACTTCTCATCAGCGGGAGCATATTTCTTAATAAGCTCTGCTGTGATAAAGCCCTTTTCTGTTCCCTTGGGAAGTCTGCCCTTCTGGTCACTTAAAACGTGTACAACCTTGATTTTTCCGCATTTTTCGGTGAGCTCTTCAAGCTCCTCTTTAAAGAGGATGTTGTCCTTGTCGCGGCTTCCGTAAAGAAGAGTCATTTCAAAGTCCTCGTCACCGTCGGCAATAGCATTTGCCATTGAAATAAATGGAGTGATACCGCTGCCGCCTGCAAGACAGATTACCTTTCTTGCATCACGCAGTTCCTGATATTCGAAGTTACCCGAGGGAGCTGAAACCTCAACGCTTCTGCCCTCTTCCCAGGTATCAAAAATGTACTGTGACATAAGTCCGCCCTCAACGAGCTTGATTGTAAGAACATACCTACCTTCGAGGGAATCCTTCGGAGAGGATGAAATCGAGTAAGCTCTTGTGATAGGCATACCTTCAATTGTTTCAAAAACAGTCAGATACTTACCTGCACCAAAGTATGCAAGCTCTGTTGTTCCCTTTTCGGCATCGGGAACAAGAGTGTAGCTTCTGCAGTCCTCTCCTCTGTGTGTAACCTTTTCGATTTTAAGATACTGACGCTTCGGATGAAGTGCCTTTGCAAGCACCATTGCCTGATCGGAAAAATCAGGAAGCTCAGCTTTGCCGCTTTCAAGCCTCTTGCTGCGGTAGGAAAGCATTGAAAGGAACTTTTTAGCCTTTAATGACTTGATGTCTGCCATAATTATTTATCCCCCTTCTTCAATGATTTTACAACAATTCCGCCTGCTTTTTCACCTGTGTGGTATGCACAGCCGTAGCCGTCGCCTCTTTCCTGACTTGCACCGCAGAAAAGGAAGTTGTCGAAGGGTTGATCCTGCAGATACTGAACTGTTCTCGGAATCATACTATCCCACATTTCAAGCATATAGCCGTAGGGCGTACCGTAGGGTGTGTTAAGGTAACGGGCAAATGTAGGAGGAAGTGCAATTTCAATTTCCTCAATATAGGGCATAATGGAAATGTTAAGAGCCTTTTCACAGGTCTCAATCATATCCCTTGCAACCTTTGTCTTGAACTTTTTGTAATCCTGAGGCTTAACATCCTTCATAACATCGCCGAAGGTCATTGTTGTAAGGAATAACTGGCAAGTGCCCTCGGGTGTGCAGTCGGGAATAATCTCGTTAAGGCAGTTGATGATGCAGAAGCCGCCGCCGAAATCCTGGGCAGAATCATACTGCTTATCGGAGTCCGAATCGGGAGCAATAAATATCGAATAATCCTTGATACCAAGCTGCTCCTTTGTAACATTCATACCGAGATAAACCGTTGTAAGACTGCAGGCAATCTTACGGGAATTGAGCATACGAAGCTGTCTTTCGGGGATGTCCTTTTTCTCAAAGAGGTCACTCCATGCAGCATTGGGTGAGGAATTACAGATAAAGTACTTACCGTAAACCTCTTTTTCTCCGTTGATAACAACACCTGCAGGCTTACCGTTTTTCATAATAACCTTTGTAACCTCGGAATTGTACCATATATCACCATCGTGGTCACGGATAACCTTATCAAGAGCAAGGCTCATTTCGTGACTTCTGAGCTTCGGTATGCCTGTACCGTACTCAACATAGCCGTGAAGCACAGCCATATAGTAAAGAAAGTCAAACTGTGATGCAGGTGAGCCCATATAGCACCAATATGTATTGAAAATATCCTGAGCCTTTTTGGGCATACCGAGAGCATCAAGGCCCTCCTTCATTGTATGGGAAACCATACGCATAATATCGGGAATATCCTTGATTGATGCAGGGAGCTTCGAAAGGTCACTGGTAGCGTCAAGAGCCTTATACATTCTTGTTGAAAGGTCAAATGCAGCCATACAGCTATCGTATGAGCCGGGCACAAGCTCATCAAGCTTCTTTGCAAAGGCCTCAAGGCCGGCGGGCATTCTTGCATCAACGGTAACCTCTACCCCATCTTCATTGATAAATGTATCTGTGTCCCCTTCCTTTGCAGGCACAAGAAGACGGAAGGTTGACTTATGAGTACACCAGTCGACATCACCGTTCATACGGATAAACATATCCTCAATCTGTCCGCTTTTATCAGGTGCACCAACACCTGCAAGCTCGTGAAGTGAGGGCTCAAACTCAAATCTGCCTCTTACAAAAGAGGACGCTGAGCCACCGGGAATGTTGTGTCGTTCCAGCAACAGTGTGGAAAGACCTGCTCTTGCACAGGTTGCTGCAGCAGCAAGGCCGCCGTTACCTGCACCGATTACGATTACATCATAAGATTTCATCAGATTTTCTCCTTTTCAGTATTATTCACAGCTGTTTTTTGACAGGCCTATGCCTATGCATTTCCGGAAAAAAACAGCATAGAAAATGCAAGTAAAAAATAACAATGCAAGGTAATTTTAACAGTTACCGATAGGTTTGTCAATATAAAATCAGCGGCATTTATCAACTTAATTTTGACCGTAAGAGCATATTTTTCTTTTAAATCTGTAAGCGAAAATTAAATTTGTCTTTTGCATAGAAAAAAGCAAAGCCGGGACTGAAATCCCGGTTTTATCTTTACTGTGTCTTTTTCTTCACCAGTTCAGTGAACTGCGTTATTTAACGTGATATCCTGTTGTAGTTACAGTGGCGACAAGATTTCCCAGATCATCGGTCACATTAATACGGTAGCAGGCCGTAGTCCTGCCGTCCTTTACACAAACGGCTTCTGCAATAAGCTTTTTGCCCTTTGCCGAGCCTAAAAATGAAATGTCAGAGTGCAATGACACGCACCCCATATCTTCCCAATTTGCCGCAACCGCAAAAGCAAAATCCGCCAGCATAAAGTATGTACCGCCCATCACGGCACCCATAGCATTGCGGTGTGAAGGAGTGATTTCCAGACTGCAGGTAGCACTGTGGTCACCGATTTTTTCTATCACGGCTCCGTTTTCAGTTGCAAATCGGTCACCCTCAAATATTTTTCTTACTTCTGCTAAGGTCTTTTGATTGTTCATATATGGATACTTCCTTTCATTTATAATAAAATGCAAGAAAGAAATTCTTGTCTTCTTCTGTGATTATAGCACACACCATCTGAAATTACAATCGGGTGCAGGTGTCCCGCCCACACTTATTCACTATTACTTCTTACTTATTACTTCGCCAAAAATCGACCCGAAGGTTAATGAAGAGTGAATAGTGAAGAAGTAATAAGTAAAAATCGACAAACTTCTGTCGAAATTCGTCGATTTTTGGCTATCAACTGCAACTTTAATACAATGAATACCCCTTTTACATAAGGGGTATTCAAAGCAAATTTTTCTAAAACTTATTATTTTATTGCTGACGATCAATCAACCAAAAAGATTTCCAAAATCAAGTTCGCCTTTAACAAGACTTGTTATGAAATTAAGAATCATTGTAAGGAATCGAATCAAAGAAGCAAGTCTTGTTTGAGTTGTAGGTTTTTCTTCCGGAAGGGAAATCCATTCATAATCCGCAGAATTCTCTGCCGTCATAGGCTCTAACTTTCCCTCTTTTTCAAAAAATACACTAAACTGAGGATATGCACCTTCAGAGCAAATTGAATAATTTGTTCCCTGAAGGAAAGACAGCGTTATATTATCGCTAACATTGATAAAGCTATGGTGAGCATTCTTGATAACCCATGTTCTGTCAGGATAAAGAGCCGTTGATAAATCCACCTGACGGTCAGGAGAAATATAATCTTCCTTACCCTCTTTTACTCTCTGTGAAATATACTCTTCGGAAAGAGTGCTGCCAATTTTTGCGCAGGTTGCACCCATAGTTGCTTCATCAAGGCTTACAAGGAAGTCGGAAAGTTCATCAGCATCCTTAGTTAAAGGCGGATTCATATATCCGTACCTTGCGACAAAACCGATATGAATCTTATACTCATTTTCACATTTTTCGTAAAGCTCATCAAGCTTTGAAGTGCAGTGTTCTCTATAATACACAATCTTATCAACAAGACCTGCATACTTTGTTCTCAGTTCTGAGCCTTCCTCACCGTAAATTAAATTAAGAGCTGAATCAAAATCTTCCTCGTTTACACAAGTCCAGTAATTAACAACAGTAGCAATACCCGTTGCGTGACAGACGGCAGGCATAAGGGCCTGATAAAGCTTACTGTACAAATCCTCAACAGCATCAAGGACTGTATCTGTTACTGTTATCTGATTAAAAAGATCTATTGTTTTAAAAACAATTTCATTGATTAGGTCGCTGAGCCCAAATCCACCGGGCATACCGATCTCGGAACAATAAGTCATTTGAGCAAGATATCTTTCAATCTGTTTTGCATCAAATTCAATCTGACCGCTGAAGGTCTTGCTGATAATTGTTGCACCGTTGGAAAGAACCTCATTTAACATAACATTTTTTATAAGACTCTCATCACCGTATTTTTCAAGATATGCCATAATAAGTCCGCCACCCAGACAAGCAACATGAATGTTAACCTGATCTTTGCCGGTTGTTTCAAGCACCTTGAGCACATACTCATGAAGTCTGTCAACATGGTCATAGGGAGAAAGTCTCCAGTCATACATAAAATTGTAATCATAAAGACCGTAATTTACAGTATCACGTTCAGCTTCAGCCTCAGAAGCATCAATACGTGACTGAGCAATACCGCTTCCGTTTATGGGGTTTCCGTTTTCGTCAATCTCAGAACCCTTAAATATAGGCTTAAGCTCTTCATAAACTGCTTTACCGTATCTGTCCCATTCATCAAAAAGAAGACCCTCTGTAAGCAGGGGAAGCATAATGTTGGCGCAGGTTTCAACTACTGTCTCCTTGTCGAAGTCACCGTTAGCAACATTAGAAAAGAGATCGGAAATTCCCAGACCAAGCGGCTTACCGTCGCCGTCGTAAATTGTCTCTCCGTTGCCTCGAATGTAAATTATCGGAAGATTTTCTTCGCCGACTGCCGAAGCGACAGGTGCCATCACCGCAATAATTAGTAAAAGAGAAAGAAATAAAGATATTGCTTTTTTCATTTATTGCACAACCTTTTAATGTATTATTAAGAATATGGTAACATATAACATTTCATATGTCAATGCTGAACAAATAAAAATGATGAACAATGCATGCAAAAAACCACCCAATTTAAAGCTATACACTAAAAATATTCATTACAATCGGGTGCGGGTATCCCACCCATACTTATTCACTATTACTTCTTACTTATTACCTCTCCAAAAATCCTGATTAAGATAAGAATAAGGGAAAAGTGAAAAGTGAAGAGGTAATAAGTAAAATCGACGAACTTCTGTCGAAATTCGTCGATTTTTGTGTTTACAGCTCAATTTAGCAACAAGTCAATAAATTGGAAGTTGTTGGTTATGAACACTCTTTTTTGATCGCCTTGACAACTGAACGAAAAGTTGCTTTTGTTGCGAGTTCACAAAGCAAATATCCAAATACACCAAAACCAGTCGTCGCTAAGGCAGAAAAAATACTATCTTTAGAGGTGATTAAGAGCACAAATTCTAACACCTCAAACAATAACCAAAAGCTGAACCAAAACGCCATTAAAACACGAACAAACTTTACGGGTTGCCCACTTATATGCAATGTTGTTTGTGAATCATGACATGAAGCAATAATATTGATTTCTGGAACAAAAGAATTTCTGTACGGCATATTTTTAAAGGTGGGCTTCAAGAAACAACCATCAACCCGTTGTTGGCACGAATATTCCAAATTGGTATGACTGAGAATCTTTTCGGGAAGTTTTACAAAGAAGTCAGATGAAATATTGCTATTTATAATATGTGTTACCGTCTGCGTAAATGGGAATTTCACAAATTATTCCTCCTAACCCTTCGTCAAATCCTTATTTGTCGAGTTGATTATATCACACTTAATCTGAATTTACAATCGGGTGCGGGTGTCCCGCCTACACTTATTCACTATTACTTCTTACTTATTACTTCGCCAAAAATCGACCCGAAGGTTAGTGAAGAGTGAAGAAGTAATAAGTAATAAGTAAAAATCGACGAACTTCTGTCGAAATTCGTCGATTTTTGTGTTTACAGCTCGAATTAGCACAAAGCATTTAGTCTTATTATGCCTTCAACAAAGTGATATTTTCACTATTGTGAAAGTGTTATTGAAACCTGCGGCTCCGGTGTTATTTTGTTTGCATCTTAACTGCCCAAAGATCAATATAACTCACCGAAGGCAAATAAAACTGAAAACGAGAAACTTTAACCCAAAATATTTGAAAAATCAAGTTCGCCCTTAAAGAGCTTAGTAAAGAAGTTGAGAATCATTGTGAAAAATCTCATAAATGAAACCAGTCTTGTCTCTGTTGTAGGCTTCTCTACAGGACGGGTCATCCACTCATACTCTGCACAATTATCCTCTGTCATAACTGAAGCTGTCTCGGTTTCGTAATCGAATACCATAAACTGTGAGCCTGATTTTACAGTGTCAACTGTTTCATTTGTGCCGTTAAGAAACTCCCAGATAACAGGCTCCAGACAGTCAATTACATCATGGTGAGCATTTTTAAGTATCCATGTTCGGTCGGGTACTCTGCAAGTTGAGAGGTCAACCTGCTTATCGGGAGCAATGTATTTACGGTTTTCTTCAGATACACCTGCAAGATATTCCTTTGAAAGAGTTTTGCCTACAGGAGCTGTTGTTGCACCGAAAGTACAGTGCGTAAGGCTTACAAGTGAGTCACTGAGAAGGTCGGCATCCTTAAGGATAGGCATGTTCATAAATCCGTACTTAGCAACAAAGCCGTAGTGAATACCGTTTTCTTCGAGTTTATCGTAAAAACCATCAAGATCTGATGAAACATGTTCCCTGTAATACTGAATCTTTTCGATGAGCCCTGCGTACTTCGTGCGAAGCTCTGAGCCCTTTTCACCGAAAACAAGGTTGAGAGCAGCATCCATATCTTTTTCGTTGACTTCAGTCCAGTAGTTGACCTGTGTAGCCATACCAAAAGCGTGAAGAAGAGCGGGCATAAGAGCCTTAGCAAGTCTTTCATAGAGTTTTTCTACTTCGTCAAGAGCTTTATCTGTAACAGTTATCTGATTAAAGAAATCCATTGTCTTGAATACGATTTCATAAAGGACATCTGTAAACTCAAAGCCAACACCGTCACCTGTTTTACCCAAGAAGTCAACCTGACCTGCATATCTTTCAATAGTCTTTGCATCAAATTCAATCTGACCGCTGAAAGCCTTTGAGAAAAGAGTTGATTCATTTTGAAGAGAATCACAGAATATAACATTCTTTATGTGACCGAGATGACCGTATCTTTCAAGGTAAGCTGCTAGAAGGCTGCCGCCCATACATCTTGCGTACATTGAAACCTGAGTCTTACCTGTTGTTGCAAGAACCTGAAGCACGTACTCGTGAAGTCTGTCAACGTGGTCATAGGGTGAAAGACGCCAGTCATAAGCGAAGGCGTACGATGAGTTTGCGTTATAATACCAAGGATTTTTTGCTGCTGCTATTGAGTTAGCCATAACCTGAGGATGAACACCTGT
>JAZSAM010000110.1:0-113607 GCA_045601905.1 Acutalibacteraceae bacterium | reverse complement strand
CGGAGTACCTTTGTACGCCGTCGGGTAAACCAAAATAAAGCTGAACGCTTTATTTTGGCTCGGTTTGTTCATTCTGCGCATTTTTTCCTAGCCCCTAAAAAGGGGATGTAAAAAAACGAGTTTTTTTACATCCCCTTTTTTATCAGCCTGCGGGCCAACCGAACTGTCTTCCGCCCATAAGGTGGAAATGAAGGTGATGAACAGTCTGTCCGCCTTCCTTACCGCAGTTATTTACAATGCGGTAGCCGTTGTCAAGACCGAGCTCTTTTCCGAGCTTTGCGGCAACCTCAAAGATGTGTGAAATTACTGCGCTGTTTTCCTCAGTAATTTCAGCACAGGAGGCAATATGCTCCTTCGGGATGATAAGGATGTGAATCGGAGCCTGAGGCTCAAGATCATAAAAAGCAAGCACACTTTCATCCTCGTAGGCCTTTTTTGAAGGGATCTCCCCTGCCGCAATTTTACAGAAAATGCAATCCATAATTATTCTCCTTTAATCAAACATTTTTTCTCTTTCTCTGCGTTCTCTTTCGAGTTCTTTTTTCGCAAAGTTGTTTTCATTACTGCCGACAGTAAAACGCTCATTGAATTTGTTTATGTCCTTACCGTTAAGCTCGAAGCCCTTTCTATGATTGTTATTCTGAGTTGTATCATCAATAACCTTCTTGACAGATGCGGTATTCTTTTTTACGAACATAAACACAGCAACTCCCGAAATAATTACAAGAGCAACAAAAATTAAAGTGAAGATAACTTCAATAATCTCATCAGCGTAATAATCATAATCCTCGTAATCATAATCAACAACATCCTCAAAATAGACACTGCCCGTTACATCACTGATACAATCAACATACTCAGTTTCACCGTTTGTTACAAATTCCAGTACATAAATGTATTCTTCAGTTGAGTACATAAACACACTGCATCCGGCCTTATCGTCATAAAGCTTGATTTCGCCGTCAAGTCTCACACATTCAGCGTTATATAACGATTCGTGAGTAACTTCCTGAACATTGAAATACCCGTCACCGCCATGACTCCAGTTCATCTCATAGTAATCAATAGCTTCGTCGTCAAGCATTGTTCCGAAGTCAGAAAAATCATAATTATAGCTATTATAAAAACGAAGGAGAACGGTTTCATCATCGCTTCTGAATTCACAAATCTCTCTACCCTCACCTGATGTTTCAGTTTCATAGAAATAATCCGGAATCTCAAAATAAATCTCGTCATAATAGAAATTCTCAACAGCGAACACCTGCAACGAAAAGGAAAAAACAAGCATTAAAAGTAAAGCTAATGTTAAAAAAATCTTTTTCACTTTAATCATACCCTTCTCATTTAATCATTGAAGAAAGAATTTCCTCTGCTTTTGCGATAGCTTCGGGAAGAGCCGCAACATCCTTTGCGCCTGCCATTGCGCTGTCAGGCTTTCCTCCGCCTGAACCGCCTGCAAGCTTTGCAACCTCTCTTGCAAGGTTACCTGCATGAGCACCTGATGAAACAGCCGCTTTTCCGCAGCAAGTGCAAATGTTACCTGTACCCTTTGCCTTCTGCACACCGCCGATTACACCAACATAATTGTCACCCTTACTCTTTACAAGGTCACACATTTTACGAAGCTCGTCGGGAGTTGTATCCTCAAGGAAAGCGGTTACAAGCATTACATCTCCAACCTTTACTGCATTTGAAAGCATCGATTCAGTCTTAATGTTGGCAAGAACACCTGAAAGCTTTTCGATTTCCTTTTCCTTTGCCTTAAGCTCTGCAGTAAGTGCTGCGGCCTTGACTGCGAGGTCATTGGCATTTGCGACCTTCATTGCAGATGCGGCATCGGAAATGAGGGCAAGCTTACCGTCAATGTACTTCATAACATTTTTGCCCGTTACGGCTTCAATTCTTCTTACACCTGCAGCAACAGAGGATTCGGAAACAATCTTGAAAAGGCCGATTTTACCTGTGTTTTCAACGTGTGTACCACCGCAAAGCTCAGTTGAGAAATCACCGACCTTAACAACTCTTACAACATCGCCGTACTTTTCACCGAAGAGTGCCATTGCACCCATTGCCTTGGCTTCGTCAATAGGCATTTCTCTTACATCAACATCAATTGCTGAAAGGATAATGTCATTTACCTTTTCCTCAACAAGAGCGAGCTCCTCACCTGTCATTGCGGCAAAGTGAACGAAGTCAAAACGGCAGACATCCTTGTCAACAAGCTGACCTGCCTGCTCAACGTGTGAGCCGAGAACCTCTCTCAAGGCCGCCTGAAGAAGATGAGCGGATGTGTGGTTTCTTACGGTTGCCATACGGGCTTTTTCGCAGTATGATGTAACTACACAGTCACCAACCTTGATTCCGTCACCTGAAAGTGTGCCGTGGTGAAGAATAACACCGTCAGCATCCTTTGTTGTTTTATTAACTTCAAATGAACTTTCACCGATTGTAATTACACCGCAGTCACCAACCTGACCGCCGCTTTCGGCATAAAACGACGTTTTGTCAAGAATAAGTGTTGCGTCCTCACCGCTTTCGATGAAGTCCTTTCTTTCTCCCTCTGAAACAATTGCCAGCACCTTTGCGCTTGTGTTGTTTTCCGAATAACCCGTAAACTCCGTTGCAGGAAGATCCTTGAGTGAAACTCCCGAATTTCTCCAGTCAGAGTCAGCGGCATCACGCTTTGCACTCTTTGCAAGAAGTCTTGCTTCCTCAACAAGCTGACGGAACTTTTCTTCGTCAACAGTAAGCTTGTTTTCCTCGGCAATTTCCTTTGTAAGGTCAATGGGGAAGCCGTAGGTATCCTGAAGCTTGAAGGCATCCTCACCTGAAAGCACGCCGTTTTCAGCCTTTGCCATCATTTCGTTAAGAAGGCCGAGACCTGAGTCGATTGTCTTATAGAAGCTGTCCTCTTCCATTGAGATAATCTTTTTAATATAGTCCTTTTTCTCAACAAGGTTGGGATAAGCGTTTGCGTTTTCGGCAATAACGGTATCGCAAACCTCGGAAAGGAAGGGTCTGTCAATGCCGATAAGTCTTCCGTGTCTTGCTGCACGGCGGAGAAGTCTTCTTAAAACATAGCCTCTGCCGCTGTTTGAGGGAAGAACGCCGTCACCAACCATAAAGGTTGTGCTTCTGATGTGGTCCGTGATAACACGAAGAGAAATGTCCTTGTTTGCATCGTCGTGGTAGTTGATTCCTGCGATGCTGATGATATGCTTCATAATGTTCTGCACGGTGTCAACCTCGAAGAGATTGTCAACGTTCTGCATAACACAAGCAAGTCTCTCAAGTCCCATACCTGTGTCAATGTTAGGATGTGCGAGACGGGTGTAATTGTTGTTTCCATCGTTTTCAAACTGAGTGAAAACAAGATTCCACACCTCAATGAAACGGTCACATTCACAGCCAACCTTACAGTCAGGACTGCCGCAACCCTTTTCGGGACCTCTGTCAAAGTAAATTTCCGAACAGGGACCGCAGGGACCTGCACCGTGCTCCCAGAAGTTATCCTCCTTGCCGAAGCGAACCATATGTGAGGGGTCTACACCGACCTCCTTTGTCCAGATATCATAAGCCTCATCGTCCTCAAGATATACGCTGACATAAAGAAGCTCTTCAGGGATTTCAAGCACCTTTGTGAAGAATTCCCATGCCCAGGCGGTTGCCTCTCTCTTGAAATAATTACCGAAGGAGAAGTTACCGAGCATTTCAAAGTAGGTGCCGTGACGAGCAGTTTTACCTACATTTTCAATGTCAGGTGTACGGATACACTTCTGGCAGGTTGTCACTCTGTTGTGAGGAGGAGTTACTTCGCCTGTGAAATACTTTTTCATGGGAGACATACCTGCATTGATAAGAAGAATACTCTTATCACCCTGAGGAACAAGTGAGAAGCTAGGAAGTCTCAGATGATCCTTGCTTTCAAAAAATGAGAGATACTTCTCTCTGATTTCGTTTAAACCCATCCACTGCATAATTAAAACCGTCCTTTATTTAAAAAATATTATAATGCAGAATGCAGAATGCAAAATGCAGAATTCTTTATTTTATATTTGTCTTTTTACATATTGATGTAAGAATTGAAATTATTTCATCTATATCAGAATATATGCTTTTAAATTCTTTGTCTGATATATATTCCGTTTCATTCAAAAGCCTTAACCAATATAATGTTTCATTTGCTTCTTTTAAAGCAATATTCATTTTACTGTTGAAATCAGGTCTTGTGTGACATTTTTGTGCTTCAGCGATATTCGCCCCAACACTTGTACCGCATCTCAACAATTGCTTTGATAAAATAAACTCTTTCTTTTCACGAGAAAGATATTTATACAAATTTACGATTCTGACTGCAAAGCGAAAACTTTTATATTCAATTACATTTGACATTATATCACCTTTAAATCTGAACAATTCTGCACTCTGCATTCATCATTCTGCATTAATAAAAAAGTCCCGTCCTAATAATCAGGACGAGACATACTCGCGGTACCACCCGAATTGCACACAAGTGCCACTCTTAACCTTTAACGCAGGCGAAACGGTTACCCTTTCGGGAACAGCTCGGAAAGTAGCGGTATCATTCCCCTGCCTTGCAATGCTTACAGCCGAAGGCACTGCTCTCTGTAAAGGTTGAAAGGATGAACTTCTTTCCTTAACGCTTTTGATTTATCGAGTTTTCGTGATAATTTTACTATAATAATCCTTGTTTTGTCAAGATGTTTTCATTAAAAAGAAATTATACATTTAAGCAAATCCTGTTGAATTTTATATAAGTTCATAGTATAATGAAAATGCGACATAAAAATACAACAAAGGAGTTTTTAAAATGAAAAACAACAATTCACCCGCAACAAACACTCTTGAAGCTCACATCAAGCGTTATTCCAGCGCACGTGCCGATCTGCTGATTATGATTGTGCTTACGGTTGTAAACATTGTCATGATGTTTACCGGCAGTGAGTCAATGATGCTTTTCTCCGCAACCATCCCCTATTTTGCCGTTGGTGCCGGTTACTGGGAAGGCGATCAGGAGGTAATGATTTTCGGTATAGGCATTGCCGTTATCTGCATCGCACTTTATCTTCTTTGCTGGTTTATGAGCAAGAAGAAATATCAGTGGCTTATTGTTGCAAGTGTGCTTTTTGCACTTGATACTGCGGCAATGATTTACCTGTATGCTTCATCAGGTGAAATCACATCAGGAACTTTCGATATAGTAATTCACGCTTTTGTGCTTTATTATCTTATTGTCGGCATAATCACAGGCAAAAAGCTTAAAGAACTCAAGGCAAATGAAAACACTCTTGGTGAAGGCCTGGCAGAGGAAAACCTTACAGAATACGAAAATCAGGTTGACCTTGTAAATGAAACAACATACAAAAGAAGAGCGGATATGGATGTAAAATTCCGTGTTCTCGCTGAAGCTGAGTACAACGGACATTACATCGCTTACCGCAGAGTAAAGCGTGTAAATGAGCTTGTTGTTGACGGATATGTTTACGACGAAATTGAGATGCTTGTTGAGACGCCTCACGAGCTTACAGCTGTAATCAACGGAGACATCATTCAGGCAGGTCTTGCTGCTTCAAGTAAAAGCTACATAAATGTAAACGGAAATCAGATTGCAAAGAAAATCAGGCTGATGTAACAAAACAGATAAAAATATCTGCAAATCCGATTGACATTATCGGAACTCTGTGCTATAATCATCAAAGTCAAAGGGCAGTTCAAGTGTCGTTTGCCAAAATAGCTTTGAGGGTGTAGCTCAGTTGGTCAGAGTACTTGCTTGACATGCAAGGGGTCGGTGGTTCGAGCCCACTCATCCTCACCATGGAAGAACCCGCTAAAACACTAGGTTTTGGCGGGTTCTTCCATTTTTTATTTACCTCTGAAAATGCCCGAAAAATGCAAAAAGGTCAACAAAAGGTCAACAACCATTGAATTATTTTCATCAAACTGTTATAATAAAACAAACTAAATTTTTGTAAAGGAGTGTGTATATGAAAAAAATTATATGTTTTATGATTACTCTATTATTAATGTTCAGCTTTACTGCTTGCAGTATTAGTGATGAAGCTAAAGGCTTTTTTGAGGATGCTTCAATTGTTTTGAATGAATATGATAAACTTCCGGATGAAGAATGGAAGGAAGTGTTAAGCATTATTGAAAACAAGTTTGAAACTTGGCCTGGATTTGTTATGAATCATATAGAAGATATTTATGTAGGAACTGATACATCATACTGCGAAATGTTAAGCAATGGTGTAGAGTTTGACATGTGTATAACTTTGAAATCTTCTTTTACCACAGGTGAAAATGCATGGAGCGGTTTTTCTGAAAATGTAACTTATGAAGATTTTAATTGGTATCTCGCAAGAACAAAAGACGGCGAATGGCAATTAGTAGAATACGGAGTAGGCTAAAACTTCCTCTTCTTTTGCACGCTTATATTTCAGTATAATCACTGTAAAAGTGTCAACAACTTGCTCGAAAAACCGAAATAATGATTATTAAAAGCAAGAGAAATGCTATGAAAATCGTACCTTAACGCCGTCAGGCGGGCTTGACATGCAAGGGGTCGGTGGTTAGAGCCCACTCATCCTCACCAAAAATCCCGTTCTCGTCAGAGGGCGGGATTTTTACTTATTACCTATTCACTATTCACTATTCACTTTTCACTCTTCCTTACTTTTGTCGGGGTTTTTGGAAGGCAAGAAGTAGGAGTGAATAAGTGTGGGCGGGACACCCGTACCCGATTACAGCTTAACAACCACAAAACCAAAAGCTACTCCCCTGCGAATTACTCGCAGGGGAGATTTTTGGTATCCGGTTATGTTATATCCGAATCAATTCAGAATCAATAGTGAAGTCGTCCGCAAGGACATACCTGATGCATTCCGAATATCTTCCAGATGATGCGGATGATCATATAAACGATTCTCCAGAACCAATGATTATTATGGCAGAGGCAAGCGCATCCGTCATAAAGTCCTGTAGCACCGCAGATGTCACAGGTTCCGTCTTCGTCTGTATCTGTGTGACCGGTTGCGTCAATGTAATCAGCCTTGATTTCCTTACCGCATACCTCACAGATATATACGCTGTAACCCTTTTCTGTGCAAGTGGGATTAACAACCTTGATAAGTGCACCCTTAACATGATTACCCTTGAGGCATTCAGCATACTTGTCAGTGATAACCTTTGTGCTGTTGATGATTTCCTTAGCGCCGTCTCTGATTGAATCAACTGCAGCCTGATCGTCCTTCTTGTTAGAAGCAGGATCATTCTTAAGTTCATCAAGTGACTTCTTAAGCTCCTCAAGCTCCTTCTTGAGCTCTTCAAGAGCTGCCTTTTCATCAGCATTGAGGGTATCGCCAAGCTTTTCTTCAATGTCAGCAATTGCCTTTTCAGCATCCTTGATTGCCTTGTCAGCTTCAGTGTAATCAGGCTTTACAAGTGAACCGTCAGCAATGCCTGCAATGATGTCATCAAGCTCTTTTTCAAGTGCATCAACATCATCCTGATTGTCCTTAGCATTTGTTGTCTCGTCCTTCTTGAGATTCTCAATTGCCTTTTCGATTTCATCAATCTTAGCATCAGTTGCATCTGTAAGGTTCTTTTCGTCCTTAAGATCTTCGAGCTTCTCGTCAACACCTGAGTAATCGGGATGCTTGAGTGAGCCGTCATTGA
Source organism: Acutalibacteraceae bacterium (assembly GCA_045601905.1). Classification (GTDB taxonomy): domain Bacteria; phylum Bacillota; class Clostridia; order Oscillospirales; family Acutalibacteraceae; genus UBA6857. The sequence goes on along the minus strand of JAZSAM010000110.1, from coordinate 105,912 downwards.
TGCCGGCAATGATTTCGTTAAGTCTTGCTGTTTTAGCATTGATAGAGTCCTGATCGTCTTCAGCGTTTGTTGCAGGATCATTCTTCAAAGTATTGATGCTAATCTTGAGCTCTCCAACTTCAACACGGATACTTTCCTTAACGCGTGTCTTATCAAGCTCATTATACTCTTTTTCAGCTGCATCCCAATCGGTGAAGTCTGCAGGAGTTGCAGGCTTTATAAGTGAACCGTCTTCGATGCCTGCGATGATTTCTTCAAGCTCTTTTTCAAGCGCATCGATTTCATCCTGGTCGTTGCCGTTAGTTGCAGGATCGTTCTTGAGATCGTTGATTTTGTCTTCGATTTCCTTGATGTCTTCCTTAACGCCGTCAACTACGTTGTTGTTTTCAACCTTATCCTTTGCATCAGCAAGGTCCTTGTCAACCTCTGTGAAGTCAGCATCCTTTATAAGTGAGCCGTCATTGATGCCTGCAATGATTTCTTCAAGCTGATCCTCGAGTTCATCAATAGTATCCTGATTGTCAGCAGTTGCTGTATCGCGGAGATCGTTGAGAGCTTCTTCGATTTCCTTGATGTCTTCCTTAACACTGTCAACTACGTTGTTGTTTTCAGCCTTATCCTTTGCATCAGCAAGGTCCTTGTCGACCTCTGTGAAGTCAGCGGGATTCTTAAGTGAACCGTCGTTGATACCTGCAATGATTTCGTTAAGTCTTGCAGTTGCATCGTCGATAGTCTTCTGATCTTCAGCATAGTTTGCTGTTTCGTCAGCCTTAAGAGTGTTGATAGTGTTCTTGAGGCCGTTTGCTTCGGCAATAATTTCTTCCTTAACGTTTGTCTTGTCAAGGTCGTCGTAGGTACCCTCTGCAATATACCAATTTGTATAATCGGGAGCCTTTGCAGTGTTGTCAGCAATATCACCGAGGATTTCGTCAAGACGTTCTTCAAGAGCATTTACATCGTCCTGGTCGTCTTTGTAGTTTGCTTCGGGCTCTTCCTTATCCTTGATTTCCTGAAGCTCTTTTTCAATTGCATCAATCTTATCCTGAGTCTCCTTGTTAAGACCTGTAGCGTTATTTGCTTCAGTGAGCTTTTCTTCTACAGCTGAGTAGTCGGGATCTCTGAGTGAACCGTCGTTGATGCCGGCGATGATTGCGTCAAGCTGAGTCTTAGCGTTGTCAATTGTAGTCTGATCTTCAACCTTTGTTGCGGTTTCGTCATTTCTTACACCGTCAACAGTTGCGTCAAGGTCTGCAACATCATTTGCTACGCTGTCCTTGATCTTGTCGCCATACTGCTCAACGAGTTTTTCGTAAGCATCGTGTGAAGCATCATAATCTTTGAAATTGGGCTTTTCGGTAAGAATACCGTTGATTTCAGCGATGATTTCGTTAAGTTCTGTTGTTGCTTCATCGATTGTCTGCTGATCATCTACAACATTTGCTGTGTCATCAGCCTTAAGAGCATCGATTGTTGCCTTAAGATTTGTTGCTTCGGTAACAAGTTCTGCAGGAACGTTTGTCTTATCAAGTGCATCGTAAGCGCCTTCTGCTTCATCCCATTCTGTATAATCGGGAGCTGTTGCAGTACCAGCAGCAATTGAGTCAAGAATTTCGTCAAGCTGATCTTTAAGATCATCTACATCGTCCTGATCGTCCTTAGCGTTTGCTTCGGGTTCAGTCTTAGTCTTGATTGCTTCAAGAGCTTCTTCGATTTCCTTAATCTTATCCTGAGTATCCTTGTTAAGATTATCGTTGCCCTTTGCTTCGTCGATCTTATCTTCTACAGCTGAGTAGTCGGGATCTCTGAGTGAGCCGTCTACGATGCCTGCAATGATTTCGTTAAGTCTTGCAGTTGCATTGTCGATATCATCCTGAGTTGCAGTTGCCTGAGTGAGATCATCAGTGTTCTGAAGCTTTGCAATGTCTTCCTTAAGCTTATTTGCTTCTGTGATGATTTCATCCTTAACGTTTGTCTTGTCGAGTGCATCGTATCTGCCCTCTGCTTCGTTCCAAGCATCATAATCGGGAAGAAGTGCCGAGCCGTCACCGATAGCGGTATTTGTATTGGTTACAACCTGCTGAAGCTGTGCTACGAGTGCATCGATTTCATCCTGACCGCCCTCGATAAACTTACCGTCAACTGTCGTAGCGTCAGCGGGAAGATTCTTGTCGAGTGCTTCTGCCTTTGCAAGTGCATCGGCAATTGCCTTTGCGGCTTCGGTTGTAAGGTTTTCGGTATTTGCAAGATCCTGGAGAGCCTTTACAGCTTCATCGAATGCATCGTAATCTGCAAGGTCAACATTTGTGATCTGTGTTGCGCCGCAAGTACCGCAGGTTTCTGTGTATTCACCCTGTGTATCTGCTGTGGGAGCTGTTGTAAGTACGGGAGTGCTCCATTTGTGGTTACCGTTCACACAATCAGCGTACTTAGAATTGATTTCAACAATTGCAGCTGCTGCATCATTGAGAATATCCTGACCGTCAGCTTTTGAAGTGTTTTCTGTAATGTTTGCATCAGTTACTGTCTTAATTGCATCTGCAACGGCTTTCTTGTCTTCTGCGGACATCTTGTCCTCAAGAGCTTTGTAAGCGTCAACAGCGGAATTATAACCGGTGAAGTCAACCTTTTCGTAAGCGCCTGTTGTGTCATTTGCAATTCCGTCAAGAGCTGCATTAAGCTTATCGGTTGCTGCCTTGATAACTTCATCGTTGTTATTGTCAAGGAGCTTTGTTGTGCCGTCGTAATCGTAAAGATCCTTGGGAAGCTGCTGATCAAGAGTTTTTGCTTCAGCGAGAGCTGCCTGAATCAGTACGATTGCTTCAGGAGTATACTTGCTGTTCTCAAGCATTGCTTCTGCTCTTGAAACTGCGGAATTATAATCTGTGTAATCCTCGCGGGCAACATAACGGAAGGTTGTTGTACCACAGACATTACATGTTCTTTCGTATTTACCTGCAACGGTTTCTGTAGGCTTGAGTGTAAGAGTCCATTCTGTCCAGTTGTGGTCACCGTCTGCGCAGTCAGCGTACTTATTATAGATAACATTTGCCTGATCTCTGATTGAATCAACAGTTGCCTGATCATCCCTTGCGTTTGCATCGGGATCATTGGTAATTTCATTGAGCTGCTTTCTGAGTTCTTCAAGCTCTTTAACCTCTTCCTCAGAAAGAAGATAACCGTGAGATTCGGCATTGCCGATTGCTTCGTCAGCTTCTGTGGTATCAACATCAACAAGTGATTTGTCTATAATTCCGGTAATAATTTCGTTAAGTCTTGCTGCTGAATCATCAATTGTCTGCTGATGCTCGGCAACATTTGCTCCGTCGTTTTCTTCGATGTCAGCAATTGTACTCTTGAGCTGTGTGACCTCGTCAAGAATATCTGTCTTAACATTAGTCAGATCTTCCTCTGTAAATGCATCATAGGTATCTTCAGCAGTATCCCATTCAGTGAAATCGGGAGCCTTTGCTGAATTGTCTGCAATATCACCAAGGATTTCGTCAAGCTGGTCTTCGAGAGCATTAACTTCGCTCTGATTATCTCTGTAGTTTGCTTTAGGTTCAGTTCTGTCCTGGATTTCTTTAAGAGCTTCTTCGATTGCATCAATCTTATCCTGAGTCTCCTTGTTAAGACCTGTAGCGTTATTTGCTTCAGTGAGCTTTTCTTCTACAGCTGAGTAGTCAGGATCCTTGAGTGAGCCATCATTGATACCTACGATGATTTCGTTAAGTCTTTCTGTTGCAGCATCGATATCATCCTGAGTTGCAGTTGCCTGTGTGAGAGTCTTGTCAGCCTGCTTTTCAGCAATTTCAGCCTTAAGAGCATCTGCTTCAGCAATTACCTCAGACTTAACATTTGTCTTGTTAAGTGCAACGTAAGTGCCTTCTGCAAGCTCCCATGCTTCATAATCAGGCTTTGTATATTCGGGCTTATCTTTGTTGCCTTCAATCTGATCGATTACGCCGCCGTCCTTTGTAAGCTCTGTAACAGCAGCATTGATAAGATCCTGCTCACCCTTGATTGTTGCACCTTCATAAGTGTAATCGCTAACAAGGTCAAGACGAATAATTTCACCGTTTTCAAGCTTTTCAGCATAAGCAAGAATTGCATTCTTAACTGTATCTGTGAAGCCATCATAATTTGCAAGCTCCTTAAGCTCAGCAACTGCTTCGTCAAAGGCTGTGTAGTCAGCTCTCTGAACGCCTTCAAGAGGAAGCTTGTGGCTTTCATCGTTACTGCAGGTTGCTTCGTACTTACCTGTTGTCCATTCGCCGTCAACAAGCTTGGGACGGGCGATAAGCTCTGCATTTGCAATGTCGTAGTTGTGGCCGGTGGAAGCAATTACAACCGTCTTGGTCTGATCGACTGCCCAGTCACCCGTAAAGTCTGCTGTATATGTGCCCTCGCCTGCATCTTCACAAGTAGGATCAGCTGTAACTTCATAGGAAACAGTAGCATATACATCTGCATTATGTGCAGCATCATTAGCACAAGTTCTTGTTGCTGTGCAGGTTGAATAATCATCTGCCCATTCATAGGAAACTGACCAGCTGTGATTTATTGCACTTGTTTCGTTGTCAGTGTATGAATGGCCGCAGGCTGTACAGGTATATGTTGTATAGCCGCCTGCTGTACAGGTGGGAGCAGTTACTACACCGTCACCGTAGCTGTGATCAGCCTTATCGACAATGATTGTTTCTCTGCTTGTCTGAGTGCCGCACTTTGTACAGTAGGTTACGTTATCGTAGGAGCCTTCTGCTGTACAGGTTGCAGACTTGTTGTTTTCAACAACAGCTTCACCGGGAGTGTGATCAGCCATCGGAGTTACTTCCTGAGCTACTAAGATTTCGCCGCAAGCAGAGCACTTCTTACCTTCTGTAAGACCGGTTGCCGTACAGGTTGCGGGAACTGCAGGAATAATTTCTTCTGTATGAGGAAGCTTCGGATCAATTTCCTGAGCCTTTGTAATCTTTCCGCAGACTGAGCACCTTGCACCTGCTTTAAGACCTGCCTCTTTACAGGTCGGAGCAACTGCAGGAATTTCAACTGCTTCGTTACAGGTATGACCTGTGAGAGCTGTTACAGCGTCAATTGCATCGTTAACAGTGCTCTGTGATTCGGGAGCTGTTGTTGTGCTTTCGCCGTTCTTGATTGCTTCAAGGGCATCCTTGGCAGTCTGAGCCTGCTGCTTATATTCCTCTGAATATCCGTTTTCGGTATCATTAATAATAGCATCAGCGGCATTGATTGCATCCTGAACTTTTGAGTAATCAATGTACCAATAGTTATAGGTATGAGTCTTATCTTCGGTAACATTGATTGTTGCCTTGTCATCATACTTATTGATTTTTTTGCCTGTAAGGTCTGTGTAATCGGGAATTACATCACCGTTAGCAAGATAGTAATCATATACTTTTGTTGCTTCGCCGTTCTTATCCACACCGTCATAAATGCTGTGAGTTACGGTGAGGACGAACTTTGCTTCGCTTTCGCTTGCTGTAAGGTCAGCGATTGCATTGTTGAGAGCTTCTGTTGCTTTGTCAACCTCTGTCTGGTTGGTTTCAGCCTTACCGAGAACTTCTTTAGCTGTCTTAAGAGCGTTTTCGTAAGCTGTCCACTTATCAGCATCAAAGTAAGCTGAGTTGTAGCCTGCTGTTTCAGCGTTTGCAACTGCTTCACGGAGCTCGCCCTTGTCGTAGGAGGTGATGCGAAGGTGAGTTGTCATTGTAGTGGATTCAGCCTGCACACCGCCGAGGAAATGATCCTCTGCCATGTTGTAGCCAATTCTATAAGAGAACATCATATTTGCGCTCTCTGTCTTCTGAGGAATGGAGCCGGAGAAATTAGTATAAGCTGTGTAGATAGTCTGAGCTTCATCAAGATAATTACCGAAAAGATATTCAGTTTCTTTGAAAAAGTCGGTATCATCAGAAGTATCAAAAACTGTTAATGCTTCATCACCGGTTGAGGTTGCTGTCCATGTCTTTGTGGGCACATTGGAGGAAGCACCGGGAATAACTGTTACGGAGAATGTCTTATTATCGCCCTGAATACTGTCAAGATAATCCTGGTTGTTTGCAAGTCTTATATATTTAAAGACAGCATAGTCATATTTTGATTCAACACCTTCGGCAATAACTGCCTTAAAGCCTGCATCCTGCCATGTGGGAGCAAGACTTGTATCGATATAATATCTGTAGGTTGCGGCGTGAGCGTCACCCTTAACATAAGGTGTATCACCTGTGCCTGTACATTCAGCATAGCATTTGCTATCCTCATAGTCATACTTATGATAAACAGGTCTTGCCCAGTCCTTATCAACTACAAGATTTTCATTACCGAATTCAGCCTTAGGAGCCTTATTGTTGTAAACGGGTTCAAAATCACCGACTGATGCTTCAAGGCTATATTCCCATTTAGCTGTTGCGGGACCGTTATTACAGGTTTCATCCATAAGATGATAAGGTGTATATGCCTCATCCTTTACATAAAGGTATGCCTTGGTTGTAGCAGTAACAGCGGTACCGTCTGCATTCTTAAGACCATCGATTGTGTAAGTGATTGTATACTCTTTAATACCGGCTTCGGTAGGTGCAGTAACATCGTAAGTTGCTGATTCGCCGGGAGCAAGAGTTGCACCTGTTGTGTCGATACCCGCACCCTGGATGTTTGTTATTGTAATATTACTGTCAGCGTTACCGTTTGCAACTCTGATTTTGAAAGCATCGTCCTTGCCAAGCTGAACGCTTTCGATTGTACCGAGGCCGCTTGCATCAATAAACTGAACCTTAACGCCTGAGGTAGCCTCTGTGATATTATTAATACCGAGCTCTTTATTCTTGATAGCTTCGTCTGCATCAGCCTTAATGTCCTTAAGCTCCTTAACAAGAGCATCGATGTCGCCCTGCTCAGCAGTTACAAGGTTATCTGCAAGATTGCCAGCATCTGCAAGAGCATTAGTGATAACGGCTTTTGCTTCGTCAGAAAGATTTTCGTTTTCCTTAAGCTCGTTGAGAGCTTCTACTGCATCTTCAAGCTCGGAGTAGTCAGCTCTTACAGCATCTTCAACCTTTGTTGCACCGCAAATGCAGGTGTAGGTGTAAGTACCGTCTGTCCATGTTCCGTCAGTATTCTGAGTGGGACGGGCAAGAACGGGATTTACGAAGGTGTGAGATTCTGTTACTTCTTCACCACAAGCAGTACATGTGCCCTTGTGAATATCACCGTCAGGTGTCCAGCTTTCTACCGAATGACTTCCCTTTGCTTTTTCTTCAGTAATTGTCTTCACTTTACCGCAGATAAGACATGTGTGCTTTTCATAACCATCCTCAAGGCATGTTGCTTTTTTAATATCAACGATGTCGGGATCTTTATCTTCGTCTGCACTGTCGTAAACACAAGAATCATAATTATCTTCCGGAAGGTTGCCATGAGCTATCAATGCATCAAGCTCGTTAATTGAATCTGTTACATCTGACTGATGTGAAGGTGAATATGTATCTGCTTCTCTATCAAGAATAGCAAGTTTTTCGCGAGCAGATTGAACATTTGTAACGAAAATATCACTATATGTCTGGGGACGCTTTTCAATAATCTGGTCTGCTCTTGCAATTGCCTCATCAACACCTGCAAAATCAATCTTCCAATAACGGTAGTCAATGGGATTAATACCGGTATCATACTGTGTATAATTAGTTTTAAGGTTTGATGACTGCTTGCCTACAACAGTATCAGTTGTTGCATACTTGTATGTGTCATAAGCGGGAACCGCTGTTTCTGTGCCGATAGGCATAATGAGATACTTCTTTGTTGTATCTGTTGCGGCTGAATCGTAATCGGTTGCGCGCTTTGTATAGGTTACTTCTGAAATCTGATGTGTAAGGTTAGCTGTATACTTGAGAGCTTCAGTAGCTGAGTAAAGAGCGTTGTAAGCATCTGTTACAGCCTTCTGGTTAGTTTTCTGATTTGCAAGAACTCTCACCGCTGCTTCAAGTGCACTTTCGTAAGCACTCCACTTGTCAGCATTGAAACGGTTCTTCATAGGTGCCCAGTTTGCACCGAGACCGCCGAGGCTGCGAACATAGTTGCGAAGGTCGGTTTTGTCGAAAACATAAACATTAATCGTACCTGAGAAATAAGCATAACGTGTTGTTCCACCAAACCAAGCCGGAGGACAAACCCAAGTCATATTATTGAAAACAATTTTACCGGGATTAGACGATGTTGTGCTTCCCTGGAAAATATTGCCACAGAATGCAAAAATACTGTCTGTGTTAGCACTATAAAGAGTACCCCATTTATGCTCGTCAACGCCCTCCCAATAAGGTGTGCAAGGCGAATTATAAAATGCCCATGGGCGTGCCGGTGAGGCTTCTGGTTCTTTAATTTCTGCAGGCCAAGTTGTTACGAGGTCAGCCATAGCGATAGATGCACTGCCTGTATTAGCAATATCACCTGTAAGATTTAATGTACCAGTAGTTCCGTCTGACTGAAGATGAATCTTATAGTCGTCCCATCTCTTAGTTAAAAGTCTAAAACCGATTTGTTGCCAAGTCAAATATTTTGAACTATTATCAAGCCAATAGTTATATTCAAAGCTGACATTATCTGTTCTGTTGTTTGTTGTAGAAACAGTTTCAAAAATACCTATATCAGCTGCAAACTGATTCATTACATCAATATCACTATTATTAAATACTGTGAAACCTTTATTTGCTTCGCTGGCAGAAGGTGTACCAACTTCACTGGAATCATCGGTGCTATTCCATGTACCTATATAAGCTGCCTGATAGAAAGATGCAGGAGTTGAACCGTTCTTCTCGTATACGTTGTCAAGAGTATATGAAAAAGAGAAATTGTAAAAACCACCGTCACCGCTCATTGAACCCTTATTGATCAGGAAAGATTTTGTCTCACCGGAAGCCAGGTAAGCATTGTTATTAAATCCACTGACAAAACTACTGTTGTTAAGAGAAACAATTGTAGCAGTCTGTGTTGAATGGTTAGTGAGATTGATATAGTAGTTGTTTGTGTTACCAACATCAATGTAGTCGATATTTGTCTGTGAGCCGCTGTTACCTACTGTAAAGGAAGCGGAAACACCACCACTTAAATAGTTATTAACGGGATATGTGTTATACTCACCTGCATTGTAGGGATCAATCCATGTACCAACTGCAGATGTAGTGTAATCCTTATAGAAAGATTTTGTCGCTGCATCAGGGCAATCATCCCAAGGAGTGATAAGACCTGTGGGAGTAATTGTACCGTAGTAGCACTCATAATATGATTCTGAACCTGAAAGACCGGACCAGAGTGTGTGCTCCTGACCTGTTGAACTTTCAGCAACAGTAATTTTATGAATAGCAAAACCGGTTTCACCGTTAATTGCATTGTTTTCGTCATTAATCCAGAAAAGTGATGACGGTAAAGCTGTTAACTCAAAAGGATAAACCTTCTGCACCATATTGGTACACTTGTCAAATGTGTCAAGTGTAAGAGAATCCATACTTGTAAAGTTGTTTCCTAATGTCGTTGTAGCAGTAACAAGGTCTGCAGAAAGATCATAAGTCTCATACTGCTTATCATTGTCATAGAAAAGTGTGAAGCCTGCCATGTTGACTTCACCGTCATAACCCTTGGAGTTGTCGGTTGCACTCCATGAAGAGCCGTAATCCCACTTGTAGTCATCGGGTTTACCATAATACTCACTTGAAGAATCGGTTACTACAGTGTAAGGATTACCGTAACCGTCACTGTTCGCACCGTCATAAATGTTCAGATAAACTCTGACATAATAAGTGTCTGCCGCAAGAACAAGACCGGGCACGGCAACTGCCCAGGTTGTAAGCATCATCAGTACAGCTAAAAATACTGACAAAACTTTTCTTGCTGTTCGTGTTGTCTTTTTCATAAAAATGAAATCCTCCTTTTTACCCCACTAAGATACAGTAAGGCATAATATTAGCACACAAATTATACCAACTTTTAGGTCACTATATCAATTTGCTTATTTAACAAAAATAAAACAATTTATTTGTAGGAAATAACAATGCACAACCAAGATATCAAAAATGCGTTACAAAAATGGCTTTTTTGTTGAAAAAAAGGCAAAAAAAATACTATTGAGACTTTTACATCTCAATAGTATTTCTTTGTGAAAAATTAATTACAGAATGAAAATAGTGTTAACGAAATTTTCAATCATAGTAATCTGATCCTCTGTGAGCTCGTTTTCTGTTCCGTTGAAAAATCCGAGAATTGTCTGAAGCACTTCAACGAGAAACTTTACAATATCTGCCTTAAAATCCATAATTAATCCTCCTTAATTATTATCTTTGATATAAAATTATATCTGCATATTGAATTTACCATATTTTTGCATAATTTGTCAATAGATAATTACAATTTTGGTTTTCTATCAGAAATTAATTATGCCGAGGTGCTCAAAAAGAATCTTTGTTCCCATAAGAATCAGGATGATTCCCCCTGCCAATTCAGCCTTGCTTTTAAACTTTGCACCAAAAACATTTCCGATTTTGATTCCGACGCAGGAAAGCAGAAAGGTAATCACGCCGATGAAAAGAACTGCCGCTGTAATGTTGACATCAGGAAGAAGTGCAAAGGTAATTCCGACGGCAAGTGCGTCAATGCTTGTTGCAACTGCCATTACAAACATTGTTTTAACCGAAAAAGCACTGTCCCCTTCCCCGTCACAATCGCATTCATCTTCCTTACCGAAAGCCTCTTTGATCATATTTATACCTATAATTCCAAGAAGAATGAAGGCAATCCAATGGTCAACGGGAGTTATGTATTTTTCAAAGGTTGAACCGAGAAGATAACCGATAAGCGGCATAAGTCCCTGAAAGCCACCGAACCACAAGCCGGTTATAAGCATATGCTTCGGTTTAAGGCTGTAAACCGAAAGACCTTTACACACCGCAACGGCAAAGGCATCCATTGAAAGTCCTACTGCAATTACAAAAAGTTCAATTAAGCTCATTTTGCACCCCGTAAATCTTTATTCCGTCCGAAGTAAGATAATGAATCTCTTTAAATCCGCATCTTTTAATGAATTCCGCCGCTTCCTCAAAAGCAAAATCGAGAGACTCTGTATTGTGCGAATCAGAGGTCAGTGTAATTTTTCCGCCTTTTTCATAAATATAACGGAGAATAAACTCAGCCGGATAAGGCTCCTTTTTTCCGACACGGTACATAGCACCCGTGTTAACCTCAAAAAGGACATCGGGCTTGCTTTCAATTATTCTGTCAACCGCTTCCAAAGCATACCTTCTGTACTCAGGGTCACTTTCATCAAATAAGACTTTGTCAAGATTAAATTTAGTGATAAGGTCTATGTGGCCGACCACATCAACCCTTGTGCTTACGACAAAGTCAGCAAGGCTTTTATAATAAGCTTTGCTCATTTCGTTAAATGAACCGCCGAAAATTTCATCCGTTGCCTGCTTCAGTCTTTCAGCTGTGTAATCAATATCGTAAATTTTTCCGTCCTTTTCAAACTGATGAACCGAGCCGATTACATAATCAAAATCGTTGGGATTAACTCCGTCAAAGGCTTCGTCAAGCTCAATTCCGCAAAGAATGTCGATTCTGTCGGAATATTCCTCTTTTAAGCTTCTGATTTCATCAATGTAAAGCCTTGTGTTTTCTAAGGACATTGTCCAGTCATTCTTGTTTTTCATCGGACTGTGACCTGAAAAGCCGAGGCTAACAAAGCCTTTGTTTATCGCACTTTCGACCATTTCTCTTGCTGTGTTTTTACCGTCACAGTAATTTGTATGTGTGTGGCAGTTTGATTTAAACATATCTATTCACCCTAAAACAATCCCTGCACATGACAGGGATTGTTGTTTTATTATGATTTGTTGTGAGGTTTCTTTGAGATTGTCATATTGAATTTATAGTTGAGCTTCTCAATGAAATTCATCCTGTAATCAAACTTACGCTCTTTGATTCTGTCATAAAGAGCAGTTTCAAGCTTGATGAAGGAATCATCACGGCTTTGTGTTGCTGCGAGGATAATAAGATCCTTGTCCTTGGGAAGGGTTACTGTGTCAGCATCACCGAGATTAAGCTCGTACATAAAGAAGAACAGCTGAGCGGCAGCATTGTCACCCTTGATTGAATGGGTGTGGGTGCATTCCCATGCAAGCTTGTCAGTTTTGATGCTTGCTGTTTCGCCAAGATCATAAAGATCCCACTTACCGATTCTTTCATTGATTGCCTGAACAGCAAGTGAAACTGTCTCGTCACCAACCTTGAAATCAAAGCTCTTGTCACCCTTGAGGCTTGCGGCAACAATGTAAAGCTTTTTACCGTAAACGGAAATCTCCTGGCCGTCAGCAAGAAGAACATTGTTTGTTTCGGGAGCAATGTCAGCAGTTCTGAACTTGATTCCTGAGCAGACAATTTCCTTAGGGAACACCTCACCGGGAATTGAAATGTTGATTCCGGGAATAACAGTGCTGTCCTTGTTGGCGTTGAAGGTTACGCCGTTTCTGTTGTAAGGAAGGTTAACAACCGCCTGCTGTGAGGGCTCCGAAACAACAGTATCAGCAAGCCTTACTGCAAAGGTGCGGATCTGATAAGGCTCCATATCAAATACAAGCTTACCGTCAACAACCTTCGCTTCGCCGATTTCTTCCTCGTAAGCATTGCACTCACGGGCAGAAACAATACCCTTACCAAGCGTGATTTCAACGTCATTTATGACCTTGCAGGAGCCTTCATTTACTCGGATGATGATTTCATCACTGTCTTCAGCCTTCTTGATTGCTCTGATGATTACATCTTCTGTATTGATTGAGCAGAAGGAATACTCGTCACCGAGAATACCGTTGTGCTTATCACAGATAAATGCGGTGATAGGCTGATTAAAGAATCTTGCGCCAAGCTGCGTGCCGTTTGCATAATCACCGATGTGAGAATAAATTGCATAGGCGTATCTGTTAAGACCGAAGTCAAGCATTCCCTGAACACTGTCGTGTCTGTAGTATCTCTTAGGTGAGTGAAGAACTGTAAGCCGAAGAGTTCTGTTGTCCTTCTTCATCCAAGCATACTTGCAGTCACTGAAAACGGAAACGCCGAAGTTTTCACTCTTATCAGTAAGGTCTGCCCACTTCTGCGCAGGTACACTGTAAAGATTCTTTGTGGCAGTACCGCGCTTGATAGCACCGAGACCGAGGTCAAAGGTTGCATTCTCATTAACTGCATTGAAAGCAAAGCCATTATGTACGGTCTTTTTGAATTCGCGCCATTCAATCTCATTATAAACACTTACCCAGGGGCAACCGGCAACAAGTGAAACATAATATCTGAAGGTGGACTTACCTGCCTTCTGCTCAACCTTGAGGGTTACTCTTGCAGGTCCCTTTTCGTGTACAGTGCAGACTCCGTGCTTTGCGTATTCCCAGGGAAGCTTGTTGATTTCCTTATATCTGAGCTCCCAGGCTGCATACTCATTAGCGCCCTTATAATTGTTGAGCTCAAATCTGATGGGCTTATTGAGAAGCTCACTGTCATTCATTGTTTTATCAATGATTGATGAGATGTCACCGTTGTCGTTAACCGAAACGATGTATTTGAAGTTTTCAAGGTTCCTTGAGCTGATGCGAAGTCCTGTGTTGATTTTGCAGGGAGTCTTACTGTAGAGAACATCAATTACTTTATAACCTGTTGCAGGTACAAGACAAGCAACGGTTACCTTCATTGTGTTTTTGCCGATGGCGTTAACCTGAGCCGGAATCTCTCTGCCCTGCTTGTCAAAGGCTCTTACAAATTCATAGCCCTTTGCGACGGGAATTTCAATGTCAGCGCAGCCAAAACGACTGTGCTCAATGCTGTTGCCGAGAACCACGGCAATGCCCTTTACCCATGAGGTGTCAAGAAGTCTGATTACCTCACTGCTTGATGCCTCATATACATTTGTAAGCTGATTTGCACTGAGAACATAATCGTTCCATGAACGCTGATAAACACGCTGAACGGATGTGCCCGTAATGTCATCGTGGAAGGTGTGGGCAATTGTTCTCTTCCAGCCACGGTCAAGCTCTGACTTCGGATAATCGACCTTTGAAAGTGCGCAGGCAGTTACGGCTGCTCTTTCAGCCATATCGGCAATTTCTTCGTTTCTTCTGTTCATTCTCTTGCTGAAGGCACGGGAAATGTAAGAGCCGACGCCGTGGTCAGTCATAACAAGCTCATTGTTCCATGTGGGGAGATGTGAAACATCATCCTCATCAAGCTTTGCCATATCCTCGAAGAAATCCGTAGGAGTTGAGGAAAGAACCTTGACGTCCTCTTTGTCATTGAGTCTGAGCTCATCAGTTACGGTCTTGACTGATTCCTCCTTCGGAGCACCGCCGACATCACCCACACCGTGATATGCAAAGGTCCAGGGGAAGTTATATTTATCAATATTGTTCTTAAGCTTATCGGTAATATCTTTTTTACCTCTTACAGTCTTAAAGGTGGTGCAATATGATTTGGCATCAATTGAAGCAAAGCAGGAATTACCGTCAACACCGTACCAGAGACCGATATCAAAGGGTCTGCCGTAGGCACCGCCCCATGTAAGCTTCTGGGTTGAGAAGCCCTTGAGGCCTGCGTGGTTGATGATTGAAGGAAGTGCCCAGCCGAAGCCGAAGCAGTCGGGAAGGAAGATGTCGTTACTCTTCATGCCAAAGGTCTTTTCAAAGTATCTGTTTCCGTAAAGGACATTACGGAAAAGGCTTTCGGGAGAAGGCACATTGACATCACCGTTTTCATAAGCACTGCCCGTAACATTCCACTTACCTGCTTTTACATACTCCTTAAGCTTTTCGAATTCTTCCGGATAATACTCCTCGAACAGCTCATATCTGTAAGCACCTTCAAAATTGAAACGGTATTCGGGATATTTTTCAAAGAGAGCAAAGTTATCATAAAGAGTGTCCTTAAGACAAACATTGATAACGTGCTCAAAGTCCCAGTTCCACACAGTATCAAGATGCGCCGTTGCAATTGTGTAAATTTTCTTGTCTTTAAAATTCATAAAGCACCTCGTAAAAGACTAAATTTTCATATAAAGGAATAATAGCATAAAGAATTATATTTTTCAACACAAAACATCAAATATTAATCTCTTATTACAACATTTTCATCACCAAGAAGCTCACGCAGGTTAAGCAAAGTATCATTATCGAGCGAAACCGGATTTCTTTTTTCGTATCTTTTCAGATCCGTGTAGTAGTAATACAGATCCGTTGTCCCCTTTCGTGCTTCAAAAATGCTGTCAAGCTTTTCTTTGAGCAAGTCGGCATTTCCCTCAAGGCGAAGGAAAATCCCCTTTCTCTGCTTCTTTGGTTTAACATCGTTTTTCATCACATTATAAGGATTAGGCTCAATTGTTTCACAGATTACGGTCGGCTCTTTTTCCTCTCGGAGACTTAATCTGCCGTTTATTACAATTACATTTCCCGATTGAAGATGCATAACTCTGTCGGCATAAAGCTTTGAAAATACAATACATTCAACAGAAGCGCTGATGTCTTCAAGAGTAAGAAAGCACATTACCGTGTTATTCTTTGTGGTCTTTTTCTCAACTCTTGAAATTATACCGTAAATTTTAACCTTACAGTTATCCTTGTATCTCGAGCCGAATCCACCGTCTGTTTCAACGATTTCAGAAATTCGGTCAGCTTTTATTTTTTCGGAAATATCCTTGAATTCGTCCATAGGATGTCCCGAAATGTAAAGCCCCGTTATTTCCTTTTCAAAGTTCAGAAGCTCTTTATAAGGAAGCTCTGCCAAATCGGGCACCTGCATCTCATTCATATCGGAAAACTGCGAGCCTTCGTCAAAGAATCCGATCTGACCTGCAACATTTCTGTTTTTGTCCGCATCAAGCTCACCGACTATAACAGGCAGCATATAAAGCATTTGTCTGCGGTTGAGATCAAGACCGTCAAGGGCACCGCACTTGATGAGACTTTCGACGGCTCTTCGGTTAAATTCCTTGGAATAAACACGCTTACAGAAGGAGTAAAAGCTTGTGTACCTTCCGCCCGTACTGCGCTCATTGATAATTGTACGGATAAAGCCTCTGCCGAGATTTTTGATTGCAAGAAGTCCGAAACGGATTGCTCCGTTTTTAACCGTAAAGCCCTCAAAGCTGCTGTTTACGCTCGGAGCAAGAACCTTTATACCAAGTCTTGTACATTCAGATATGTACAGTGAAACCTTGGTTGAAGAATCAAGGACACTTGTCAGTGTTGCCGCAAGAAGCTCGCAGGGATAATGGCATTTAAGCCATGCAGTCTGATAGGAAACAAAGGCATAGGCTGCTGCATGGGATTTGTTGAAGGCGTACTTTGCAAAGTTGCTCATTTCGTCAAAAATGTCGTTTGCAACCTTTTCGCTGACGCCGTGACTGATCGCACCCGTGCAAGCCTCATCACCGGGAATTCCGTGAATAAAAATCTGTCTTTCCTTCTCCATTACATCGAGCTTTTTCTTACTCATGGCACGGCGCACAAGGTCAGCTCTGCCGTAGCTGTAGCCCGCAACTCTGCGGCAGATTTCCATTACCTGCTCCTGATAAACCATACACCCGTAGGTAACATCGAGAATGTCTCTGAGAAGCTCAGATTTATACACCGTATCCTCGGGATGATGACGGTTATGAATGTAAGTATCAATTGAATCTGCAGGGCCCGGACGGTAAAGAGAAATAACCGCAATAAGGTCCTCGAGACTTTCCGGCTTAAGGCGTGAAAGCACACTTCTCATACCGGCCGATTCATACTGGAATACCGCATCAGTCCTTCCCTGAGAAAGCATCTCAAAGGTCGGCTTATCCTTTATGTCAATTTCATCAAGGCTGAAGTCGGGATTATTCTTTTTTATAAGCTTCACAGCATCGTCAATAACCGTAAGAGTACGAAGTCCGAGAAAGTCCATTTTGAGAAGTCCGAGACGCTCAAGAGCAACCATCGTGTACTGCGTTACCGCCGCTTCATCGTTAAGAGCAAGAGGAACATAAGTCGAAACGGGATCTCTTGTGATAACAACACCTGCGGCGTGAGTGGATGCGTGACGGGGCATCCCTTCAACCTTACGGGCAATGTCAATAAGGTTTTTCACCTGGTCGTTATCCTCATATAGCTGACGAAGCTCGGGAGAAGTTTTCAAAGCCTTGTCGATTGTTATTTTCAGTTCATTCGGAATCAGCTTGGCAACCTCATCAACCGTGCCGTAAGGGATTCCCAGCACACGTCCGACATCACGCACGGCACCTCTTGCCGCCATTGTTCCGAAGGTAACAATCTGTGCAACGTGGTCAGCTCCGTACTTTGCAATAACATAATCAATAACCTCCTGCCGTCTTACATAGCAGAAGTCAATATCAAAGTCAGGCATACTGACTCTTTCGGGATTAAGGAAGCGTTCGAAAAGAAGATTATACTTAAGAGGATCAATACCAGTGATACCGATGCAGTAAGCCGCAAGCGAGCCTGCACCCGAGCCTCTGCCCGGACCGACGGGAATGTTACGGCTTTTTGCGTGGCGGATGAAATCGTGAACTATGAGGAAATAATCAACATAGCCCATTTTATTGATAATATCAAGCTCATAGTTTAGTCTGTCAACATAATTCTCAGGCGGATTGTCACCGAAATGCTTACATAAGCCGTAAAAACACTGATTTTTAAAGTATTCGAAATGGTCCATATTATTGGGCACTTCAAAATGAGGAAGCTTTGTGTTGCCGAATTCAAAATCAAGATTGCACATATCGGCAATTTTCTGAGTGTTGGTTACAGCTTCGGGAATATTCGGAAAGAGAGAAAGCATTTCTTCTTCACTCTTCACATAAAACTCATCGGTTGAAAATTCAAGTCCCGTCTCTTCTCCGAGAGTATGGTTGGTCTGAATACAGATGAGCACCTGCTGAAGTGAAGAATCCTCTTTTTCAAGATAATGGCAGTCATTTGTTGCAACAAGAGGTATTCCCGTCTCCTTTGAAAGAGCTACGAGCTCGGGGTTGATTTCAAGTTGTTCACGAAGGCCGTGGTTCTGTATTTCGAGATAGTATCTGTCCTTTCCGAAAAGGTCACGGTACCACAGTGCAACCTCCTTAGCTTCCTTGTAGTCCCCTCTTACAAGTGCAGAGGAAACCTCACCTGCAAGACAGCCCGAAAAAGCAATGAGTCCCTCACTGTGCTTACGAAGAAGCTCACGGTCAATTCTCGGCTTGGTATAAAAGCCTTCCGTCCAAGCACGGCTGACCATTGCAATGAGATTTTTGTAACCCGTTTCGTTTTCACAAAGAAGCACAAGATGGTATCTTTTGTTATCGATGCCGTGAACCTTATCGTGTCTGCTTCTTGCAGCAACATAGCATTCGCAGCCGATAATCGGTTTTATACCTTTTTCCTTTGCGGCATTATAAAAGTCAATGACACCGTACATCACGCCGTGGTCGGTGATTGCAACACTTTTCTGTCCGAGTGAGGAAACTCTGTCCATCAGCTTACCGATGCGGCAGGCTCCGTCAAGCAGACTGTACTCCGTATGAAGATGAAGATGTGTAAACGCCATATCGACTGCCTCCTTTTTATTTTACTTTTTGCCTTTCGGTGAAATCCTTATCAGGATTTACGATTATCGTGTAATACTCGTGGTAAATCACCATTCCCGCCTTTGCACCGACGGGCTTTTTGAGCTGCTTTACCGGTGTGTAATCAACGGGAACAAGGGATGAATCCTTTGCCTTACTGTAGGTAGCAGCGATTACTGCCGCTTCTTCAATCGCAAGGTCGCTTATCTCTTTATTGTCACCGCAGATGATTACATGTGAACCGGGAATTTTCTGTGTGTGAAGCCACATATCTGTTTTTCTGGCGGTTTTTAGCGAGAGCCTGTCGTTCTGAATATTATTTCTTCCGACAAGCACTCTGAAGCCGTCAGTTGTGGTGAATTCGTAAGGCGGCAATTCCTTTGGCGGCTTCTGTCTTTTTGCTTTTGTGTTTTTGATGTAACCACCTTGAGAAAGCTCAAGCCTTATAAGTGAAATTTCAGTATCTGTATCAGCTCTTGAAAGCTCGTCAAGAACAGATTCAAGATAAACAAGCTCTTGCTCACCCTGTTCAATAAGCTCAGCAAGAAGCTTTTCGGCAGTCTGTGCCTTGCGGTAATCCTTATAGTACTTCTTCTGATTTTCCTGAGGGCTTAATGCAGGATTGCAAGGGATTTTTATAATATTACAGTTGTCGTAGTAATTTTCAACCTCGTAAAAGCTTGTGCCCTTATGAAGTCGGTAAAGATTTGCAACAATCAGCTCACCGTAAAGCTTCAATGTGTCCTTGTCTGCACAGCGCTTCAGCTCGTCCTTCTGAATGCTGATTTTTCGGGCTGTTCTTTCTATAAGCTTGTTAAGAAGCTTTATAAGCTCTCTGCCTCTGTGATTTATGCGGTTGATTCTGTCTCTTTCAAAGTAGAAATCATCAAGCAATTCCGATGGACTTTCATACCTTTTGCAGACAAGTGCACCTGAATACTGCCTAATCTCAATGTGTGACATATCCTTTGGCTTGCCCTTTTCTTCGGTAAGCATATAAACATCATCGAAAGAGGATAAGTCAAGCTTGATTTTTTCAAGCTCGTTTCTTAATGCAACTATGTTTTCATCCTTGAGAGAGGAAACCGACAAATCATCAAAGGCGACTTTATAGGCAAGCTCCCTTGCAACAACGGGAGATACACCCTGAACTGATGCCATAATCGCTCCCGAAAGGCTCTTTTCCTTGAAGGAAAGCACTCTTTCAAGAACTTCATCTGCACTGCATTTATCAATATTCAGCTTATCCTGTCCCGGTGGAAGTCGGTACTCCATACCCGGAAGAATCTGTCTGACAGAAGATGTGGTTATATCAACACGCTTGAGTGCATCGATGATTTTTCCGTCTCTTATGAAAATGAGATTAGAATACTTGTTCATTATCTCAATGCAAAGGCTGACTTCAATTCTGTCACCGATTTCATTGGTCGCATCAAAGTCCACAAAGAGAATTCTGTCACTTTCGTGCTGTCTGAATTCTTTTATGAGAGCACCCGTAAGATACTTTCGAAGAAGCATACAGAACATCGGGGGTACGGGTGGATTATCTATGCTGTGACTCGTGAAGTGAATTCGCGGACTGTCTGCGCGAACACAGAAAAGAAGCTTGTAGTTTCCGTTTCTGCCTCTTAAATTGAGAATAATTTCGTCGTTTGTGGGCTGATTTACCCTGTCAACACGAAGCCCTACCGCCTTATCGTTAAGCTCATTTTTAATTTTTGTGAGAAAAATTCCGTCAAGTGCCATAATTAATATCCTATAAATTCAATCGGTGCAGACTGTCCGAGGAGGACAAATTCCACATCCTGAAATTCTGTTTCAAGTTTGTTTTTAAGCTTTGTCATTGAAGGAGTTTCCGTTTGAAAATGACCTGCATCAATAACTGTTATGCCCTCTTCTCTTGCAAGGAGCATTTCGTGGTGCTTCATTTCACCCGTTACATAAGCATCGGCACCCTCTCTGAGCGCGTCAGCAAGAAAATCCATTCCGGCACCGCCGCAGACCGCAACCCTTCGAACTGTGTTTTTGCAGTCAACGACTCTGCAGACCGTACCGAGTTTTTCGGAAACAAAGCGTGCAAAATCCGAAGAAAGCTGTTCTTTTACCGAGCCGATTCTAGCCATGGGAATCCCACATTCCTCAGACTCAAGTCCGACGGCATTTTCGATTCCGAGAATTTCGCAGAGAACATCGTTTACTCCGCCTTCGGCACAGTCAAAGGGTGTGTGCGCTGAAATAAGGCTGATCCCCTCTTTTGCAAGTTTGAACGCCTTGTTGTCGGAAAGGAAATTTTTCTGCGGAGTGAAAATAAGAGGATGGTGTGTGACAATCAGGTCAACCTTTTCTTTTATTGCATTTTTGAGCGTTTCATCCGTAAGATCGAGGCAGATGCCGACCTTTCTGACATCGGCACTTTTGTCGCCTACAAGAAGACCGCTGTTGTCCCACGCACACTGTGTACTGTAGGGAGCAAAATTATTTATATAATCGGAAACAGCTTTTACCTTAACCATTTTTAACCTCCGTAAGCTTCTCATTAATGTCTGCAAGTGTCTTTGCAATGTTTTCACTGTCAGTAACACCTGCATTTTTTATCGCCTCAAGCTTTTTTTCAAGAGCTGTGACGATTTTGTTTATATACATTTGTGAAATTTCATCTTTATTATATATAAGCTCACCAACATAGGTGTACCAGCTGTCGGCAACTCTTTTTTCACCGTCGAAATAAGCGGAAATAATACAGTAATGACGCTTTCCGTCAGTTGCGGCAAGCTCCTTATCAATTACGAAGCCATTTTCAACAAGGAATTTACGCAAAACCTCACCATGCGTCATCGGCTGAGCAATAATATGTATGTTTTTATCAAAAATCCAGTCAGTACGTTCAAGTATTTCTTTTATAAGAATGCCGCCCATACCGGCAATGGTTATGTCGTCGCATTCACCCTTTTTAATTTCATCAAGACCGTCAGAAAGAACAAGCCTGACATTTTCAAGCTGACCGCAGTCAACAAGTGTTTTTCTTGCATTTTCAAGGGGGCCTTTTCTCAAATCGGCGGCAATTCCCCTTTTGATTTTACCCTCTTTCAGAAGTCGGGCAAGTAAATATGCGTGATCCGTGCCTATATCTGCAACAGTTTTCCCCTCTCTTACGAGCGAGGCAACAGCTGAAAGTCTGCTGTCAAGTCTGATTTTTCCCATAATTTACCTCATTTTCAGAAAATGAGCCACCCTTACTAAGAGTGGCTCACTGCTGATATGCTTATTTGGATGCAAGATATTCATTCACCCTTGCAATAAGAGTGTCAACATCTACACCGTGAACTGCACAAGCCTCTTCAACTGTTTCGCCTCTTGAAGCGGGGCAACCGAGACAGTGCATACCCATCTCAAAGAAGAACATTGCAGTACCGCTGTCGGCTTCAAGTATGTCTCCGATGAGCATATCCTTTGTGATTTCTTTCATTGTGTGAACCTACCTTTATATTATTTACCGAGCTTATGCTTTAAATCAATAGCCTTCTTTGCTTTTTCAGCAATATGCTGTGCATCAAGACCGAAGATTTTAAGAAGCTCAACTGCAGGGCCAGATTTACCGAAGGTATCCTCAACGCCGAGACGAAGCACGGGGACGGGACATTCTTCACTGAGTGCTTCTGTAACTGCACCGCCGAGACCGCCGATAATACTGTGCTCTTCTGCAGTAACAATTGCGCCTGTTTCCATTGCAGCCTTAACGATAATTCCCTTATCAATAGGCTTGATTGTATGGATGTTGATAACTCTTGCTTCAATGCCTTCCTTTGCAAGCTCGTCAGCGGCAATAAGTGCTTCATTTACCATAAGACCGGTTGCAACGATTGTTACATCGTTACCGCCTCTTAAAAGCACACCCTTGCCAAGCTCAAACTTGTAATCCTCAGCATTTACACGGGGCACTGCAAGTCTGCCGAAGCGAAGATAAACGGGACCCTCGTGCTCAACTGCAGCGAAAACAGCCTGCTTTGCTTCAACATCGTCAGCAGGGTTGATGATTACCATATTGGGAATGCTTCTCATAAGAGCAATATCCTCACAGCACTGATGGCTGGCACCGTCTTCACCGACGGAGATACCTGCGTGAGTTGCACCGATTTTAACATTGAGCTTGGGGTAAGCAACAGAATTTCTTACCTGCTCGAATGCTCTTCCTGCTGCAAACATTGCAAAGGATGAAGCAAAAACGGTGTAACCGGTTGTTGCAAGACCTGCTGCAACACCTACCATATTACCTTCTGCGATACCGCAGTCAATAAATTTATCGGGGAAAGCCTTTTTGAATGTGATTGTTTTGGTTGCCTTTGCAAGGTCAGCATCAAGAACGAGGATATCGTCTCTTTCGCCAAGCTCCTTCAAAGCGGCACCGTAAGCATCTCTTGTTGCACATTTGATTACATCAGCCATAATTACACCTCCAGTTCTTTGAGAGCTGCATCGAGCTCTGCCATTGCCTGCTCGTACTGTTCAGCATTGGGAGCCGAACCGTGCCAGTCGCACTTGTCTTCCATGAATGAAACGCCCTTGCCTTTTACTGTCTTTGCAACAATGCAGGTGGGCTTACCCTTACATTCGTCAGCCTTTTTGAAGGCCTCTTCGATTTCACAGAAGCAATGTCCGTTGATTTCGATTACATTCCAGTTGAATGCTTCAAACTTTTCCTTGATGGGGTAAGGTGAGTTAACCTCATCAAGTGAGCCGTCAATCTGAAGGTTGTTATAGTCAACGATTGCTACAAGATTGTCAAGCCTTCTGTTACCGGCAAACATTGCAGCCTCCCATACCTGACCTTCTTCAATTTCACCGTCACCAAGAGGCACATAAACCTTGAAGTCCTTGCCCTTGAGCTTTGCACCGAGTGCCATACCGCAGGCAACGGAAATACCCTGACCGAGTGAGCCTGTGCTCATATCGACACCGGGAGTATATCTCATGCTGGGGTGTCCCTGAAGGATTGAATCGGGCTTACGCAGAGTCTTGAGAAGCTCAACGGGGAAGAAGCCCTTAAGAGCAAGAGCTGCATAAAGAGCAGGAGCAGTATGTCCCTTTGAAAGAACAAATCTGTCTCTGTTTTCATCATTGGGCTTTTCAGGATTGACGTTCATCTTTTCGAAGTAGAGATACGTAACAATATCTGCAATTGAAAGTGAACCGCCCGGATGACCTGACTTTGCGTTGAATGTGCCTTCGATTACTCCCTTACGCACATTCAAAGCGATTTTTTTGAGTTCGTTTTTTCTGTTTTCGTTCATTATTATCCTCCTTACACGGTGGTGAAATCCATCACCGAAAATTTAAATTTATATATATTATCCGTTTTGGATAACATACTCTATCAAATCAGCTACCGCACCGTCATTACAGTGACAGGTGACCAGCTTTGCAATATCCTTCATCCCCTTGGGAGCCTGACCGCAGCAAGCAGGAAGACCGACCTGCCTGAGCATTTCGTAATCGTTGTAGTAATCACCGATTGCGGCGGTGTTTTCTTTTTTTACTCCGAGGATTTCAGCAAGCTTAAGCACTGCTTTACCCTTGTTTGTGTCCTCATTTACCATTTCGTAGCTCCAGGGAGAAGAAAACATAAGATTTTCTGTAGTTGACGAGAGACCTTCAACGAACCTTGAAACCCTTGTCATTTCGGGGGGGATTCCCGTGAAAATAACCTTATACCACTTATCCTTGGGGATTTTTTCAAAATCGTAAAAGTACTTGATGGGATAACGCGCATTTATTGCCAGAAGTCTCGCAGAAGGCGTCGGTCTGAAAATATAAACTACCTTGTCACTTATTACCTGAAAGGCAAGAAAAGGCATCTTTTTGACCGTTTTACGAACAATGTCGATACAGTGCTCGTTAAAAGGTGATGACCAGATCATCTTTTCTTCTGCAAAGTCGTAAATTCCTGCGCCGTTAATGACAATTGCTTTTCCGTCCGGGATATTAAGACGCTTGAAGTGCTTTCTCATTGATTCGGGAGATCTGCCCGACGCAAGAGTAAAATTACCGCCAAGCTCGTCAACAAAACGGTGAATGGCATTGTAGTTGCGTTCTACAAGCTGTCTTGCTTTATTGTTTATTGTTCCGTCAATATCGGATGCTATAAGCCAATGTGATAAGCTTTTTTCGATTTTTTGAGGCATTTACTTTATCCTCCTTAAAAAGTCCGTGAAGTACCCGGGAAGCTCACTTTCAATTTCAATGTATTTCCCGCTTCTCGGATGTCTGAAGCCTATAAGTCCTGCATGAAGGCACTGTCCCTGAAGCTCTGTGATTACCTTTTTCGGTCCGTAAACCGGATCTCCTGCAACGGGATGCCCTATGTATGACATGTGTACACGTATCTGATGAGTTCTGCCCGTTTCAAGTCTGAGACGGACATGAGCAAATTTTTCATACTGCTCAACAAGCTCATAATGAGTAACTGCGTTTTTACTGTTTTTTGTTGTGACAGTCATCCTTTTTCTGTCGACAGGATGTCTTCCGATGGGGGCATCAATTTTACCCTGCTCGTTTTTGATTTTGCCGTAAACAACACTCTGATACTGTCTTGTAAAGGAATGCGCCTTTATCTGCTCTGCGAGGTTGATATGGGCAAAATCATTTTTTGCGACAATAAGAAGTCCGCTTGTATCCTTGTCAATACGGTGAACAATGCCGGGACGGATAACACCGTTTATTCCCGACAGACTTCCCTTACAATGATACAAAAGTGCATTTACAAGTGTACCCTCGTAATTTCCCGCCGCAGGATGAACAACCATATCCTTGGGCTTATTTACAACAAGAAGGTCGCTGTCCTCGTATCTTATGTCAAGGGGGATGTTTTCAGCAGTAACCTCAAGCTCCCTGGCTTCGGGAATCTGCACAGTGATTTTATCCCCTGCTCTGACCTTGTAATTCTTCGAAACGACAATTCCGTTAACCTTTACCGCAGAGTCTTCGATAAGCTTCTGCGCGGCTGAACGGGAATTAAGCCCACACTCCGAAGCAGTAATCTTATCAATTCTTTCTCCTGCTTTTTCGGGAGAAACAGAAAAAATAAATGAATTAATCATGGATTTCACCGACTTTTTTCTTATCCTTACCCTCTTTATATATAAGATAAATCTGATAGAAAATCAAAACAAATGCGGCAACCGTTATAAGACAGTCTGCAAAATTGAAGATATAAAAATCAACAAACAGAACCTCGATATAATCAATTACATAGCCTCTGAAAACTCTGTCAATTATGTTGCCGAGTCCTCCTGCAATCATCAGAAGAATGCACCAATAATCAATCAGATCCTTGATTTTACCTGAAAAGACAACTATGAGCATAACTGCAACACATATAAGTGCAAGAACCGTCATAGTGCCTGTTTTACCGCTCATAAAGCCCATCATTGCTCCGTCATTCTCCAGATAATTGAACTGCAGAACATTTCTGAGCACCACTACAGGCTGACTGCCTTTAAGGTTAAGATCAACATAATACTTGATAAGCTGATCAAGGCCGAGTAAAAAGGCAACGGCAAAAAGCGAAATTATTCTCATTTTCAGGCTGATTTTCTTATCAGAAGTCAAATCACTCATCATCGTCTTCCCCGAGAATGTCGAAGGTTCTGATTTCGGAAGGACGGTCAAAATCTGATACTACCTTTTCGAATCTGAAGCTGTTTTCATCCTCGTTATTGTTTTTGTTTCCTGCCGCGAAGATACCCGAAAGAATGTCATTCACATCGGGAATATCGGCACCGAAAAATCTGACATATTCAGGCTGTGCAGGCTTGCTTTCCTCTACGGGTGCCTCTTCGGGCTGTGCTTCCTCTTCAACGGTAAGCTGCTGAATTCCGTCAAAGCTGAATTTCTGAATTTCATCAAAATCTATACTCTTTGCCTCAAGAACCTCGCTTTCGGCACCTTCATCCTTTTCAAATGCATCAAAGGAATAGCTGCTGACCTTTTCAGCGGCAGTCTGGGCATAGGAAATAAGAGCGTACATTTCGTTTTTGATTTTAATTGCCTCTGCCTTAAGCGTTTCAAGCTCTGCATTTGCATCGGCAATGATTCTGTCTGCCTTTTCTCTTGCTTTCTTTGCATCAGCATAGGCATCGGCAACAATTGAAGCGGCCTTAGAGTTAGCATCCTCAATGATCGTCTGGGTTTTTACATTGATTTCCGCAATATACCTGTCAGAAAAGATTGCAGACTGCTGCTTGATTGATTCAAGCTCACTTTTAGCCTTTTCAAGATTTCTGTTTGCTGCCATTGTCTTGTCAGCATAATAGGTGTCAGCTTCCATCTTTTTATCTTCAAGAAGCTTATCGGCCTTTGCAGTGGCATCGGCAACGAGATTTTCGGAAATGGCTTTTGCTTCCTCAATGTTCTTTTCGGCGGTGGACTTTGCCCAGATAAGAGCATCGGCAATTGTTGTCTTGCTTCTGTTGTATTCTTCGATCTGAGGCATAAGCTCTTCAAGCTTGTCATTAAGAGCCTTATTGTCATTGTAAAGCTTATTATAGCTCTGATAAACACGCTGTAAAAAGGCGTCAACCTCAATTGATCTGTAGCCACCTTTACCTGTCTGTGTGAAATGCTGAAGTGTTATCTGATTGGGAAGCATCATATTTTATCATTCCTTTTTTATTAATTCGTTGATTTTATTTAAGAGAATCAATGTCAACCTGGCTCTGGAAGTCACCGCAGAGCTCAACACTTTCGGGTACAAAAACAACGATGTTTTCATTAAGCTTTGCAAGAATTGCGTTGGTAACGCATTTTGCACCGTCAAGGAAGTCCATTGCCCTGAGCTTCTGATTTTCGGAAAGAGGTGAAAAGTTTACAATAATAATTGTATCCTTTTCCATCATCAGAAGTGCAACCTCTTTTGCCCCGTAGATTTCATAAAGTGTGATGGAATTAAGCTTGAACTTCGTTGCGGGTCTCATACTGTTCATGCTGTAAATGTTGCCTGCCTTCTTTTCGCCGGAAGCGGAAGGATTATACTCGGGAACCGAAGCAGTTGTCTTTTTTCCGAAATCGTATTCGGGAGCGTTCATTCCGCCCGTAGGTGAATAGCTGTACTTGTTGCTGTTAAAGCTGTTGGTGTAATTTTTTGCAGTATAATTACTGCTGTAGTTACTGTATGAGGGAGGATTCAGCTCGCCGTCAAACATCGGCTCATCGCTCTGCTCGTCGTCGTAATCCCCATCATTTACGTCGTCTTCATCATATTCCTCATCGCTCGCAAACAAGCGTTCATTAACTTTATCCTTAAAATTTTTAAAGAAATCCATTTTTGTCAGCTCCTTTTTTATTAATACATTCTTGCGCCGAAGATACTGCTTCCTACTCTCACAAGAGTCGAGCCGTTTCTTACGGCGGCTTCATAGTCAGATGACATACCCATTGAAAGTACACACATATTTATATTATCTAACTTTTTATCTCTTATGTCAACAAATATTTTATGCATTTTTGAAAAATATTTGTCATGCTCTTTTTCGTCGTCGCAAATTGGAGGAATTGTCATAAGCCCCTGCACACTGATGCCCTCAAGAACGGAAACCTCACAAAGAAGCTCCTCAAGAGACGAAAGCTCAAGTCCTGTCTTGCTTTCCTCCTGTCCGATGTTAACCTCGACAAGACAAGGCGTAATAAGACCCTTTTCGGTACTGCGCTTTGAAATTTCCTTTGCGAGCTTCAGACTGTCAAGAGACTGAATCATCGAAACCTCGGAAACAATCTGTTTAACCTTATTGGTCTGAAGATGACCGATAAGATGTGCCTGACAATTTTCAAGATTAAGATAAGGCTTTTTTGAAAGAAGCTCCTGAACCTTGTTTTCACCGATAAGATCAATGCCGTTTTCAATAGCGTGATTTATAAAAATCGGCTCAACGGTTTTGGTAACTGCCATCAGGGTGATTTCATCGGGATTTCTGCCGACGGAAAGTGCCGCCTTTGCAATTCTTTCCCTTATGGTGTCAAGATTGAATTCAATATCAGAAAAACGTTTTTGGATTGATAATTCCATTTTACTGTTTCCTTTCTGCTTTATTGATGCGTATGCTCTCTTATTATGCGCTCTGCCTCACTGACGATTTCGGATTTGGTTTTGCCGTCAATGTAAATCCAGTTGATTCCGTCTCTCTTACGAAACCAGGTAAGCTGTCTTTTTGCGTAGCGTCGTGTTTCCATTTTAAGCTTTTCTGTTGCTTCTTCAAGAGTGCACAAGCTGTCAAGATACGGCTTTAATTCTTTATAGCCGATTGCCTGCTTTGCAGTTTTTGAAATTTCACTCGAGAAAAATCTTTCTGCCTCGCCGATAAGCCCTGCTTCAAGCATCAGATCAACTCTCTGATTGATTCTGTCATAAAGAAGCTGTCTGTCCTTGGCATTGATGCCTATTATACAGAAGCGGTATGGACTCTCATTAAGGTGAGACAGTCTGCACTGCTCGGAAATCGTCTGTCCCGTGCTGTAGTAAACCTCAAGGGCACGGATGATTCTTTTAACATCGTTCCCGTGAAGCTTTCCTGCAGCTTCGGGATCGATTCCCTCAAGCTCCTTCAAAAGCGAGGCAATACCCTCGGTTTCCTTTCTTTCCTCAAGCTTTGCACGGATGTCGTTTTTTTCGTAATCAAGAAATTCAGTATTATTTACGAGTGTGTCAACATAAAAGCCCGTGCCGCCTGCAACAATAGGAAGATTACCTCTTGCGATAATGCTTTCAATTGCCTCGGTGGCTTTCAGCTTGAACTGATTTACGCTGAAGTCCTCGTCAGCACCTATTATGCTGATCAGATGATGGGGAATCCCCTCTTTTTCCTCCTCGGTAGGCTTTGCAGTTGCTATGTCCATGCCTTTGTAAATCTGCATGGAATCGGCGGAAACAATTTCGCCGTCAAAAAGCTTTGCAAGCTCAATTGCAAGTGAGGTTTTGCCTGAAGCTGTGGGGCCCACAACAACGGCAACCAAAGGTTTATTCATATTATTATAACTCTCCGATTAAACTATTCGACCGAACTGCTTTTCAAGGTCATATTTGCTCATTTCAATCATCACGGGTCTTCCGTGTGGGCAATAGCGGATTTCATCATCGTAAAGCACCTGCTCTGCAAGAATTTTAAGCTCTGCAGTGGAGTTTTTGTACCCTGCCTTGATTGCCGCTTTGCAGGCTGATGTATGATGAATGCGGTCGATTTTTTCGCTTTCAACATTTGTTTTATTCTGCACAAGATAAGATGCAATTTCAACAACGGTGTCCTCAATATCGTCGCCGGAAATCAGCATAGGACATTCTCTTACGATAACAACGCCCGATCCGAAGTCCTCAACAAGATAGCCTGCTTTGAGGAAAACATCAAGATTTTCAAGAACAGTATCGTAGTCATTTTTGTTCAGCGTTACCGTCACAGGAGAAAGCAATACCTGTGAGGAAACCTTTTCTGATGCCGCTTTCTTGATTTTATTGTAAATCACTCTTTCGTGGGCAGCGTGCTTATCTATAAAGTAAACTTTATTGTCGTATTCACAGATGATGTAGGTTTTGAATGCTTCTCCGAGAAGCCGTAAGGGCTTTGGCGGAAGCTCTTTTTCCTCCTTTAGCGCAACGGGAACATAATTATGTGACGGCGGTACGTATTCACTTACCGCAGGGCGCTGTGAAGGCTTGGGTTCACTCTGCACTCTGACCGCCATCTCTTGTTTTACGGCAGGTGCAGGCTTATTTTTAAAGGACGAAACGAGATCTGGCTCATCAGAATCCTTTGTAAAGGCGTTTTCAGATTCGACTGTAGAAACCTGAGTTCTGAACTCAGCAGAGGGGATCCTTGACCAGAAGCTTTCGTTTCTTACGGAGTTTACAGCAGGCTTTACTTCTGCTTTGGGAACCTTGTTTTCCGTTTTTACAGTAAGAGGCTCTTTTTCGTCATCAACTGCAAGTAAAAACTGACTTGAGGCGGCTCTCGTTTTTTCGGCAACCTTTGCAACATTTACAGCAACGGGAGTGTCGCCGACCTCGATTGCACTTTTAACTGCATAATAAACGGCCGAAGAAACACGTCTTTCATCGCTGAAGCGTACCTCGGTTTTAGCGGGGTGTACATTCACATCAACAAAATTCGGAGGTATGATTATATCAAGCACACAGCTCGGGAATTTGCCGACCATTATCGAGTTTTTATAGGCATTTTCCATTGATGCCATGCAGGATCGAGATTTGATATATCTGCCGTTAAGAAAGAAATACTGCATTGAGCGTGAGGGTCTTGAAAAAGCAGGCTTACACACATAGCCCTTTACCTTTATGCCGTCAAGCTCATAATCAACCTCAACAAGAGAATCGGTAAAGGCTCTGCCGAAAACAGAATAAATGCTTGAAAGGAGCCTTCCGTCACCCGGAGTGATAAGAGCCTGCTTGCCTTCACGGATAAAACGGATGCTAACATCCGGATTGGAAAGAGCGATTCTGTCAACGACCTCGGCAACTGCATTTGCCTCTGAAACATCACGCTTGAGAAATTTCATTCTTGCAGGAGTGTTGAAGAAAAGGTCTCTTACTATAATCGTTGTGCCGATGGGACAGCCCGCCTGCTCGTAGCGTGTCTGCACGCCACCTTCAACGGCGTAGGATGTGCCGCTTTGCTCGTTTTCGGCTCTTGTAAGAATTTCAGTACGTGAAACTGCCGCAATTGAAGCAAGAGCTTCGCCTCTGAAGCCGAGAGTAAGAATTGAGTTGAGGTCATCCTCGTTGGTAATTTTACTTGTGGCGTGGCTGATAAAAGCCTTTGGCACATCGTCGTGCTCAATTCCGCAGCCATTATCGGTTATGCGGATGTAGGTAACACCACCGTTACGGATTTCAAGAGTGATGGAGGTTGCACCCGCATCGATTGAGTTTTCCATAAGCTCCTTGACAACGCTGGCAGGTCTTTCAACAACCTCACCCGCGGCGATAAGCTCAGCAAGATGCTTTGATAATACATTGATTTTTGCCACGGTACTACCTCCTTTTTCATTAGTTTTTAATTATACATCGGTGCTTTTTGCAAAGGCAACAAGCTCGTGAAGTGTGGTAAGTGCCTCAATTGGCGTAAGTGTGTTAACATCAATTTCCTTGAGCTTTTGTGCAAGCTCACTGTTGAATTTACCTGAAAGTGAAATCTGTGCTTCCTCTTTTTCTTCCTTTTGCGGAAGGGATTTCATAAGCTGAGAAGCATCGGGACGGTTAGCCTCGAGGTATTTTAGAATCTTTCTCGCCCTTGAAAGGACTGACTGGGGTAAATCGGCAAGCTTTGCCACCTCAATACCGTAGCTTCCGTCGGCACAGCCCCGTACAATTCTGCGAAGGAAGATTACATCCTCTCCCCTCTTTTTGACGGAGATGTTGTAGTTTTTGATGCCTTCAAGCTGATTTTCAATTTCTGTAAGCTCGTGATAATGAGTTGAGAAAAGGGTTTTTGCACCGATTTTCTTTTTATCGGCAATGTGTTCAAGAACGGCTCTTGCGATACTCATTCCGTCAAAGGTCGAGGTTCCTCTGCCGACCTCATCGAGAATAATAAGACTGTTTCTGTCGGCATTTCGGAGAATATCGGAAACCTCGCTCATTTCCACCATAAAGGTTGACTGACCGGTTGCAAGGTCATCGGATGCACCCACACGGGTGAAGATGCTTCCGACAATGCCAAGCTCTGCACTTCTTGCAGGAACAAAGGAGCCGACCTGCGCCATAAGACAGATGAGAGCCACCTGACGCATATAAGTTGACTTACCTGCCATATTAGGGCCTGTGATAATGGCGCAACGGTTGCTTTCACAGTCCATATTCGTATCATTCGGAACAAAAGGCACATCCTTGAGCATAAGCTCAACAACCGGATGTCTTCCGTCGGTGATTTTAAGTGCTGTGGAATCGACCATAACGGGACGGACATAATTGTTCTTTATTGCCGCATTTGCAAGCGAACAAAGAACATCCGTTACCGCAATTGCTGAAGCCGTAAGTCTGATTCTGTTGAATTCCTTGGCAACTGCCTTTCTTACCTGGCAGAAGATTTCGTATTCAAGCTTTACAATTCTCTCCTGAGCACCGAGCACCTTGCTTTCAAGGTCCTTGAGCTCCTGAGTGATGTATCTTTCACAATTGGAAAGTGTCTGTTTTCTTATATAGGTTTCGGGAACAAGCTCCTTATAGGAGTTTGTAACCTCGATGTAATAACCGAAAACACGGTTATAGCCAATGCGAAGCTTGGGAATTCCCGTAAGCTCCTTTTCGCGTGCTTCTATTTCGGCTATGTACTTTTTGCCGTTATTCTTGATGTCTGAAAGACTGTCAAGCTCCTCGTTAAAGCCTTCCCGGATAAGGTCGCCTTCGCGAAGAGTAAAGGGCGCATCCTCTCTGATTGCAGAATCAATAAGATTGTAAACATCCTCAAGGCAGTCAATAGCATTGAACTGATTTACAAGATAGGCACTTTTGCAGTCTGAAAGAAGCGCCTTGATGTCGGGAAGAGCAGAGATTGTCTGCTTAAGTGAATTGAGATCCTTCGCCGTTGCGGTTTCGTAAACAATTCTTGTAAGCAAACGCTCAATGTCAAATATATTCTTAAGAGCTGAGCTCAGCTCACTTAATTTCATATTATCATTATAAAGCTCGTCAACCGCATTGTGTCTGCGTGAAATCTGAGCGAGATTTATAAGGGGCTTTTCAAGCCAGGAACGAAGTAACCTTTTACCCATAGAGGTACCCGTACTGTCGAGAACCCACAGAAGTGAGCCCTTCTTTTCACGGCTTCTCATGGTCTCCACAATTTCAAGGTCACGCTTTGTGGAGTAACCGATTTTCATAAACTGATTTTCGGAGTAGAAATTGATTTCCCTGATGTTGTCAAGGTCATTTTTCTGTACATTTTTGAGGTACTTTATTGCACTGCCGACGGAAATAATGGCCTCTTGCTGGCTGTCAATTCCGTAAGCTCTGATTTTTTCTTTTGTAAAATGCTCACAGCAAACACCGTAGCAGTCATCAAAATCAAAATAACTGTCCTCAGGAAGCTCGCAGGAGGCATCGGTTTTCTTTGAAATGAACGACGCAACATTTCTGATTGCGGCACATTTGTTGTTAAGGATGATTTCACTTGGCGAAAAAACGCCGAGCTCGTTGATTATACTGCTTTCAAGGTCATCGCTTACGGGAATGTGAGTAAGATTAAGTGTGCCGGTTGAAACATCGACAAAGCAGATGCCGCAGCCACCTTCACCGACAAAAATCGATGCGAGATAGTTATTCTTGTTTTCATCGAGCATCTCATTTTCGATAATGCTGCCCTTTGTGACAATTCTTACAACATCACGCCTTACAATTCCCTTTGCGAGTGCAGGATCTTCAACCTGCTCACAGATTGCAACCTTGTAGCCGTTTTTTACAAGCTTTGCAATGTAGGCTTCTGACGAATGAAAGGGAACACCGCACATCGGAGCCTTTTCGCCGTTTCCGCAGGCTCTGCCCGTTAAAGTAAGCTCGAGGACTGCAGAGGCGGTCTTTGCATCGTCAAAGAACATTTCATAGAAATCACCCAGGCGGAAAAACAAAATAGCGTCCGGATAATCCTTTTTAATTTCAAAGTACTGTGCCATCATCGGCGTCATTTCAGCCATTTGTTTTTCCTCCTGAATTTTCTGCTTACTTCGTAACTTTACTGATTAGTGGCAACCGCTGCAGCTTGAGCATGAACCGCCGCAATTGTGCTCGGGCTCGGGCTCGGGCTCACAGGTTGCAGGATCTGCACCGTTTACGCAAAGACCGAGAATCTGCATAACATAGTTCATAAGGTTGTCGATTTCAGCTCTTGCAGCCTCGTAGTTCTTCATCTTGTCGCTGTCCATAAACTTTGTGTATACATCGTTGAACTGCTCCTCGTAGCCACGCATTTTGTCGCTGTCGGGGTTTTCCTTTGATGCTTCCATCTGATAGTTCATCTGAACCATCTGAATCTGAGCCATAAGCTCGTTAAGCTCAGCGTCTTTTTCATTTTCTTCTCTTGCTTTTGCAAAATTGATGTAGCGCTCGTCCTGCTGAATTGCAGCACCAAGCTCACGTGTAAGTTTGATGATGTCCATTTGTTTTTGCTCCTTAAAATAAAATATTTATAACATACTTCTTGTGAAGTAAATTTATACAAGCTCACCGTAAACAATCCAGGTTCTCGGATTGGTCACTCTTACATCGGCAAAATGACCGATAAGTCCTTCGTCACCCTCGAATTCGATGATGACATTGCCTTGCGTTCTGCCCGAAAGAAAACCGTCAGCCTTGGCTTTTTCCTCAACAAGCACACGGTAGGATCTGCCCTTCATTTTTGAGGTTCGTTCACCTGCAATTTTTTCCTGAAGGTCAGTCAGCTCCTTGAACCATACGCCCTTTTCCTTACGGGAAACAGGATCCTCCATATCAAAGGCCTTAGTTCCCTTACGGGGTGAGAAAATAAAGGTAAAGAGAGAGGTGTATCTGACTTTTTCAACAAGAGAAAGTGTGTCGCGGAATTCCTCGTAGGTTTCTCCCGGGAAGCCTACAATAATATCACTTGTGATTGAAAGCTCAGGCATAAGCTCATAAGCATAACCAATGAGTGACAGATACTTTTCTCTGTCATAGTGTCTGTTCATTTCGGCAAGAACTCTGTCGTTGCCCGACTGAACGGGAAGGTGAAGATGCTTTGCGACCTTTTTGCACTCAGCCATCGCTTCGATAAGCTCCTTTGTGCAATCTCTCGGATGAGAGGTCATAAAGCGGATAATGAATTCACCCTCTATATCATTTATTGCTCTTAAC
Source organism: Acutalibacteraceae bacterium (assembly GCA_045601905.1). Lineage (GTDB taxonomy): Bacteria > Bacillota > Clostridia > Oscillospirales > Acutalibacteraceae > UBA6857. Next base: position 70,432 of record JAZSAM010000110.1, on the reverse strand, counting down.
AAAGCAGGAAACTGCTTGTCGGCACTGAGATTTTTATTATAGGAATTGACATTCTGACCGAGAAGCGTGATTTCTTTGTAGCCCGATGCAACAAGTCCCCTTACCTCATCAAGCACAGTGTCAAAATCACGGCTTCTTTCTCTGCCTCTTACATAAGGTACAATGCAGTACGAGCAGAAATTGTTGCAGCCGTACATAACGGGAACCCACGCCTTAAAGGTGCCGTCACGCTTTATGGGCAAGCCTTCTACAATGTTTCCCTCGCTGTCGGCAGTTTCAAAAACTCTTTTTCCGAGGCATAGACTTCTGTAAATAAACTCGGGAAGTCTGTGTGAAACATGAGTTCCGAAAACAATGTCAACGAAGGGATAGCTGTTTTTAATTTTATCTGCCACGCTCTGCTGCTGTGTCATACAACCGCAAAGTGCGATTATCATATCGGGATTTTTCTTTTTTACAGGCTTGAGCGCACCGACATTTCCGAAAACTCTGTCCTCGGCGTGCTCACGGATTGCACAAGTGTTATAAAGCACAAGATCAGCATTATTTACATCGTCAGTAAAGTCAAAGCCCATTGAAAGAAGCATTCCCTGAAGCTTTTCACCGTCTGCAACATTACCCTGACAACCGTAGGTGTGAACAAAGGCTTTGGGTTTTCCTTCGGGAAATCTCGAGGAAAGAACCGTTTTTACAAGCTCGGTATATTCTTTTTGCTTTGAAAGCTCCTCTTCGGGAACTGTGAATCTGTTCATCGGTTTTTCCAATTTAATACCTCCGGGGTTGCGCTTTTAAGTGTTGTCTGCTCCGGAAAGAGCAATGATTTTTTTGAGTCTGTGATTTACTGCTGAACGGCTTATCGGCGGTGTGCACATTTCGCCGATTTCTCTGAGACTTGCTTCCTCGTTTTCAATCCGAAGGTCAGCAATTTCCTTAAGATCCTCACTCAGAAGTGCGTAGCTTCCGTTGTTGCGAAGCTTTTCAATTGCACTGATCTGATCATAGGCGGCATTTGCCGTCTTGGTAAGATTTGCATTTTCAAAGTTATTTATACGGTTAGTGCGATTTCGCATATCCTTGAAAATTTTGATATTCATAATAGAAAGTGATGCATTTGTCGCGCCCATAACTGTAAGCAGATCCTCGATGCTCTCACTGTCTTTTATGTAAATGACGTTGATGTAACGCCTTACCATGTGCTTTGCCTTAAGGCCGTAATCGGTAAGAATCTTCAGAAGGTCCTGACTGAGCGTTCTGTAAGGCACAACAAATTCAATGTGATAGCTTTTGTTGGGATCGCTTGCCGTACCGCAGGAAAGAAAGGCTCCTCTGAGAAATGCGGCATCACAACAGTTTACCGTAACCTCCTCATCGATGCATTCATTAAGAAGGTTTCCGCGGTCAATTCTTTTGACTCTTTCCCTGCCCGTTGTTGAAAAGCAGGTAAGCACCTTGCTTCTGTCCTGTGCTGTTTCAATTTCGCAGGTCATTTTACCTGCCTCGGAAACATGCTTTTTCACCTCGACATCGCAGACCTTGCCGACAATTTCCGAATACTTCTCACCCACGGAAAGATTATCCGTAAGAAGCGAAATGTCAACGCCGTCAAAGCTTCGTCCGAAAAGAAGCATTCCGTATGCCATTGCGTGAAGACAGCAATCGGGCATATTCTGTGTTTTTATAAGCTCTTCTTTGATTTCTGCTGAAAAAGACATATATGCCCTCCTTTATTTTTTGATGGTTTATTTGTTTATGTCTCTGTGACTTAAGCTGGTTATATAGTTTTTTGATAACAGATGCCTGTAGAGAATCTCTGCAAAGGTTACACTTCTGTGATGTCCGCCAGTGCATCCGACAGCAATTATAAGCTGACTTCTTCCGTCCTTGATGCAAAGAGGAACAACAAAATCGCAAAAATCAAGAAGATGCTTTTCAAATTCTCTTGATTCTTCAGAATTCATCACAAAGCTGCTTACTCTTTCATCTGTACCTACAAGAGCCTTAAGCTCCTCGACATAATAAGGGTTAGGAAGGGAACGGACATCAAAGATGTAGTCAGCATCCTCGGGAATTCCGTGCTTGAAGCCGAAGGAAACACAGTGCACCTTTACGCTTCCTACTGTTTCCTCTGCTTCCTTGAAAAAGTCAAAAATACGGTTTTTACAGGTGTTAAGGCTGAGAGCTGAAGTATCGATAATGTAATCAGCCATTTGTCTGAAGGGCGTAAGAAGCTCCTCCTCTTTTCTGATTGCTTCAAGTGTACTGTTGCAATTCTCGCCCATAAGCGGATGTGATCTTCGGGCAAGACGAAAACGGTTGAGAAGCACATCCTCACGGCAATCAAGGAAAAGAAGCTTGTAGCTTATTCCAAAATCAGAGAGCTTCGAAAGAGCCTGCTGCATATCTTCGGGATTGATGCCTGCTCTTACATCAGACACAATGGCAACCTTATTCTTTTTTCCTTCTTTAAGAAAAGAATGTGCAAGCAAGGGTATAAGCTTACCCGGAAGATTATCAACACAGAAGTATCCGATATCCTCCATTGCGTGTACAACTGTTGATTTGCCGGCACCGGAAAGTCCCGTTACAATTATCAGCTCCATAAAACCACCGTCAGACAGATTTAATTTCCCTTTCAAGCATTACGCCGAATTTTTCCATAACAGTGTCCTGACAGAATTTCACAAGGTCAAGGACATCCTTTGTTGTTGCATTTTCATAATTGATGATGAATCCTGCGTGCTTTTCACTTACCATTGCTCCGCCGATTCTCTTGCCCTTAAGTCCCGACTGCTCGATAAGAGCGCCTGCAAAATATCCCTCGGGGCGCTTGAAAACACTGCCTGCACTGGGATACTCAAGGGGCTGCTTGTCCTTTCTTCTCTGAAGAAGCTCACGCATTTTAGCCTGAATTTCATCCTTGTTGCCTTCTTCAAGAGTGAGGACAATGCTTGTAATTACATATTCCTTATCGGAATAAACACTGTGTCTGTAGCCGAAATCAAGCTCATCACGGTCAAAATAGCCCTCGTTTCCGTAAAAATCAATGTGATTACAACGGGAAACAACATCCTTCATTTCACCGCCGTAAGCGCCTGCATTCATGTAAGCGGCACCACCGCAGGAGCCGGGAATGCCAAAAGCAAACTCAAGTCCCGTAAGTCCCTTTTCAAGAGCAAAACGGCAAAGCGAAGAAAGTGATGCACCTGCGCCGACCTCGATTGTATTTTTGTCAATAAGCTTTACATAATCAAAGCCCTTGTCTATGAAGATAACAGGTCTGTCCTTTATTCCGTCGTCGCTGACAAGGAGATTGCTTCCGTTGCCGAGGATAAAGGGCTTCATACCGTGTTTTTTTGTAAGAGTGAGTATTTCCGTAAGCTCTTCGAGGCTTTGAGGACTTACGAAAACGCTTGCATTTCCACCTGTTTTAAAGGTAGTGTGATTTTTCATCGGCTCATCCTTAAGAAAAGAAATTTTTCTTTCGGCAAGCTCGTTAATAAGGTTTTTCAAAGGATAACCCCCAGATTAATATTCTAATAAAGCTGCACCGATAATACCTGCATCGTTGCCGAGAGTAGCACGGCAGAATTCGGTCTGCTTTTGCTGCTGCTTACTGTATCTGTATTTAGCAACAAGTCTTCTGATAGGCTCAAGAAGAGTTTCTCCCTCGTTACAGATACCGCCGCCAAAGCAGATAAGCTCAGGCTGGAAAATGTTAACAAGGTTTGCAGTACCGATTGCAATGTAATTCATATAGGTGTTGCAGACCTCGGTTGCACACTCGTCACCGAGTCTCATACCGTCAAATGCAGTTCTGCCACCTGCCTTTTCAACATCACCTTCGCAAAGCTCCCACATTTTACTGTCCTTATTTTTAAGCATTGCTGCCTTTGTCTGATTGACAAGTGCAGTTGCAGAAGCGTATCTTTCCCAGCAGCCGATTCTGTCGCAGTTGCAGGGCTCACCATCAAGAGCGATAACCATATGTCCGATTTCACCGCCTGCATCGTTACAGCCGACAAGAAGCTTTCCGTCAAGAACAATACCGCCGCCGACACCTGTGCCGAGAGTTACAGCAATAAAGCTTTTCTTACCCTTACCGCAGCCTGCAAGAGCCTCACCGAGTGCGGCACAATTTGCATCATTATCGATATAAACCTTTGTATCGGGAAATGCTTCGTGAACATAATCCACTGCGGGTACATTGTAAAAGTCAAGATTGTTAGCATAAAGAATCATACCTGTTTCGTGATCAACGGAACCGGGAGTTCCGATACCGATGCTTTCAATATCTTCAGCTTTAAGGCCCGCATTTGCAACTGCATCGGCAACACAAAGGTTGATGTCGTCGAAAATTTCCTTTGCAGGTCTCGGAGTGTTTGTCTTTCTTTTTGCAATTCCGATAATTTTGTTATTGTCATCAATTACACCTACGGCGATGTTTGTTCCGCCTAAATCTACACCTATTCTGTACATTTTTTCACCTCTTAAAAATTTCCCCAAAGCTGAATTTCATCATCCTGAGGTATAATGTCATCAACCATACCGAGATTATGCATAAGCTCTCTGGCCGCGTTATATCCCATTTTCTTCTGTCTGTTGTTCATTGCGGCAACCTCAATGATTACTGCAAGATTTCGGCCGGGCTTGACAGGAACAACAGTGTAAGGAACATGAACACCGAGTATGTCGGTATATTCGTTTTCAATACCCATTCTGTCGTATACCTTTTCACTGTCCCAGGGCTCAAGCTGAATAACCATGTCAATTTTTTCGTTGAGCTTGACTGAGCCCATACCGAAAATACGGCGGGCATTGATAATACCGATACCGCGAAGCTCAATGAAATGACGGATGTTATCGGGAGCGGAGCCGACAATTGTCTTTGAGCCCGTCTTTTTAATTTCAACGGCATCATCAGCAATAAGTCTGTGACCTCTTTTTATAAGCTCAACGGCGGTTTCACTTTTACCTACACCGCTGTCACCGAGAATCAGAACACCTTCGCCGTAAACCTCAACAAATACACCGTGACGTGTGATTCTTTCAGCAAGCTCAACATTAAGATAAGCAATAATTGCCGCCATTGAACGGGAGGTTGAATCGTTCGTTTTAAGCACAGGCACGCCGTACTTCGGTGCAAGGTCAAGAATATGCTTCGGACAGTCAAGATTTCTTGCGATGATAATACAGGCAGGCTGCTTTGAGATATATTTTTCAACCTTTCTGTAGCCGTCATCGTTTACAAGACTGTTGATAAACTCAACCTCAGCTTTACCGAGAAAGTTGATTCTTGTACAGTCAAAGAAATTATCATAGCCCGCAATTGTAAGTCCCGGTCTGTGAACATCGGGAGAGGTTATGAAAATTTCTGAAGGATCCTTCGGCATAAACAAGGGTTCAAACTGATGATCCTTAAGTATTTTTGCAAGGGAAACTGAATAAGTTGCCATTGTTTCGCCTCCATTCATTTAAACATCTTTAAATTATTACCCGTGCCGCTTCCTCACGGCATTTGCGAAGAAGCGTATCCTCCTTAAGCGGAATATCACATCTGAAGGTAAACCTCATCATCGGGTGTCTTGTATCGGGAATTGACTCCCCTTCTTCATTTTTGAGCTCAGTTGCTTTAACCTCAAAGGGCTTTTCACCTGCATTCATTGCCTCAAGAACATCGCCTTCAAAAAAGCGGTTTCTCTGTGAGCAATAAGCAATGCCTTTTTCCCACTTTTCAACAACCGCCATTACATCCCATTCACGGTTGTAGCCGCCTTTATAGCTGATGTTGGCGTCATCTGCCACATCACCGTAATAAAAGCCCGTGCAGTAATCTCTGTAGCTTACCTTTTTCATTTCATCAAGTATCCATTTTTCGGGCACGAAATCGTCAGTGGGGTTTTCAAAGTAAGCATCAATTGCCATTCTGTAGGCATTTGTAACAACAGCTACGTAATAAGCAGATTTTGCTCTGCCTTCAATTTTAAAGCTTGTGATTCCGGCGTCTATCATCTCAGGAATATGCTCAATCATACACATATCCTTTGAGTTGAGAATATAGGTTCCGCCTTCATCCTCACCGATTGGAAAATACTGACCGGGACGCTTCTCCTCAACAAGACGGTAATTCCAACGGCAAGGCTGTGCACACTCGCCTCTGTTGGCATCTCTGTTTACAAGATAGTTTGAAATAAGGCATCTGCCTGAAAAGGATACACACATTGCTCCGTGAACAAAGCATTCAATGTCCATATCCTCGGGGATGTTTTCCCGCATTGAAGAAATTTCGCTCATTTTAAGCTCTCTTGCAGTTACAACACGCTTTGCGCCCATACGGTAAAAGGCGTTAGCCGCCGCATAATTGACAATGCCCGACTGAGTGGAAATGTGAATTTCAACCTCGGGGGCGTACTTTTTTGCATAGTCGAGCACACCGAGATCAGAAATTATAAAGGCGTCCACACCTGCATTTTTCGCATTAAGCAGAAATGAGGGTAATTCATCCAGCTCATCATTACGCGGAAGAACATTGCAGGTAAGATACACCTTTACACCTCTGTCGTGAGCATATTTCACGGCCTCGTGAAGCTCTTCGTCAGAGAAATTCGCAGGGCCTGCGCGCATACCGAAGGTTTTTCCGCCGATGTAAACAGCATCTGCACCGTACTTACACGCGGCAATGAGCCTTTCCATATCTCCTGCCGGAGCAAGAAGCTCCGGCTTTTTCAATTTGTTTTTCATTATTCTGTTTCTCCGACATTACCGTAAACTACACGCTCAACATTTTCCTGATGCTCAGATGCAGTAGAAGCAAAATAGATTTCGCCGTTGGGATCGTGGCAGAAGAAGTAATGCTCACTGTCTGAAGGATAAAGAGCGGCATTTATTGCGGTTTCACCGGGGCTGCAGATAGGTCCGGGAGGAATACCGATCTGGCTGTAGGTGTTATAGGACTCAACATACATTGAATAGTGAACATCAGAAAGAATGCCGAGAGCCTTCATATCCTTGATATAGTCTGCGGTTGAGTCCATATCAAGTGTGGGATAGGAGGCACTGTTGTTAAGACGGTTGTGAATAACTGCTGAAATATCAGCCATCTGTGAGCCGTCCTTTGCTTCAGCCTGAATGATAGAAGCGATGGCAATTACCTGATCCTTTGTAAGACCGAGAGTCTTGAGTCTGTTGTCGTACTCAGCAGTCCACTTGTCATTGAAGTTGTCAAAGAGCTTTTCAAGAACAGAGCTTGCGCTTTCGTCTACATAGAAGTCGTAGGTATCAGGGAAGAGATAACCCTCTGCCTTCTGGTATCTGCCTTCGCTGTCGGGAATCTGCTTGAGGAATTCGTACTGATTTGCAACAACATCAAGATTTGCATAAAGCTTCTCGGTCTCACAAACACCGTACTTTTCAAGCTTTTCAAAAATTTCAGCAATTGTAAAGCCTTCGGGGAAGGTAACTCGTACAGTTTCCTTTTCAACATCGTTGTAAGCAAGCATACTGTCAAGGATATTTTCAATTCCGCTGTCAGCGTCAAGGTGATACACACCGGGAGTATACTCAACAATTTCCTCAGTGATAACGCCTGTTTCCTCATCAAGATAGCTATAGGAATCATAATGTCTGAACTTGCAGAAGAAATCCGTAAGAAGAGGCTGCTCAACAATACCCTTATCTACAAGGATATCAAATATATCATCATAGGTTGCGCCCTCGGGGATTTCAACAGTAACTGAATAGTTCTTGTCTTCTTTGTTTATAACAAGAATATCGTTAATAAAGGAAAAAGCAATCGATGATACAGCATAAACTATTGTGCCTACGAAAAGGACACATACGCAGGTAGTAAGCAGACCCTTTGCAAAGTTATAACCAAAGTTTGCATTTCTGACCTTGTCTTTCTTCTTTTCAGCCTTTTTAGCAGCCTTGGTTTTTTTAGCCTGAAGCTTTTCTGCTTCCTTTGCCTTCTTTTCAACCTCCCTGGCCTTTCTTTCCGCAGCTTTCTTTGCGGCAAGCTGTGCTTCGGGAGTTACGGGGTCAGGTCTGCCCGTAGCAGTTCTTTTTCTCGGAAGAGAAGTGCCGCGCTGAGCCTGAGCCGCTCTTCTTTTTTCAATTTCCTCAGGGGTGAGCGGCCTCCTCGGAGGTGTTGTGCCACCCGGTGCAGGTCTTCTAGGAGGCATTGTACCGCCCGGAGCGGGTCTTCTTGGAGGTGTCACGCCACCGGGAGCAGGTCTTCTGGGCGGAGTTACCCCATCAGCTGACGGTCTGCCGGCAGGAGCAGGAATTCTGGCCGGGGCATCATTTTTCTTTTCCGGCTCAATTTTAAAATCAGCAGATTCCGGAATATGTACCTCGAATCTTTTTGCTTTCGGAGCAGTAGGATTGATTTTTGCTCCAAAGGAACCGGAGTTGATGCTACCCTCCGTTTTCGAGGCAGACTCTCCCTCTCTGATTGTATTTTTATTTATTTCCTCCGGTTTTTCGGAATTTTCGCGACGAATACGATCATCCATTTTTAAAATCCTCCTTGGAGTTAAATTTATATATTTTCTTATCAGTTATAAGACAGTTGACCTGCTTGTCATAAGAATCGCAAGGTAAGCCTTCACTTACAAGAGCATCATAGCAAAAACCGATGCTTATACCCTTGAAACTGCTGAGATACCTGTCGTAATAACCCTTACCGTAGCCGAGTCGGTAGCCTTTTTTATCAAAGGAAAGCCCCGGTACACAGCAAAGGCATTTTTCATCTGCACGAAGCACCGGACATTCAGCCTTCGGTGCAAAAATGCCGTACATACCTTCCGACAGATCATTTTCACCTTCAACAACAAAGAAATCCATTAAGCCGTTTTTGTCAAGACAAAGAGGAAAAGCGATTCTTTTTCCGTCCCTCATGCAAGCACGGAAAATTTCATCAAGTGAAACCTCACTGCCCGTTGAGCTGTAAAGCATAACTGTTTCAGCTTCCTTGTAATAATCCGACCCGAGAAATCTGTCAGTTATTTCCTTGTCGAGAGCTTTTCTTCCGTCAAGGCTGTCTCTTAGCTGTTTGAATTCTTTTCTTAAGCCGGACTTCATCTTGACTGAATCAGAGCTTTTATCTCTGCACTTTTTTCTTCACCTACAAGGTAGCTTACGATTGCAAGACCGAATTCGGTTGCAACACCTGCTCCCTTTGCAGTGATAAAATTGCCGTCACAGGCAACGAAGTCGCCTTCGGCAATAGCGCCGTCAAGCTCCTTTTCGTAACCGGGATAAGCCGTTGCCCTTTTGCCTTTGAGCAAGCCCTTGTGACCAAGAATTGAAGGAGCCGCACAGATTGCACAGATTAATTTACCCTTGCTTGCGGCAAAATCAATTGCAGACTGCACCCTTTCGCTTTTTTCAAGGTTGAGTGTGCCCGGCATACCGCCCGGGAGAAAAACAGCCTCAAGGTCATCAGTAAGCTCGAGCTCATCAGCAGTAATGTCGCTGACAAAGGTAATGTTGTGAGCACCCGTTACATTTTTACCCGTAACGCCTACCGTTACAACATCAACGCCAGCTCTTCTGAGCACATCGATAGGTGCTATAGCCTCAAGCTCTTCAAAGCCGTCGGCAAGAAAACAGTATAACATTTTTATTCCTCCTTTTAATCAAGAGCAATGTTCATATATATATCGGTATATTTCCAATTTCTGAAAAGATTCTTATTTATAGGATAAAGCATTCCGAAGGGAGTGCTTTCACTCTGCACCTCAGATTCAAGATCATCAGGCAGAAACTCAATGATTTCGTCTTCATCGGGAAGGTAAACAAATAAACCTTCGTTATTTTTGTAAAAATCTGCACCGACATGGATAAAGCAGTCTGCGGCATAAGAAAAGGTGCTTTCAGTAAGATTAATGTAGCTTCCCCTTAAAAGTGAGCGTGCTTTATAATAGTCGCAAGGCTTTATCTTAACTGAATCAGATGTGCTGATATTGCTGCTGCGTCGATACATAGACTTCTGAAAGCCGTATCTTGCATAATAACTGTACAGGCTCTCCTCTGAGGGAACAAGGGAAATAAAATCAATTCCCGTTTCCTTGCAGTAGGCCTGTGCTTCTTTTATAAGAGCCGACATAAGACCTTTTTTTCTGTACGATACAAGAGTTGCGGCGGCGTAAAGATAATAGCCGTGATAGAGCTTATTATCGAAATTCAGGGTGTTTTCAAGAAGGTAAAATGCCGAAACCGCCCTGTCACCCTCAAGCTCTGCAAAGCAGATTATACTGTCCTTATATTCTTCATTGAAGATAAGCTCGATGTAGCTTCTGTCGTCGCCGAATACCTCGGACCATAAATCTACGAGAGATTCCTTGTATTTATCTTTATCAATCAACATCTTTCAGCTTTGCCTCGTATTCTTCTCTGATAATTACCGGATAATAGGAAAGCTTGGCTTTTCTGAGATTTTCAGCGCCGACATCATCCTCACGGTCAATGTATTTATAGGAAGAAAGCTCCCTTTTGCAGAACTCTCTGTTTATTATGGGATAAGCACCTCTGAACTGCGAAAATGCTTTTTCAAAGTGAACACAGAAGGTGTCGTCATTCATTCTTTCACCCATTGTGTAGGCAACAACCTCACCGTCAACGCGGATGAGTCCGCCGACAAAGTCAAGTGCTTCGTAATTTTCAAACACAAGCCTGATGATTTCAAATTCATACTCAAGGTCTTCTCTGTACTCACTCAAGGATGATTCTATCCACTTTTCATTCATCCTTATACATTCCGGAATATTGTCTCTTGTTATGGGTTCATATTCCCAGTTGTAGTTTTTTTCAAAAAAGGAAATGTGATTTCTCTTCGGCTGATACTTTTTACCTTTAAGAAAAATCAGGTCCTCACTGTTATAAAGATAATCGGAGCCGTCACGGTCAAATAAGATTTCAAATTTTCCCGGGAAATTACCTTCAAGTTCCTCGGCAAAATCTCTCGTAAGTCCGAAGAGACAAAAATTCTTTCCGAAAGCAAGTCCGTCTTCAACAAGAGCTTCCACTGCTTTTTTTCTGTCGCCGTTACCGATTGGATAGCAATACATTGCTTCGTCGTTGAAAACACATCTCGTAACAAGACAACCGAAAACCTCTGCAACCTTAAGATCCATTTTTGCCGTGTAGGAGAAAATGTTACCGAAGGTGTATTCACAGCTCGGAGCTCCGACCTCGTTGATTCTTTCGTTTATCCACTTTTTATCTTCAAGTGAGGGTTTGTGAAAATCAATCATTAAAAAGCAAATTCCTTTCGACTATACCGAATACCTCATCGGAAATTTCCTCGGGGGTTTTCACTTTACCGTCACGTGAACAGTGAACCGTTTCCCAGCCGAGCTTTTCTGCGGCGTAGGTTGCCGCCTTATAACAATCGGAGAGATAGTATGTATCTCTTTCGTGAACGTCTTTTTTGTTTTCGTCACCGCCGTATCTTTTTGAAAGAAGCTGCTGAGAAATCTCAACCGGCATCTCAAGAAAAATGACACAGTCGGGCTCGGGAATGCCGAGCTTGTTATATTCAAAATCAAAGAGCCAGTCCATATAGGAATCCCACTCTGATTCAGAAAGCTTTGTCATCTGATGACAGGCGTTAGAGGTTGTGTATCTGTTGGCTACAACGATTTTGTCGCTGTTATATTCCTTTTCCCAGTGCTTTTTGTAGCTCGCGTATCTGTCTGCACCGAAAAAGGTTGATGCGGCAAAGCAGTTGACATCACCCGGCTTGTCGCCGAATTCACCTGCAAGATACATTTTAACAAGTGTACTTGAGGGGTCATCATAATATGGAAGGTCAAGAGAAAAAATTCCGTAGCCCTTTTCCGTAAGTCTGTTTTTGAGTATTTCGGCCTGCGTAGCCTTACCGCTTCCGTCAAGTCCGTCAATAACAATCATTCTGCCCATACTTTACCTCTTAATAAGTGAGAATAACGGCAAACACCTGAAGGTCGCCTTCACTCATACGGTTTGCAAGTGAATGCTTTTCACCGCCGAGACAAATGCAGCTGTCGCCTTCATTGAGAAGCACGGTTTCACCGTTATCATCGTAAGTGGCAGTACCCTTGATGATGTAAAAGATTTCCTCTTCATTTTCATGTACATGTGCGCCGATTGAACAACCGGGCTCGAGAGTGATTGTACCGACAAGACGGGCGTTACCCTTGTACTCACCCTTAAGAAGAATTTCACGGATTGCAACCTGTCCGTCACCGCCGCGCATATTTACCTTGATATTGTCTGTCATTTCGTTTGATCTTTTAATCATCCCATGGTACCCCCATTTTCATAGTCTATAAGATTATATCAACTTTTTAAATTATAATCAATCTTTTTTTCAAAGTTTTACGATTTTTTACATAAATTATTTGACAAATATAAGTTAATATCTTACAATAATACAAGAATAAAGCCCATTGAAGCGAAAGGAAGTGTCATAATGGAAAAATCCGGTGTATTTGTTATCGGTGTATCTGACTGTAAGCAGGAGGTCTGTGCCGCTTCGGGACGAATTTCCACACAGAACGGAACAGCCCTTGAAATATTTGAAAAGAGCCACGATGAAGAGAAAAACACAAAGCTTATAGACAAGGTCACACGCTCAGGACACACATCAACTGTTGAACACGTATTTTTTAACCTTGCTTTTGAAAATGTTTCTGTTGTTGTCGAGCAGTTTATGATTGAATTCAGACTTGCTTCCTTCACGGTTAAATCACGCCGTTATGTTGACTTTGCCGACTGCGGTTACTTTGTTCCCGAATTTGAAAACGAGGAAATGACAAAGCTTTACAAGGATAATATGGACAGATTCTTTGATGCTTACTCATTCCTTACTCAAAACGGTGTACCCAAGGAGGACGCAAGATTCGTACTCCCCTACTGCTTCTACAGTAACTTCTACTGCTCACTTAACGGCAGAGAGGTTATCAACGTCTTAAGGGCAATGCTTTACGGAAGAGGCAGCAGAATTACCGAAATCAAGGCACTCGGTGAAAGCCTTCTTGCTCAGTGCCGCAAGCTTACACCCGGACTTTTCATTGACTTTGAAGAAAAGAACAGAAATTACCGTGACGAGCTTGACCTCGGCTTCACTTTCCAAAAGACTGAAAGCAAAGGCCTTTGCGAAATTCTCTCCTACACACACGATGGAGAGAAAAATGTTGCAATGACTGCTCTTATTGAAAATTACAACTGCTCTACAGAGGACGCAGAAAAGGTTGCTTCTGACAAGGAAAAGCTTTCGAAAATTATCAAGGCAGTTTTTGATTCAGGAAGACCGAGAGCTCTTGAAAGCTTCAACTGCACAGTACGCTTCAACGGTGTTTCCCTCGCTTGCCTTACTCACTTTGCCCGTCACAGAATGCAGAGCATCTGCATCCCAAATCTTCTCAAGGCTTCAAGAGAAAATTTCATAATTCCCGATACGGTCAAGGCCGATGAAACACTCCTTGATGTTTACGTTTCCTGCTTTGAGGGTATGAAGGAATTCTACAGTCAGATGAAGGCAAACGGTGCAAGCGACAGCGAGCTTGTTTACTGTGTTTTAAGCGGTAACACCCTTGATTTTGTCAGCACACTCAACGGCAGAGAGCTTCAGCTTTTCTTCCGCCTTCGCTCCTGCACAAGAGCACAGTGGGAAATTCAGGCCTACTGCAATGAGCTTCTCCCGAAGCTTCGTAAAATTGCCCCGAATCTTTTCATCAACTACGGACCGAGCTGCTACATTTCGGGCAGATGCCCCGAGGGTAAATTCTCCTGTGGCAGAATGCTCGAGATGAAGGAAAAATACTCAAAGCTGTAAAATCACTACAAAGCTTTCCCGACACACCTCAGAAGAAGGATGTGTCGGGATATTTTATATAAGCATCGGCTGAAGCTGTTTGCCGTAAAGTGCCGCTTCAATTGTTTCCGGGGCTTTTTCAAAATCACAAACCACGGAAAAAGGCTTTTTCGATGAATCATCCTGCCGTAAGGGAATAAAATAATAATGCTTATAATTCATAAGAACACCGATGTTTTTTGCGGAGGCACGAAGAGAATCATTTGATGAAACACCAATTACAACCGGCTTCTGGTTGCGGATGTGTGATTTTACCGCAAGGGTTACAGGAGTGTCATAAATTCCGTTTGCGAGCTTAGCCAAAGTGTTTCCCGTGCACGGCAACACAACAAGCACATCCGTGAGCTTTTTCGGGCCGATAGGTTCCGCTGCTTCTATAGATGAAATAATCTCTCTTTCGCATATATTCTCTATTTTATTCTGAAAATCCTCCGCCTTTCCGAAGCGTGTGTCAAGTGAAAAGGCATTGAAGGACATTATAGGGATTATTTCAGCACCTTTCTCCTTCAGCTTTTTCATCTGTTCGAGAGATTTCGAAAAAGTACAAAAGGAGCCCGTAAGTGCGTATCCGATCTTTACTCCGTTCATTGATTACCACCTTTCATAAGTTCAGAATTATTAAGAATAAGCTCATAAATATTTTCAGCAACAGCCTTTGGATAAAGCCTTCCCGGAAGTGCCGATGCGTTGACAAACTTCTTTTTTTCGTAAGTGAAATCACTTTCGTCTGCACCGAAGGGACTCGATGCAATTTCAAAATAAACCGTGTCATCTCTTATGTGCTTTATGTCATTACGGCAAAGCAATCTGCAAGGCACCGTATTAAAAACAAAGTCAAAATAAAAGATTATACTTTTAAGTGACGAAAGCCTGAAAACATCAAAGCCGAGTGAAGCAGCTTCAGCTGCCTGCAAATCGTTTCTTACTGCAACAGAAACCTTCACACCGATGCCCTTGAGCATAAGAGCAAGCGACTTAGCTATGCGCCCGAAGCCCGTCACAAGTGCATTTCTTCCTGCAACCTGCTTTTCGGTGTTATCCAAAAGAAGCCTGAGTACTCCCTGAGAAGTAAGAAAAGCGTTTCTTAAAACATAAGGCTCATAGGTATAATAATCAAAAAATCTTATTCCTTCTTCTTTGAATTGCTCTTTTATCCCGTCATCAAACATTCCGCCGATTACAAGCTGATGCTTACTGAAAAAAGAGGACAAATCGTCAGTATCACCGAAAGCACTTAAATTTTTTCTGACCGAAGGAAAGGGTAAAACAACTCTTTCGCAGGAGGAAATGCATTTTTTCAGAAGCTCCTTGCTCATTGGATTAATAATTTCGCAGTTATGATCCTTGCTTCTTAAAAGATTATATAAATTTTCCTGCACAGCATTGAAGCTTATAATTCCCGTTTTTTTATCCATAAAAACCACCCCGTTTATTTGCTAACATTATATGCTGAAAATTTTTTCGTGTTAATTTTAAAAAAGTGTTTACTAATTCGCTTTTTTGCAATATAATATTGTACTGTAGATTATTATGCAGATCTGAGGTGCTTAATTATGTATGAAATAGATAAATTATTAAAAGAGAAAAAACGCATTCATTTCATCGGTATCGGTGGCTCCGGAATGTGCCCTCTTGCTGAAATTCTTCACACCTGGGGCTATGAAATCACAGGAAGCGACAACAACCCCGGAGACAACATTGACAAGCTCCGTACACTCGGTATGAAGGTCACTCTCGGACAGAAGGCTGAAAACATTGAGGGTGCCGAAATCATCGTTTATACAGCCGCAATTCTCAAGGACAACCCGGAGCTTGTTGCCGCACTTGAAAGTGACATTCCCGCCTTTGAAAGAGCCGCACTTTTCGGTGCAATTTCAAGAATGTACTCAAACTGCATTTCCGTTTGCGGAACCCACGGTAAAACAACAGTAACTGCAATGCTTACCCAGGTTTTTGTTATGGCACGGAAGGATCCCTCTGCAGTCATCGGCGGAAGACTTCCTCTTATTGACAGCCACGGAATCGCAGGCAAAAGCGACACACTTATCTGCGAGGCTTGTGAATTCAACGACCACTATCACGAGCTTGATCCCGATGTTGCGGTTATTCTCAATGTTGATGAGGATCATCTGGAATACTTCAAGAATCTTGACAACATAATTGCATCCTTCAGAAAGTTTGCAAATATGACCTCAAGCACCGTAATATACAACGGCGACGATGAAAACACAGTAAGAACAGTTGAAGGTATTGACAAGAAGCTCATCTCCTTCGGCAGAAAGAGCACTAATGATTACTACGCTGAAAACATTACATACAACCGCGGAGCTTTCGGTGAATTTGATGTTATGAACAATGGTGAAAAAATCGCTCACCTCAAGCTAAACATTCCCGGTGAGCACAACATAACAAATGCACTTGCCGCTTTTGCCGCCGCTAAAAATGCGGGCTGTACAAACGAAGAGTGTGAAACCGGCATTGGCGCCTTCGGCGGTGCGGGAAGACGCTTTGAGGTTCACGGTGAATTTGACGGCATCACAATCGCCGACGACTACGCTCATCATCCCGGTGAGCTTGAGGTTACACTCAATGCAGTTATGAAAATGGGATACAACACTGTCTGGGCAGTTTTCCAGCCCTTCACTTATTCAAGAACAAAGCTTCTTTTCGATGATTTTGTAAAAGCTCTTCAGATACCTGACAAATGTGTAATGACAGAAATAATGGGCTCAAGAGAGGTCAACACCTACGGAATTTACACAAAGGATCTTGCCGAGAAGATTCCCGGAAGTGTCTGGTTCAACACCTTTGAGGAAATTGCAGATTATGTTCTCGCAAATGCAAAAAAAGGTGACATTATCATCACCCTCGGTTGCGGAGATATTTACAAATGTGCAAAAATCATGGTTGAAAAGCTGAAATAATTTCCAGTAAAAACAATGAATTTCAGAAGCCGCAAAAGCCATACTATTCTCAGCGGATAGGCAATGGCGTTTGCGGCTTCTCCGCGTTTCGATAAGCGTGGGGAAGCCCGACGCTATCGAAAAAAATATACCACCCTTTTTCGAAAGGGTGGAAAGCAGTTCACAGCTTCTGTGGACTTTCAGATAAGGATAAAGTACTTGTGATTGCAAATCAGCAATGCCCGACAGATGAAAACTGTTTTTTTCACTGCGGTAAGAACTGCAGTGTTTCGGGGCAATGAGCACTTTATCATCGGACGGCTTTTCTTTATTTAAGAAAAGCAGAAAATGCCCCGTACAGTAAACTGCACAGGGCATTTTTGTTTTTTATCAGCCGTTTGCTACAAGAAGTAACGGAGTAAGAGCGATGAGATACTGACCTAAATAATAGGTTGTGTGGTTAAGAACAAAGTTTACAGGTGTGTTTCTGTCCTGCTTGATTGCAAAGTACATCGGTGAAAGGATAACGTCTGAAAGAAGGAATAAGAGTGCGCCGATGTTGAACACAATGTAAGAAATCTGCTTTGTTACAATTGCTGCCCAGAGCGATGTGCCTACCATCGTGCCGAGAATAAGGCAATAAACTGTAACAATACCGTAAAACTTTCCGTACTTCTGCTTCGTAGGCTTTTCAAGAATAAGGTTGATTGCGGTAATGACAACGCCGATTGCAAAAGCTATAAGCATATCCTTTATGCCAAGCTTTGCGTGAGTACACATTGCTCCCATATAGAAGAAGTGACCGATACCGAAGGATGTGAAGCCAAGTATAAGATACTGGTCACTGTGTTCGGGATAAAGCCATTTCTGATCAAGGTAAATGTCACCCATAAGGCCGAGAACACCGCCCATTACGATAAGCATTGCATAACGCCACACATCGGGATAATCAGTGTTATTGAATGCACCTGTTGTTGCGGTAAGAAGGAAGAACACGCTTGTAAGGCTCTTTACGAACACTCCGGGCACACTTCTTTTTTTGTGACACATCACCATAAAAGCAATGAGAAAGCACATTCCTATACCGAATGATAAATATGTAGTCATAATAAAACCCTCCATTGAATTATTAATATTAACCTGACATTAATTATGCATCAATGCTGATGCCTCTTTCCTTTCTTGAAACAGCAAGTTCATCAAATACCTGCTGCTTTTTCTTGCCGGTAAGATCATAGAAGAACAAAGGAATTGCGCAAAGAAGAAGACTGATACCGGGAACGATTGTTACAAGTGAGAACATTGCGAAATTCTGAGTGGATGAAAGGCTGTTGATTGCGTCAACGACCTCCTGACCTGAACCGACGTTAAGCTTACTTACATCTATGTTAACAAGCATATACATAACAATGATCATAACGGTTGCGAAAGCGTTACCGATTTTATTAACAAATGACTGGCAGGCTGAGCCGAGACCGGTGTTTCTGAAGCCGGTTTTCCACTCCATAAAGTCGAGACAGTCGCAAACCATAGCGAAAGAAACATTGTTGATTACACCAAGAGGAATACTGGAAATGAGCATAAAGGGAATGCAGATAAGAAGGTTCTTTGTTGTCCATCCGATAATAAGAGTAAAGCAGCTTGCAACAAAACCACCGATGCAGGAAACAATCATAATCTGCTTGTATTCAAACCTTTTGTAAAGCTTAGGAAGGAAAAGCATTGCACCGAACATACCCACAGCAGCGCACACCTGAATAACGAGTGCAACAGTAGAAATATTCGAATTATATTCAGCAACTGTCTGAGGCTTGCTGCCAATATAAAAGCCTGAATAACGTGCAACGTGGGGTGCTGCAGCCTGGAGCATATATCTTCCGAAGGAAAGCACACCTGAAAGAACAACAAGCATAAGAGGCTTGCAGGTGAAAATTCTCTTGAGAGAAGAAGGCTCTCCGGGAGCTCTCCTTGTTGCGTTGGGGAGCTGAATTCTTTCTTTTACCTTAAAGGATGAAAGGCAGAAAAGAGGCATACCGATAACTGCCATAGAGATTGCCATAATTGCATACTTGACAATACCTGCCTTTTCAACATCCATATCAGCAATTACAAAACCGACAATAATCGGAAGTGCAACGGTAACGGCAGAACCGATACCGCCGACGGTTTTACCGTAGGAAATGATGTTGCCTCTTTCTTTTGCATCGGGAGTCATAACATTAGGCATGCTCCAGAAAGGCACGTCACTTGCGGTGTAAATCATTCCCCAAGCAACATAAACGAAGGAAACAAAAACATAAAGCCATACAGATTGATTGTTGGTATCAAAACCGGGGTTAACAAACATAAGAATTGTCAGGACTGCAATAGGAAGTGCTGTCCATAAGGGGTAAGGCTTCATCCTACCCTTTTTCGGACAGTATCTGTCCATAATCATACCCATCATCGGGTCATTGATTGCGTCCCAAACTCGTGCAAGCAGCATAAGCATAATAACAAAAATTGCATTAAGCTTAAGAACACTCATATAGTAGTCAGTAATGTAGCTTGACATACAGCTATACACAAGTCCCTGACCGAGTGCAGCAATAGCATAAGCCTGCACTTCTTTTTTTGGTACATATTTTTTCTGTTCCATAAGCAACCCTCCAAGGTTATTAATTATCCTGATAATTTTATCACAAATTATCAAAAAAATCCATCTTTTATACTTCTATTAAGACTATTTTAAGGTAGAAAAATCTGTCGATTTTTTGTGCTATTTGACAAAAGTTTCCTTTATTATTGAAATCGTAACAATTTAATGTATATTATTAGAGTGAATAAATATGAAAGGAAGCATTCGCTATGAATAATCCGAGCAGATATTTCACCGACACCTTCGCCTGGAGGTGCGACAGCAAAACCGATGAAAGCCTCGTAATTACCAAAAACAATGTCCGTCTTTCACTACTTACCGAAAGACTTCTTCGTGTCGAGGTTGACCCTCAGCGCAGATTCATCGATGCCCCTACACAGACTGTTGTTAACAGAAACTTCTGCAAGCCGCAGATAAGAACAATGGAGGACGGTGACATTGTTATCATTATGACAACAAAAACCATCTTCCGTTATGATACAAAAAACGAAAAGATGGTCGGCATTTCGCTTAAGGGCGGAAAGAATCTCACCGAATATAAATCAGGCAACCTCAAGGGTACATACAGAACTCTTGATATGACAAAGGGTGCAATTCCTCTCGGTGACGGTCTTATGTCCACAAACGGCGTTGCAGTTATTGACGATTCGCTTTCACTTACAATCAATCCCGACGGCACTCTTTCAGAAAGAGAAGGCAGTCAGAAGGATGAATACTACTTTGCTTACAATCACGATTACAGAGCCTGCCTCAAGGATTTCTTTTCTCTGTGCGGAGAGGTGCCCCTTGTTCCCCGTTTCTGTCTCGGTAACTGGTGGAGCAGATACAAGGCTTACACACAGCAGGAATATATGGACCTGATGAACAAATTCATCGAAAAGGAAATTCCCATAACAGTTGCAACAATTGACATGGACTGGCATTGGGTTGATGTCAAGGAACGCTTCGGTAAAAGTGGCGGCAAGCCCTCACTCATTCCCGGAAGAACGGACTTTATCTTCCAGGGTGACGGCTGGACAGGCTACAGCTGGAACACTGAGCTTTTCCCCGATTACAAGAGCTTTCTCAAGTGGCTTCACGAAAAGAATTTCCGTATCACCGTAAATCTTCATCCTGCTCAGGGTGTACGCTTCTTCGAGAATATGTACGAGGAAATGTGCAGAATGATGGATGTTGACCCGACAACAAAAAAGCGCATAGACTTCGACATCACTGACCCGAAATTCATTGATGCTTACTTCAATGTTCTTCATAAGCCCTATGAAAATGACGGCGTTGATTTCTGGTGGATTGACTGGCAGCAGGGCAAAAACACAAAGCTCAAGAACCTTGATCCTCTCTGGGCTCTCAATCACTACCACACCCTTGCAAACACTGACGGAGAAAAGCGTCCTCTCATCCTTTCCCGTTATGCTGAGGTCGGCTCACACCGTTATCCTCTCGGCTTCTCGGGCGATACAAAAATCTGCTGGGAAGCACTTGATTTCCAGCCCTACTTTACTTCAACGGCAACCAATATCGGTTACACCTGGTGGAGTCACGACATCGGCGGGCACCATATGGGTTCAAAGGATGACGAGCTTTACACCCGTTGGGTCCAGTACGGACTTTACTCCCCCATTATGAGACTTCACTCAACAAGTAACGAATTTATGGGTAAAGAGCCGTGGAAGCACACCTTTACCGCAGAAGCTCTTGCAACAAGGACTCTTCGCGAAAGACATGCACTCATCCCCTATCTTTACTCAATGAATTACCGCACGCATAAAGATTGTCTTGCTCTTTGTGAGCCTATGTACTACGAGTATCCTGAAGCACCTGAAGCCTACGAGGTTAAAAATCAGTTCTTCTTCGGCTCAGAGCTAATGGTTGCTCCCATCACATCAAAGCTCAACCCCAAAACAAATCTTGCAGCAGTTAAAGTATGGCTTCCCAAGGGCAGATGGACTGACATTTACACGGGTGCAATTTACGATGGCGAGCAGATGCTTACAATGTACAGGGGCATTGAGTCGATTCCCGTTTTTGCAAAGGAAGGCGCAATCATACCTATGTCGACCGATGACAAATCCAACGACTGCAGAAATCCCAAGGATATGACCTTGCGCATTTACAGAGGCAACAACAGCTTTAACCTTTACGAGGATGACGGCGAAACCAACGAATTCATAAAAGGTAATTTTGCAATCACAAAATTTGAGGTTAAAGAAGCTGACAGAGACCTTGTTTTCTCGATTTCACCCGCAGAAGGCAACTGCAGCTCACTTCCCCAAAGAAGAAACTACACCCTTGTTTTTGAGGACATCACTGACGCAGATGAAATTATCCTTACCGTTAACGGTAAGGAAGCAAAATTCGATGTTGTAAAGGCAGAAAAAAAGGTTAAGCTTATTCTTAAGGGCGTTACACCCAAGAGCAGGATTGAAATCACTCTCCGGGAAACAAAGCTTCGTGTAAACAGAGATAAAAAAGAGGCTGTGATTGAGCTTGTAACAAAGTATCAGCTTCCCGTAGCCTATAAAAAAGTAAAGTTTGATCCCTTCCTCAAAAATCTTTCAAAGCTCCCCTCCTGTGAAGAAGCGTTGAAAGGTCCTCTCAACGAGGTTCTCAAGATGAAATAATTGAAAGGCATGATAAAATGATTTTCTTAAACAAAATCAAAAAGATTTACGGAAAGCAGGTTCTCACCCGTTTCAAGGATTACGGAACAGTTTATTTCTTTTCGGAGAAGGACTTTCCCGGACTTAAAAAGTACCCCTATTCCTTCAAGGGCTCCGACGGACAGAAGCTTCAGGGTTACTTTTACTGTTATGACAACCCGATTAAAAACCGCCTTGTTATCTTCGAGCACGGAATGGGCGGAGGTCACAGATCCTATTTCCGAGAAATTGAAATGCTCGCAAAGCACGGTTTTCTCGTTTTCTCCTACGACCACACGGGCTGCATGGAATCCGAAGGCGAAAATACAAAGGGCTTTTCACAAAGCCTCAATGACCTTGACTGTTGTATGAAGGCGCTGAAAAAGGAAGAAAGCCTTGCAGGCTACGACTTTTCAGTTATGGGACACAGCTGGGGCGGATTTTCGAGCATGAACATCCCTGCGCTTTACCCCGAAATCAGCCATGTTGTTGCAATGTCAGGCTTTGTCAGTGTTTTTGAAATGATAAAGCAGATTTTCTACGGTATCAAAGGCTTTTACAGCTACTTTTACGCAATTGAAGAAAAGAACAACCCCGTTTTTTCAAAGACAAACACCGTTGAAAGCCTCAAAAACACCGAAACAAAGGTGCTGATAATTCATTCGCAAGACGATAAAACCGTAAATGTAAAAAAGCATTTTGAGGTTATAAAAAAAGGACTTGCCCACAACAAGAATGTAAGCTTTTTGCTTGTAAGCGGCAAAAATCACAATCCTAATTTCACAGAGGATGCCGTAAAATACAAGGATAAATTCTTTGAGACTCTCTCAAAAAAGCTTAAAAATCACGAGCTTTCCTCCGATGAAAAGAAAAAAACCTTCGTCGAATCCTTTGACTGGTGGAAAATGACAGCACAGGACGAAAAAGTCTGGGAAAAGATTTTTGAATTTTTGGATAATTGAATATGAAGCAAAAGGGTTTCTTTGGTAGTTCAATACCAAAGAAACCCTTTAGTTATCTTGTTTTATGCGGTCTGCACTTTTTTTACAGCCCCTTTTTATGTAAAGAAATATTTGATAAAATCCTTGTTTCTTGCAGCTATCTCACGAAGAGAATAGTAAGCCTGCATTCTGTACTGTCTGATAGCCGATGAGACGCCGTATGCCTCAATGTCGTACTGCTTTGCGATGTGCAGGGCTCTGTAAAGATGATACTTCTGTGTGACGATGATTACCTTCTTCACACCGAAGGTCTTTTTGAGGTTTGTTACACTTTCACCCGTGGAAAAGCCGTAATCGTCGCAGATGATTCTCTTTTCGCTGAAGCCCTTTCCGGTGCAATACTCTTTCATCACACCGACTTCGTTATAGCTCTCACCGCTGTTGTTTCCCGTAAGAATCAGCTTTGAATCCGGAAGCATTTCTGCAACCTCAAGTGCAGTGACAAGTCTGTCCTCAAGCATTGCTGAAGGCTTTCCGTTGCTGATTCCGCAGCCTAAAACCATAATATAAGTTATGTCGGTTTTTTCGGGAATTTCTTGAACAGAAAGTATATTTTTATTCTGCGAAAAAACCACATAGAAATTCACACCGAGAATTGCCGTCAGAAAAATTGCAACCGTTAAAGCAACAGAAACAAAAGCTTTATTAATTCTTTTCATACTCATTTTGCTTTTTTACATTCAAAGCAAACCCAACCGCCCTTTGTGTGACGGGCTTTGATTTCAAATCCGTATTTTGCAAAGGCATCAATTACATCCTGCTCACGGGTATCAATTATACCTGAGGTTATAAAAAGCGCATCGTCCTTCATAAATGAAGCAACATCCTTACAGAACATAATGATTACATCGGCAACAATGTTTGCCACAACAATGTCAAACCTTCCGCTGACCTTGTCAGTAAGATTGCCCTGTAAAACTGTGAATTCGGGCTGACGGAAATTATTCACCTCACCGTTTTCAATCGCTGTTTTTACTGCAAGAGCGTCAATGTCAACGCCGACTGCCTTCTCAGCACCGAGGAGAAGTGAAGCAATCGAGAGAATACCGCTTCCGCAACCGATGTCAAGAACTGTTGTACCCTCGTGAATATGCTTTTCGAGAGTTTCAAGGCAAAGTCTTGTTGTTTCGTGGGAGCCCGTACCGAAAGCAAGTCCCGGCTCAATGTTAAGCACCTTTCTGTCCCCTTGCTCAAATTCATCCTCCCAGGTTGGTCTGATGAGAAGCTTTTCACCGATGGGAATGGGATGGAAATACTGCTTCCAGTTGTTTTCCCAGTCCTCGTTTCTGCACTGATTGAGAATAATTTCGCTGTCAATACCTTCAGCGGCGTATCTCTCTCTCAAGAAAGCAACTGCCTCCTGAGGGTTTTCTTCGGGTGAAATGTAAACGTGAACAATTGCCTTTGTTCTGTCCTTCTGAAGAAGATCTTCATCAATAAGGTCGATGTGAGCAATCTCCCAGGCTTCCTTTTCAAGATCACGGTAATCTTCAATGTAAATGCCGTAAGGCACAACCATTGAAGCTATGTCACCGGCTTTGTCAACCTCGTCAGCATTTACGCTGATTTTTACTTCTGTCCAGTCACTCATTTCATTTCTCCTTTTTAAGTATTATTGCACCGAGTGCATCAATGTAAGCCTTGTGTCCGTGCATTTCCGAGCCGAAAACGGTCTTCGCATTATGCCAGCCTTCAGGCAGATAGTAGTCAATCGGGTGATCATTACGATTAACGATAACCATAATTTCATCATCCCCGTTCTTTCTTACAAAGGCAAGACATCCGAGCATTTCGGAAACAGTTGAGTATTCGCCGTCCTTGAGGCAGCTGCAGCCCTTTCGCATCTGACCGAGGCTTCTGTAATGCTCAAGAAGCTCCTTGTTTTCTTTGCCCCAAGGATAACATTTTCTGTTGAAGGGATCCTTGTAACCCTCCATGCCTGCCTCATCACCGTAATAAATACAAGGCACGCCGGGAAGCGTAAACTGAATTACAGAGGCAAGCTTAAGAAGCTTTACTCCAAGCTCATACTGCTTTTCAGAAAGGAAATGCTCACTTTGCCACTGTCTGTCACGGTACTCGCAGCTTTCGCCTGCAAGTCTTGTAATTGCACGCATTGTGTCGTGAGTGCCGATGTGATTCATAAGCACATCAGTGCAGCATTTCGGATAATTTTCAAGTATTGTAAGAATTTTATCGGAAAAGCCTTCAACCCTACCGCTTCTAATAAAGCTTATAATTGCCTCGGCAAAGGGATAGTTCATTACGCTGTCAAGCTGCTTTCCTCCGAAGTATCTTCGTCTTTCGCCGTAGCTGAACTTATTCGATGCATCCTCCCAGACCTCACCTAAAACAAGTGCTTCGGGGTTTTCCGTCTTTACGGCTTTTCTGAATTCATCAAGGAAAACATCGGGAAGCTCATCGGCAACATCAAGGCGCCAGCCTCTTGCGCCTGCTTTGAGCCATTTTCTTGCAATGCCATTTTCACCTGCGATAAATTCAATAAAATCAGGACTTTCTTCCTTGATTTCGGGAAGAATACTTATTCCCCACCAAGAGTGATATTCATCGGGGTAATTAATAAATTTGTACCAGCTATAATATTCCGATTCCTTTGATCTGTAAGCGCCCGAATCACCGTATCTTCCGTATTTGTTGAAGTAAATGCTGTCGTCGCCCGTATGACTGAAAACGCCGTCAAGAATAACGGAAATACCGAGACCTTCAGCCTTTTTGCAGAGGCTTCTGAAGTCCTTTTCGGTGCCGAGAAGAGAGTCAATTTTACTGTAATCGGATGTATCGTAACGGTGATTGCTCTGAGATTCAAAAATCGGATTGAGATAAAGACAGGTTACACCTAAATCAGCAAGATACGAAAGCTTCTCCTCTATACCCTTAAGGTCGCCGCAGAAGTAATCGTTATTAAGAACCTTACCCTCGGGAGTCGGTCTCCATTCGGGCTCACCGTCCCTGTCTTCTCTTAAGATTCTGTCCGAAGGTACATTTTTCTTTTTCTTTCCCGAAAAATTGAAGCGGTCAGGAAAAATCTGATAAAATGTGCCGCCCTTGAGCCAGTCGGGAGTCGTAAAGTCCTTTGAGTAAACAGTCAGCTGCCACTCATTTTTTCCTCCCGAAAGTGAACCGAGACAGCTTCCGTCGTGAAGAATGTGGGTTACTCCCCAGGGAGTTTTATATTCAAAATGGTAGAAGTAAATGTCAGGAGTCTCTGCGGTGTAGCCGAGTGCCCACCACTCCTGGTCGCTTCCCTCCATTGAAAGCCAGCTCATAGAAAATCTTCTTGGCTCACCCTTGTCGCTTCTTATAACAAAATCTACTCCGCTGCATACAAGTGTGCGAGGAAGGATAACCTTGAAAACTGTATGCTCACCCTCTCTGAGTGCGCCGAACTTACTTTTATGTATCTGATTTCTGGAATTGTATGGGATATAATCCATAACTCACCTCTTTGCTGATGTTCTTATGAATATAACTCTATCATATATATTTATAAAAAATGATTGGAGTAAATTGATATGTTTGTAATTTCTTTAAAATCTGACAAGCTGAAAAAAATTACGGCTTGTCTTCTCGCTACAGCCTTTCTTGTAATCGGCGGAACCGTTGCAGTAATGAGCAGTAAAACGGCAACCGTGGGTAGCTTTACCGATGTGTCACTAAAGGCAGACAGTCACGAGGCACGTAAGGCCTTTTTTGCCGCCTTCGGCTGGGAAATTTCCGATGAGCCCCTTGAAGTAAAGGAAACTGTCATTCCCGCTGAATTCGACAAAAGCTACAGCGAATATAACGAACTGCAGAAAAAGCAGAATTTTGACCTTGAAAAATACAAAAATGTGCGTGTAAAATCCTGGAGCTATGAAATTCTCAACTATCCCGGCTACGAAAATTCCGACGGGGTTATCAGAGGGAATCTTCTGACCTGCAACGGAAAAATCATTGGCGGAGATGTCTGCTCCGTTGAGCTCGGAGGATTTATGCACGGATTTTCAAAGGAAGTTACTGAAGATATTACAGAAGAAAGCTCTTCCCTTCCTCAAGAAGAATAATGTCAACCGTTGCCTTCATATATAAGCCTTCAGGTCGGTATTCTTCTTCGTGAACAACGCCCTCTTTTCTGATTTTTGCCGCAAAGGCACCTGCAGAAAAAGGAACCATAAATTCTGCCTGCTTTCTTGTTGGGGGAAGCTCTTTTAATATTGCGTCAAGAAGCTCATCAAAGCCTCTTTTGTTAAGTGCAGAGATCATAACGGTTTTGCCGAAGGTCGGCATTGAGTAAATGTCACCGACAAGGTCACATTTGTTCATAACGGAAATAACGGGCTTATTTTCACATCCAAGCTCCTTAAGAAGCCCCTTTGTCACTTCAAGATGCTCCGAGGCATACTCATCAGAGGCATCGCAGACATTAAGAATAACCGTGGCAGCCGCCGCTTCTTCGAGAGTTGACTTAAATGCTTCAACAAGCTTATGGGGAAGTCTTCTTATAAGACCTACTGTGTCAATGAGCATTACCTGTCTCCCGTCGGGAAGAATGAGAGCTCTTGCCGTGGGATCAAGGGTTGCAAAAAGCTTGTTCTGAGCGAGCACGCCTGCATCGGTAAGAGCATTCATAAGCGTGGACTTACCTGCGTTGGTGTAGCCGACAATTGCAACAGTCTGCACTCCGTCCTTTTCACGGCGCTTTCTCATCTGATTTCGCCTTTTCTCGAGGGCTTCAAGCTCCTCTTCGAGCTTCTGTATACGTCTTCTGATGTGACGCTTATCGCTTTCGAGCTTGGTTTCACCCGGACCTCTTGTACCGATGCCGCCGCCGAGACGGGAAAGTGAAGTACCCTGCCCTGCAAGACGTGGAAGCTGATAACGAAGCTGTGCGAGCTCGACCTGAAGCTTACCCTCAGCAGTTCTTGCACGCATCGCAAAAATGTCAAGAATGAGCATTGTTCGGTCAATGACTCTAACCTTCGTGAGCTTTTCAAGGTTACGCTGCTGTGAGGGTGAAAGCTCACTGTCAACAATTATAAGGTCAACCTGCTCAGTCTGGCAAAAGGCAATTATTTCCGCAAGCTTTCCTACACCGACGAAGGTTGCCTTTTCCGGTGCTTCTCTTTTCTGTATAACCTTGCCGACAACAAGAGCACCTGCAGTGTCAGCAAGCTCGGCAAGCTCATCAATCGAAACCTCAGCATCAAAGTCACCGGTGTCAACGCTGACAAGCAGTGCCCTTTCCTGAGATGTTGTGTTTTCATAAAGTGTCATAAAGGCACTTCCTTTTCAAAATATATTAAAGAACAATAAGCTTCTTTTCGCTTAAAGTAAAGTTTTCAAAGCCGTTTTCCGTAACTGCACCCATATCCTCTATTCTTACACCGAATTCACCGGGAAGGTAAATGCCCGGCTCAACGGTTACAATGTTACCGACCTCGAGTGTAGCTGCAGAGGAAGGGTTAAGCGACGGAGCTTCGTGAATTTCAACTCCGACACCGTGACCGAGACCGTGACCGAAAAATTTGCCGTAGCCCTTTGAGGAAATAACATCTCTTGCGACCTTGTCAACATCCTTGCAAGCAGCACCTGCTCTGATAACATCAATTGCCTTAAGCTGAGCCTCAAGCACCGTTTCGTAAACCTCAATCTGCTTCGATGAAACCTCACCGACGGCAACGGTTCTTGTCATATCGCTATGATAAAAATCAAGAACGGCACCAAAGTCCATTGTGACGAAATCACCCTTTTCTATTTTTTTATCCGAGGGTACTCCGTGAGGCATTGAGCTGTTTTTTCCGCTGACGGCAATCGTTTCAAAGGAAAGCGCATCGGCTCCGTTTTTCAGCATAAAGTAATCAAGCTCAAGGGCAATCTCCTTTTCCGTCTTTTCCGTGGAAATGAAGGTAAGAATGTGATCAAAAGCCTTTTCTGCTATACGCTGAGCCTTGATAATTTTTGTTGTTTCAAGTTCGTTTTTTCTGATACGAATGCTTTCAATAGCCTTATCAAGCTTGCCGTTGCTGATTATCTTCTGCCTTAAAAGAGTTGCTTTTTTTATCTCATTGAATCTTTTAACGGTAATTCTGTCACTTTCAATGTGAAGCTTTTTCACATTGAGCTTGTCGATGAGATCGTATAAATCATCCTTCATTGATCTTAGAAGAAGAACCTCATCGACGGTCCTGATTTTTTCTTCGGCAGCCTCAACATACCTTGAGTCTGTAAGGAAAAAGGATTTTTCAGATGTTACGAGAAGATAACCGTTTGAGGAATGAAAGGATGTAAAATATGAAATGTTCTCCTCACTTAATATAAGTGCGGCCTCGTCTTTTTTCAGGAAACTTTTCAGCTGTTCAATCACTTTGACCGTTCTCCTTGTGTATTATTTGCTATAAGATAAAAATCACCCATGGAAGTCCTTGGGTGATTTTTCATAATTACTTAAATTTGCGCTTACGAGCAGCCTCAGACTTCTTTTTTCTTGCTACTGACGGCTTTTCGTAGTGTTCTCTTTTACGAACCTCCTGGATGATGCCATCGCGTGAAGTCTGTCTCTTAAAACGTCTGAGAGCGCTGTCGAGTGACTCGTTCTCTTTAACTTTTACCTGACTCATTTATATTTCCCTCCCTTACCTGTTAGCAGGGGTATATTTCCAAACGGATTCGTTAGCAATTATACTATAATAAACGCATCTTGTCAATAGTTAAAATAAGTATTTTTCTTATTTTACGACAATATTTACAAGTCTGCCCTTTACATAAAGCTCTTTTACGATTGTTTTACCTGCAATTTCAGCGGCAATTTTCTCGTCAGCCTTTGCCATAGCAATTGCATCAGCCTCAGCAACATCAGCAGGAACATTGAGCTTTGCTCTTACCTTACCGTTGAGCTGAACAACGATTTCGATTTCATCGTCAATACACTTTGCTTCATCAAAGGTCGGCCATTCAGTGATTGCAAGCAAGTCACTTCCGGGGAATGCAATTTCGTTGATTTCCTCAGTTACGTGAGGAGCGAAGGGGTTAACAAGAAGAAGGAGTGCCTTAAGCTCTGCTTTGTTGATTGCTCCCTTTGCATAAATTGCATTAAGAAGAGTCATAAGTGCAGCAATTGCAGTGTTGTACTTAAGTGCTTCAATATCCTCTGTTACCTTCTTGATTGTTTTATGGAATGAGGATGAAAGCTCCTTTGAGAATTCGTCGCCGTCAGTGAGAATTTCCTGAAGATTCCAGATTCTGTCAACGAATCTCTTACAGCCCTTAACAGAGCTTTCTGACCAAGGAGCAGCCTGCTCGTAGTCACCCATAAACAGAACATAAGTACGAAGAACGTCAGCGCCGTAAACATCAACAACCTCGTTAGGATCGATAACATTACCGCGTGACTTACTCATCTTTACGCCATCGGGACCAAGGATAAGACCCTGAGCAGTTCTCTTTGCATAGGGCTCTTCACAGGGAACAGCACCGATGTCATAAAGGAACTTGTGCCAGAAGCGTGAATAAATAAGGTGACGGGTAACGTGCTCCATACCGCCGTTGTACCAGTCAACAGGCATCCAGTAGTTGAGCTTTTCCATATTGGCAAGCTCATTATCGTTATGAGGATCAATGTAACGAAGGAAGTACCAGGAGGAGCCTGCCCACTGAGGCATTGTGTCGGTTTCTCTCTTTGCCTTGCCGCCGCACTTGGGACAGGTGCAGTTTACGAAGTCGTCAATCTTTGCAAGGGGGCTTTCACCGTCCTGACCGGGCTCGAAATTCTCAACCTCGGGAAGCTTTAAAGGAAGCTCTTCGTAAGGAACTGCAACCATACCGCACTTGTCACAGTGAACGATGGGAATGGGTTCACCCCAGTAACGCTGACGGTTGAATGCCCAGTCCTTCATCTTGTACTGAACACCGCGCTCACCGATTCCCTTCTTCTCGAGTTCCTCGAGAACTCTTGCGATTGAGGACTTCTTATCCTTATAGCCGTTGAGGTAATCGGAGTTAACCATTTCACCGTCGCCCGTGTAAGCTTCAACTGAAATGTCACCGCCCTTGATAACCTCGATGATGTCAATGCCGAATTGCTTTGCGAAATCGTAGTCACGCTGGTCGTGTGCAGGAACAGCCATAATTGCACCGGTACCGTAGCCCATCATAACGTAGTCGGAAATGAAGATGGGGATTTCCTTGCCGTTAACGGGATTGATTGCAACAAATCCGTCAAGCTTTACGCCGGTCTTATCCTTTACAAGCTGTGTGCGCTCGAATTCAGTTTTCTTTGCACATTCACTTCTGTAATTTTCAACCGCATCGAACTTTGCAATCATATCCTTATACTTATCAAGCATAGGATGCTCAGGTGCCATAACCATAAAGGTAACACCGAAGAGTGTGTCGGGACGGGTTGTGTAAATACGGAGTGTTTCCTCTGTATTTTTAACATCGAAGTTTACAAAAGCACCCGTCGACTTACCGATCCAGTTTTCCTGCTGAAGTTTTACATTGGGAAGATAATCAACCTCCTTGAGACCTTCAAGAAGCTTATCGGCATACTCGGTAATACGAAGGTACCATACATCCTTTGACTTCTGAACAATATCGCTGTGGCAGATGTCACACTTACCGCCCTGGGAGTCCTCATTTGAAAGAACAACCTTACAGGAGGGGCAATAGTTAACAAGAGTCTTATCTCTGAAAGCAAGACCGTTTTCAAACATTTTAAGGAAAATCCACTGTGTCCACTTGTAGTAGCCTTCCTCTGTTGTGTCAACAACTCTGTCCCAGTCGAAGGAGAAGCCGACTTTTTTAAGCTGTGAGGTAAACTTTGCAATGTTGTCATCGGTAACCTTTCTGGGATGGATGCCTGTTTTGATTGCATAGTTTTCCGTGGGAAGTCCGTAAGCGCCAAAGCCGATGGGGAAAAGCACATTATAGCCTTCCATTCTTCTCTTACGGGAAACAACCTCAAGACCTGAATAAGCCTTGATGTGACCAACGTGCATACCTGCACCGCTGGGATAAGGGAATTCTACAAGAGCATAGAACTTTTTCTTATCGCAATTGTCCTGTGCGTGGAATACGCCTGCTTTTTCCCAATTGTCCTGCCACTTTTTTTCTGCGTTTTTAAAATCGTAATACAAATTTATCACTCCGTTTAATTAATTACATTTTTAGTCTTCCGTTATCACATCGGAAATGTCAATTTCTCTTGCATCCTGCCAGAGTCTTTCAAGGTTGTAGTAGTCTCTCGTTTCACCTGTGAAAACGTGAACGAGAATACTGTTATAATCAAGAAGTATCCAGCCTGTTGCTTTGCCTTCAATATGATAAGGGTTTACACCCTTCTCCTTCATCTCAAACTCAATCTCGTCAGCAAGCGACTTGACATGAGTGTTTGATGTACCTGAACAGATGATGAAGTAATCGGCAACGATTGAATGCTCCGTAATTTCAATAGCTTTTATATCTCTTGCCTTTTTCTTGTCAAGAATTTTAACTATCTCTTTTAAGATTTCAAGATCAGTCATTACATTTCTCCTTTTCTTCTTTGTTTATGATAAGTTCATTATAATAAGCGACACTGTCAGTGTGAATGAGCTTTTCCTTTCCGGAAAGGGACGTGAAGGAATACTTGAGCGCGTAAAGCGCCGCTTCATCAAGCCCCTCATTCATTGAAAGCTCACGCATCACATCTGCATCGGGATAATCTCTTTCTAATGAAATATAGTCTGCGATATAAACTATTTTATCAAGCAGACTCATCCCTGCCTTGCCCGTTGTGTGGTATCTT
Source organism: Acutalibacteraceae bacterium (assembly GCA_045601905.1). Lineage (GTDB taxonomy): Bacteria > Bacillota > Clostridia > Oscillospirales > Acutalibacteraceae > UBA6857. The sequence goes on along the minus strand of JAZSAM010000110.1, from coordinate 37,612 downwards.
ACGGCAGAAAGGATTTCCTTATCTGTTATTCCCATTTCCGTTCGAAGATAAGCCTCACCTGCCATTGCGTGCCAGAGCTTCGGGTTGTTTTTTTCAGTCCGACTAAGGATTATACCACCTTTTTCCATAATTTGCAACTGTTCATCTTCACTTGCGTTTTTCATTATGTCGTGAACAAGACCTGCAAAATAGGATTTTTCTTTGTCACCGCCGTATTTTTCTGCGAGAATAAGCGCACTGTCGGCAACATTAAGCGAGTGAATATACCTTTTTTCCTTGAGCCTGCCTTTCAAAAGCTTTCTCCACGGTGTGTATTCATCGGTATATAAGCCTTTTTCCGAAATGTACCCGTAAAGCTTTCCGGGAATGAACTTTTCAGCTTTGTCATCTTCCTTAAGAAGCTTTCTTACCTCGGTTGATGAACATTCAAAAGCTTTAATCGGTGAAAAAATTATTTCACCTTCAGTAAATCCTGAGGTTTCCTTTGCATAAGCCCGAAGCCTTTCCACCGGGATTTCACTTTCTCTTGTTGCAACACACAAGGTTACATTTTCAAGTATTTCTTCGTAGCAATACCACTTATGAAAGCTCAGAAGCATATCTGAGCCGATAACGAGAAACAATTCATCATCGGGATAAAGCTTTTTTAGCTCCTTAACCGTATCAACTGTATAGCTTTTTCCTCCGCGCTTCAGCTCGAGGTCACTTACCTCATAGCAGTCTTCATCAAAAAGCAGACGGCACATACTGAGTCTGTCTTCCTCTGAAGCAAGGTCACTCCCCTTTTTGTGAGGAGGTGTAGCTGTCGGGATTATAAGCATTTTGTCAAGCTTCGCTTCAAGGAGCATACTTTCAGCAAGTCTTTTGTGTCCGAGATGGGGAGGATTGAATGTTCCGCCAAAAATACCTACTCGCATTTTATCTCTTTCCCTTTGCGCTTACCTTACCGGTAAAATGAAACTTTTTATTGTTTTCTCGTCTTTCAGCTGCCGCTTTTTCACGCTGAAGCTTTGCAGCCTTTTTCTTGTTCTGTTCCTTTTTGAGTGCCTTTTCCTTTAATTCGGGGCTTTCTCTGTAAAGGACAATCACGCCGCCGATTACCTGGATAACCTCTGCTCCCGTTGCCTTGGCAAGGGCGTCTGCGGTTTCTCTCGGTGTGATTGGTGAAGATTCAAGAAGAACCTTGACCTTTATAAGCTCTCTTGCTCTTAAAGCATCGTCTGTCTGCTTGATAAGTGCATCAGACATTCCGCCCTTGCCGACCTGAAATAGGGGTTCAAGGTGGTTTGCCTGCGCTCTGAACTGTGCTCTTTCTTTACCTGTCATTCTGACTCTCCTTATTATACTGTCGGTAATAATTCTTTTAATTTTTTAAGTGCGTTACCTCTGTGACTTACGGCATCCTTTTCCTCTGCGGATAACTCTGCAAAGCTCTTGTCGCCTACCATGAAAAGCGGGTCATAGCCGAAGCCGTTGTTTCCTCTGTATTCGTAGCCGATTTTACCCTCGCAGGCACCCTCGGCGGTGATTTCACTTCCGTCAGGGAAGGAAACGCAGATTGCACAGACAAAACGTGCAGTTCTCTTTTCATCGGGAACATCCTTGAGATTAAAAAGCAATTTTTCGTTGTTGGCAGCATCGTTGCCGTGTTCGCCTGAGTATCTTGCGGAGTACACTCCCGGTTCACCGTCAAGTGCGTCAACACAAAGTCCGCTGTCATCGGCAATGCAAGGAAGTCCGCTTTCACGGCAGCCTGCTTCAGCCTTGATTCTTGCATTTTCAAGGAAGGTTTCACCGTTTTCCTCAACATCGGTAAGCTCAATTCCGAGATCTCTGTCTGTAACAACCTCGTAGCCCATAGGCTCGAGAATCCGTGCCATTTCGGCTAACTTATGCTTATTGTGGGTTGCAATTATTATTTTCATTTTATCAGTCCTCATCTTCGGTTGAGATGTCCTCAAAAAGAGCCTTTGCAAAAACCTTGGGCTTGAAGGGCTGAAGGTCATCAATCTGCTCACCTACACCGATAAACTTAACGGGAAGCTTAAGCTCATTTTTAATTGTGAGAACAACACCGCCTCTTGCTGTACCGTCAAGCTTTGTAAGAGCAATACCCGTAAGCTCGGCAACATTCATAAATTCCTTTGCCTGATTAACGGCATTCTGACCCGTTGTTGCATCAAGAACAAGAAGAATTTCACGGTCAGCATAAGGAAGCTTCTTTTCAACAACTCTGTAAATCTTTGCAAGCTCGTCCATAAGATTTTTCTTGTTGTGTAGTCTGCCTGCGGTATCACAGATAATGATGTCGCAGTCACGTGAAATACCTGCTTCGATTGTGTCATAAACAACTGCGGCAGGATCAGCGCCTTCCTTGTGCTTGATAATGTCAACACCTGCTCTGTCAGCCCAGATTTCAAGCTGTTCAATAGCAGCAGCTCTGAAGGTGTCTGCGGCACCGAGAATAACACGCTTACCCTCTTTTTTATACATTGCGGCAAGCTTACCGATTGTGGTTGTCTTTCCTACGCCGTTAACACCGATTACAAGAACAATTGAAGGAATGGTAATAAGCCCCATATCCTCACCGCCGTCAATCATATCAGCGATAATATCCGAAATGATCATTTTTGCATGCTTCGGGTTTCTTACTTCATTGTGATTTACTCTCTTACGAAGCTCGTCAACAATGTCTGTAGCTGTTTTCATACCGATGTCGCCCATAATAAGAGCTTCCTCGAGATCATCGTAAAAATCGTCGGTGATTTCCTCATATGCACCGAGAACATCTTCGATTCTGCCTGTCATTCCCTCACGGGTTTTCTTCAGACCGAATCCGAACTTTTTAAAAATTCCCATAATTTACCTCCTATGGAGTAAAAGATAATTAACCTGTGATACCGAGCTGCTTTGCAAGCTCTGCAGTTTTTAATTCAAGAAGCTTGGAAACTCCCTGCTCCTGCATTGTTATTCCGTAAAGCATATCTGCTTCTTCCATTGTGCCTCGTCTGTGAGTAATGAGGATGAACTGGGTATTGTCCGTCATCTTTCTTACATACTGGGCATATCTTGTTACATTTACATCGTCAAGTGCAGCCTCAACCTCGTCGAAGATGCAGAAGGGTGCGGGATTAACCTTCATAATTGCAAAGAGAAGCGCAATTGCTGAAAGTCCCTTTTCACCGCCTGAAAGAGAATCAAGCCTCTTAACATTTTTGCCGGGAGGCTGAAGCTTGATGTCAATGTTGCTTTCGAGGATGTCTGCCGGATCTTCAATTATAAGCTCCGCCTTACCGCCGCCGAAAAGCTCACGGAAGGTTTCATTGAAGTTAAGGTTGATTTTGTTGAACTGCTCTCTGAACTGATAGGACATTCTGTCTGTAAGCTCGGTAATGAGTCTGATAAGCTCCTTTTTGGACTTTTCAACATCACCGACCTGCTCACTCATAAATTCATAGCGTTCCTTGACTTCCTTGTATTCGTCAATTGCACCGACATTTACTGAGCCGAGAGCTCTGATTTTGCCCTTGATTTCGTTAAGGCTCTTCTGTGCCTGTCTCGGTTCCTCGGGCTTTTCAACAGAAAGCTCTGCTTCACGTCTTGTAAGCTGGTACTCATCAAAGAGCTTGTTTTCGGTGTCAAAGCAATCCTTCTGCATGGTTTCCTTTCTTTCCTCCAGACGGGCAAGCTCTCCGCTTACCTTTTCCCTTTCTGAGGTTTTATTTCTTTCGGAAACACGGAGTGCAGAGGATTTTTCCTCTTCACTGCTGCGCTTTTTCTGAAGATTTACAATTTGCTCATTTGACTGTCTGCGCTTTTCGTCAAGGGACTGTGAAAGCTGAGAAAGCTCAAGAATCTGCTTTTCAATTTCCTTGTTTCTCTCTTTGATTGTTTCTATTTCCTTGTCAAGCTCTCTGTCCTTGTCCTCGTGACTGAGCAAGCGGGCTTTAAGAAGATTGAGTGCCTGATTGCGTGCCTGCAGGTCTCTGTCTGCACCGTGAATTTCAAGTGTAAGCTTTGAGATATCCGAAGCAAGTGCCTCACTCTCGTGAAGAATTTCCTCATTCTTTTCGCCGAGCGCCTTAAGACTTTCCTCACCGCCCTCGATTTTTGCGGTAAAGTCCTTGATTGAGCCTTCAGCGCTCTCGTAATCTGCATTGATCTGTGCAAGACGAGTGTCTGCATCCGCCTTTTCGCTTTCAAGCTCCTCAAGGTCAAGCTTTACGGAATAATACTGCTGTGAAACAAGGTTGAGCTGACCTTCGAGTCGGATTCTTTCCTCCTGAGCGGCAACAAGACTCTGCTTCATGCACTCGGTTTCACGCTCAAGAGCATCAAGCTCATCGGAAACCTTTTCATATTTATCAGCAAGCTCTTTGATTTCGCTGTCAAGACTCTGCTGATTCTTTTTCATCTCTTCGATTTCGGTGCCTCGAGAGAGAATACCTGCGCTTCTGTCCTGAGAGCCGCCCGTCATTGAGCCGCCCGGATTTATCACCTGTCCGTCAAGAGTTACTATCTTGAAGCGGTGGTTATACTTCTTGGCGATTGCAATAGCGCTTGTGAGATCCTCAGCCACAACGGTTTTGCCGAGAAGTGAGCTGATGATTTCGTGATAAAGACCGTCATAGGTTATAAGGTTAACCGCCATATCAACATAACCGTAGCAGTCGTCGAGCCCCTTTTCATCAAGAGTCTTTCCCTTGATTGCAGAAATCGGCTGGAAGGTTGCACGGCCGTGGTTTGCCTTTTTCAAAAAGTTGATGGCAGCCTTTGCGTCGTTTTCTGTATCGGTTACAATGTTCTGAATGGCATTTCCGAGTGCTGTTTCAATTGCAACAGCGTACTCACCTTTAACGGAAATAAGCTGAGAAATTGTGCCGTGAATGCCCTTGAGGGCACCCTTTTCGCCTTCTCTGATTACCTTTTTAACTGCTCCCGAATAGCCTTCCATATTCTTTTCAAGCTCGAGAAGCATTTTTATCTTTGAAGAAAGACGCTGACTTTCAAAGCTCTTTTCATCAAGCTCCTTTTTAAGCTTGTCCGCCTTTTCTTCCTTTTTGCTGAAGCTGAGAGTGTATCCGCTTAATGAATTGTTAAGACCCGTTATCTCATTATTGCTCTTTTCAACTGCCTTTTCGCAGTCAGCTTTCTGTGAGAAAAACTCATCAACGGATTCCTTCTTCTGTGAAATCAGACTGTCAACCGTTTCCTGTCTTGAAAGAATTTCATTTTTCGAGGAAAGTGCCGTTGACATTTTAACTCTGCAATCAGCAAGTAAAGCTGTCAATGCTGAAATTTCGCCTGAAATTTTGTCCTTTTTCTGCTGAAGCTCACCGCCAGAAGCCTTCATTTCTTCAAGTCGGGCATTGACCTCACCAAGCTTTTCATTCTTCTCGTTTTTGATTTTCTGAATCTGGGAAATAAGCTTTTCTTCCGTTTCAATTTCCTTGAGAAGCTGCTTACGGTCACTTTCACCGTCATCTCTGCTTTTTTCGATGCGGTCAATTGTGTCTCTGTTATGCTCGATTGAGCTTTTAAGCACAGCCTGCTGACTGCCTGCTGATGCAGCCTGCTCCTCAAGCTCTGTGATGCTCTGTCTGATTTCGTCAATTTCTATATTGATATTCTGGGTTGTTCTGACGCTCTGCTCAATCATTTCACTGATTTCGGCAAGCTCCTTTTCAACCTCACTGTAATGTCCCGAAGCAACGGCAATGTTGTCCTCCTGCTTTCTCAGGTCGCTGCGCAGCTTATCAATATTGTAAAGCCATAAGCCGATTTCAAGCTTCTTCTTTTCTTCTGCAAGCACAAGGAATTTTTCAGCCTTTTCGCTCTGATGCTTCAAGGGGCCGATTCTGCCTTCAAGCTCGGAAAGGATGTCTCTTAATCTTACAAGATTGTCCTCTGCCTGAGAAAGCTTTTTGAGTGAATCATTTCTTCTGTAACGGTAAGAGGAAATACCCGCCGCCTCTTCAAGCATTTCACGGCATTCCTTGCCCTTTCCGCTTACCATATCGGCAATTTTACCCTGGCTGACCATTGAATAGCCGTCTCTTCCGAGACCTGTATCCATAAAAAGCTCGTGAACATCACGAAGTCTTACAGCCACTCCGTTGATTTTGTATTCACTTTCGCCTGAACGGTAGTATCTTCTTGTTACACTTACCTCATCGGTATCGTAGGTTTTAAGGCTTCTGTCCTTATTGTCAAGACGGAGAGTTACCTGAGCATAGCCGTAGGCCTTTCTGACCTTTGTGCCGTCGAAAATAACGTCCTCCATTTTTGATCCGCGCAAGGACTTACTTGACTGCTCACCGAGAACCCAACGGACTGCATCGGAAATGTTGCTTTTTCCGCTTCCGTTAGGACCGACAACGGCAGTTATGCCTTTTCCGAAATTGAGTGTTGTTTTTTCGGGAAAGGATTTGAAGCCTTGCATTTCAAGTGCTGTTAATATCATAATCTTAACCTCGCACAGTTACTTTATATTTTTTATAGTCTTTGTTCTGTATTATTTTAACCTCATAGCCTTCGCTCTGAAGCGTTTTAATGTTACTTTTTTTCTGTCCCGTCAGCATTGAAATAAAGGGTGAGCCGACGGTGATTTCAATTTTTCCCTTCGGGATTTTTTTATCCGTAAGTTGTCTTCGCACCTCATCAAGATAAATCATACTTTCACAGATTTCTCTGAATGCCGGATGATAAGCTCCTGCAACAAAGCCATCTTCGACATTTCCGCCCGAATGTAAGCCAAGACGGATAACTTTGATATTTTCTTTATTGAACATCCTCAGAAGCTCACTGCAGAGCTCTGCCGCTTCTTCTGTCGTCTGTGGGGTGTACTCCCCTTTCCTGTAAAGCTCACAAAGCTCTGTGCCTTCAAGAACAACCGTTGGATAGATTCTGACGGTGTCGGGTCTCAGGGAGATAATTTTTCTTGCTGTCTCAAAGGATTTTTCCCTTGTGTCACCGTAAAGTCCCGTCATCATCTGGAGACCTAACTCAAAGCCGTATCTTTTTATAAGCTCTGATGCTTTTACGACATCCTCAGACGAGTGACCTCTTCTGTTAAGCTTAAGCACATCATCATCCATGCTCTGACAGCCGAGCTCAATTGCCGTAACACCGTACCTTTTGAGTATATCGAGTATCTCTTCGCTTATGCAGTCGGGTCTTGTTGAAATCCGGATTCCCTTGAAAAGCTTTTGAGCTACATAAGTATAAGCTCTTTCAAGAAGCTCTGTCATATAGATTTTGTCAATTGCAGTGAAGCTGCCACCGAAAAAAGCGATTTCACCTTCATTACAACCGGCATTTTTGACTGCTACGGCTACCGCTTCGTCAATTTCCTCAACCCTGAGAGGATTGATCTTACCGGAAATTGTTTTCTGATTACAAAAGCTGCAGCGGTGGGGACAACCGGCATCGGGCACAAAAAGTGCAACATTAAGATGCTTCAACTCTTTATCCCCATAAGCTCGAGAGCCTGCTTTGCCGCCTGCTGTTCCGCAAGCTTTTTGCTTTTACCCTCTCCGCATCCGACAACATTACTGTTGAGTCTGACCTCAACCTCAAAGCGCTTGTCGTGGTCAGGTCCGCTTTCGCCGACAAGGACATAAGAAAGGTGCTCAAGAGGATTTTTCTGTATAATTTCCTGAAGCTCTGTTTTGTAATCTCTGAAGCTCATCTGCTTATCGGCTGCCTTCTTTACAAAGTCAAGCACAAACTTTCTTGCTTCATCAAGGCCGCCGTCAAGATAAATTGCCGCAATAAGAGCCTCAAAGGCATCGGCAAGTATGGAAGCTCTTTTTCTGCCGCCTGTTCTTTCTTCGCCTCTGCCGAGAAGAATGTACTTTCCGAGATCAATCTCCTTTGCAAAGCCGAAAAGAGACTTTTCGCAGGCACAGGCAGCACGCCTCTTTGTCATTTCTCCCTCGGGAAGATGATTGAGATTGTGGTAAAAATACTCTGCGGTAATTACACCTAAAACAGAGTCGCCGAGGAATTCGAGTCTTTCGTTGCATTCTCTTGCAAGCTGCTTTTCGTTTGCATAGGATGAATGAGTCATTGCTGTTTCAAGAAATTCAATGTTGCCGAACTTATAGCCTATTCTTTCTTCAAGCTCTGAAAAATTCATCTTATCTCCATCCTTTCCATATAATCTTCGAGGTCATGCATCGCCCTTTCACTCAGTGCGGCATAACGCTGACTTTTGTCTCTGATTTTCGGCTCAATGGGAGGTAAAACACCAAAGTTTGCACCCATCGGCTGAAAGTTTTTGACGCTTTCATCGCTGATGTAACGACTCAGTGCGCCCATCATCGTTGTTTCGGGCAAAACAATCTGCTCCTTGCCCTGAAGCAAACGCGCCATATTAACGCCCGCAAGAATGCCCGAAGCCGCCGATTCCATATAACCCTCTACGCCCGTTATCTGTCCCGCGAAATAAAGATTATCTCTTTTTCTGAAGGAAAAGGAGCCGTTAAGAAGCCTTGGAGAATCAATAAACGTATTTCTGTGCATAACGCCGTAACGGAAGAATTCAGCATTTTTAAGTGCAGGAATCATTGAAAAGACTCTCTTTTGCTCGCTGAATTTAAGGTTAGTCTGAAAACCGACGAGATTCAGCATTGTACCCTTGCTGTTTTCCTTGCGAAGCTGTAAAACAGCCCACGGTCTGTGTCCCGTTCTCGGATCGATAAGTCCGACGGGCTTCATCGGACCAAAGCGCATTGTGTCTCTGCCTCTTGACGCCATAACCTCAATTGGCATACAACCCTCATAAACATCCTTTTTCTTGTCAAAGGAGTGAAGCTCAGCACTTTCGGCATTTATGAGTGCATCGTAAAAAGCTTCATATTCAGCCTTATTCATCGGGCAGTTGATGTAATCATCCTCGCCGCCTCGCTCATATCTTGAAGCGGTAAAAGCACTTTCCATGTCAATGCTTTCACGGGAAACGATGGGAGCCGCCGCATCAAAAAAGTGAAGTCCGTCACCGCAAAGCTCACTTATTTTTTCACTCAACGCATCGGAAGCAAGAGGTCCTGCGGCAATGATTACATTGCCCTCGGGAATTTCCGCAACCTCCTGACGGATAAGAGTAATTTTGTCGTTTGCTTCAATTTTTTCGGTAATAAGACGGGAGAATTCGTCTCTGTCGACGGCAAGTGCTCCGCCTGCAGGCACCTCAGAGACATCGGCACACTCCATACAAAGTGAGCCGAATTTTCTCATTTCGGATTTAAGAAGTCCTGCGGCTGATTCAAGTCTCTTAGCCTTAAGAGAGTTTGAGCAAACAAGCTCACCGAGGCCTTGTATTTTATGAGCCGGTGAAAACTTTACGGGCTTCATTTCGTAAAGCTCAACCTCAAAGCCGTGTTTTGCAAGTTGCCACGCAGCCTCAACACCTGCAAGACCGCCGCCGATAACCTTAACCTTTTCGCCCACATTTTCACCACCTTTTCATTATTGTGTAAGCTTATGCTTCACTCTTCTTTTTTCTTGTTTCCTTTGCCTTATAGCCACATTTTTCATCAAGGCAGGAAAGAATTCCGCCCTTGCCCTTAAAGAGTGATTTACCGCAATTCGGGCATTTTTCGCTTGTGGGTTTGTCCCATGTCATAAAGTTGCACTCAGGCCAGCTGTCACAACCGAAGAAGGTGTAGCCCCTCTTTGATTTTTTGGAAATAACCTTGCCGCCGCAAACAGGACAGGTTGCACCCGTTTCAATCACGTAAGGCTTTGTTGTCTTACACTCGGGGTAACCGGGACAGGCAAGGAATTTTCCGAAGCGTCCCGTTTTGATTATCATCATTCTTCCGCACTTTTCGCAGGGAATGTCAGTTTCGTCTTCCTTAAGCTGAATCTTGACACCGTCCATTTCAGCCTTTACCTTCTGAAGATTCTTATCAAAATCATCATAGAAGCCGTGAAGCATTCTGATGTAGTCCTCTTCACCCTCGCCTACCTTATCAAGGCTTGTTTCCATCTGTGCAGTAAATTTAACATTTACGATGTTCTTGAATTTTTCCTTGAGAAGTCCGACAATTGCCTCGCCGAGTTCTGTGGGAATAAGCTGTTTTGCTTTTCTTGTGACATACTCTCTCTTTACGATTGTCGAAATGATTGTCGCATAAGTACTCGGTCTTCCTACGCCGTTTTCCTCGAGGGTTTTGATAAGTGACTCTTCGGTGTATCTCGGAGGAGCCTGGGTGAAGTGCTGATTCTTTGAAAGCTCCTTGACCTTAACGGCATCGTTTGCCTTGAGTCCTTCGGGAAGCTTTGACTTTTCTTCGTCGTCATTTGCGTTATATAAAACAGTAAAGCCGTCAAATTTTACGCTGTAACCGCTTGCAGTAAAAATACAGTACTTTTCCTCAGGCTGACCGCTTACGGTGCTTCTGATTTCAAGCTTTGTTGTGTTCTGCACACAAGCGGACATCATACTTGCAATAAAGCGCTTCCAGATAAGAGAATAAAGCTTGTACTGCTCAGCGGAAAGGCTTTCTCTGATGCTTTCGGGGGTGATGGAAACCGTTGATGGTCTGATTGCTTCGTGTCCGTCCTGGGCATTGCTTCTTGATTTGAAGTAATTGGGCTTGTCGGGATTGTACTTATCGCCGTAGGTCTTTGCAATAAACTCGCGTGCTGACTGTCGTGCTTCCTCGGAAATTCTCAAAGAGTCTGTTCTCATATATGTGATAAGACCGATTGAGCCGTAACCGGGAATGTTAACACCTTCATAGAGCTCCTGAGCAATTTTCATTGTTCTTTCAGCTCTGAAGCCGAGTCTTTTTGAAGCCTCCTGCTGAAGAGTTGAGGTGATAAACGGAGGAGCAGGGCTCTTTTTTCTTGTGCCGCTTTTAAGGGAGCTGATGTAATAGGATGCACCCTCAAGACGTGAGATATAAGAGTCAACCTCTGCTTCGGTTTTAAGCTCAACCTTTCCCGTTTCATCACCGTAGAAATTAGCGTTGATTGTCTTTTTTGAGGAAGTGAATTTTCCTTCAAGGCTCCAGTATTCCTCGGGTACAAAGGCTCTGATTTCGTTTTCTCTGTCAGTTATAATTCTAAGAGCAACACTCTGCACTCTGCCCGCTGAAAGTCCGCGTCTTATTTTCTGTGAGACAAAGGGGCTGAGCTTATAGCCTACGAGTCTGTCAAGAATTCGTCTTGCCTGCTGTGCGTTGACAAGGTCGATATCGACCTTTCTCGGATTTGCCATACCGTTTTTTACACCGGTTTTTGTAATCTCGTTGAAGGTAACTCTGTTTGCCTCCTCAAGATTTAAGCCGAGAATTTCAGCAAGATGCCATGAAATCGCCTCTCCTTCGCGGTCAGGGTCGGTTGCGAGGTAAACTCTGTCGCTTTCAGAAACGGCGGTTTTAAGCTCCTTTACGAGCTTTTCCTTGCCCTTTACAATGCTGTATTTAGGTGCAAAGTCGTGCTTTACATCAACGCTGAGTCTCGCTGCGGGAAGGTCTCTGATATGACCCTTGGAGGCTACGATATTGTAACCGCTTCCGAGATAGTTCTTCAGGGTTTTCGCCTTTGAAGGAGACTCTACAATAATTAAATCTGCCATTTATGTTCACCTTTTCATGTTTATTTCAGAATGTATCTGTTCGGTCCGTCACTTTCGGCAAGAGAAAACATCTCAAGCTCCGTAAGAGCCACAAGCACCTTACTTATGTCAAGATTGCTTTCTCTTTTTATGTCGTCAAGAGTGCACACACCGTCGGACATTATATTATACACTATCAAAGCATTTTTAGAAATACCTTCAGGGGAAATTTTTTCCTTTTTTTCGGATTTTTTCTCTGTAATATCACTATCGGTACCGTTTTCTTCCTCTATGCCTTCTTCTTTCGCCTTTTTCCTGCGGTAATATCTGCTGTTCTTTTTGGAAAATTCCGAATCAACATCAACCTTGTCAAAGGCCTTGTAATTCTTTACGGTATCGGATTGCTCCTCTTGATCATCCAAAAAGATATCACCGTATTTAAGAAGAATGTCTCTTCCCGAGAACACGGGAGTCGCTCCCTCTGTAATAAGCTTGTTTGAGCCTGCGAAGTTTCCGCTTTCGATGTCACCCGGCAGAACAAAAAGATCCCTTTTCTGCCTCAAGGCGTGACGGGCAGTATTAAAGGTTCCGCTCGGGTCAGCCGCTTCAACAATTACAACGCCCTTACTCATACCCGAAATGATTCTGTTTCTTTCGGGAAAGGAAGACCTCGTCACAGGTGTTTTAGGCGGATACTCCGATACAAGGGCACCGTTGCTGGCAACGAGCCTTCTCAATTCAGCGTTTTCCGGAAGGTATCTGCTTCCGTGACCGCATCCCATTACAAGAACGGTTTTCCCGCCGCTTTCTACTGCGCTTTTATGGGAAATACTGTCAATTCCGAGAGCACCGCCGCTTACGATGAGATAATCCTGTCGGACAAGCTCCGATACGATTTTTACGGTTGCCTTTTCGCCGTAAACACAAGGGGTTCTGCTTCCGATTACGGCAATTGCTTTTTCTGTGTTAAGTATTTTATAATCACCTCTTACATAAAGTGCAAGAGGATAGTTTTCAAGTTCAAGTAATGACTCCGGGTAATACTCACTGTCGGGAGTAATGATATGGACATTATGTTCTCTGCAGAAGCTCACTCTGTCGGCAAATTCTGAAGGCTCACAGCTTCTCAGCCGGTCATAGACAAGCTCTGAAGGGCTTTCGCTTTTCCAGAGAATTTCACCTGCATTGTAAAATGCCTCGGGAGTTTCATAGCGTTCAAGAAGTCCTTTGACTCTTGCGCTCGCACCGAATCCCTCCTGAAGCCAGAGCCAATAAAGAAGATTATTCTCCATTGCGCATCATCTCCCACATAGTAATTGCCGCCGCCATTGATGCATTAAGGGATTCTGCCCTTCCTGCCATAGGAATGGTCACCTTACGGCAGATTGAGAAAATTTCATCGCTCACGCCGTTGCCCTCGTTACCGATGACGGCAACTATTCCGCCCGACATATCCTCTTTTGTGATTTTTGAAGCAGAGGAGTCAGGAGTTGTGGCGTAAAGCTTCATTCCGTTTTTCTCAAGCTCAAGAAGAGCTTCTTTAAGATTTTCCGTTTCAATCACAGGCAATCTGAGTGCAGAGCCCATTGCCGAGCGCTGAGTCTTCGGGTTGAAGAGATCGCAACAGCCAAAGGTTATTGCACCGTTTATACCGAGTGCCTCTGCAGTTCTGCACACTGCTCCGAGATTGGCGGGATCCTGGATATTTTCAAGGGCAATATACTTGCCGTTAAAGTCAATTTCGTGCTTCTGCTCTTTTTTTCTGCAAAGACAGAATATACCCTGCGGAGTCTGTGCACGGGTTATCTTCTGTTCAACGCTTTCGGAGATAAGGTAACTGTCAGCACTCTTTGAAACAATAAAATCGACATCATCGGAATATTTCTTCATTGCCGCATCGGTAACAAAGGTATATTCAACCTCATAGCCGGTAAGTGCCGCATCACGGCAGAGCCTGAGTCCTTCAAGGAAGAAAAGGCCCGTCTGCTTACGGTGCTTTGAGGAGTCTGCAACCTTGACAGCAAGCTTGATTTTATCGTTTGAGGTGCTTTCGATTCTTAACATTTTACCTTTCCCCTGTCAAAAAAATTAATCATAAAAAACACAAATACGCCCGAGAGAAAATCTCGGACGCAATTTATTGTGATTAAAGAGCAGCCTTTGCCTTTTCAACAAGAGCTGTAAAAGCTGCGGGATCAGCGATAGCGATTTCTGAAAGCATCTTTCTGTTGAGTGTGATGTCTGCCTTCTTGAGACCGTTCATGAATGTTGAGTAATTTGTGCCGTTTGCCTTGCAAGCAGCTGAAATTCTTGTGATCCAGAGACGGCGCAAATCTCTCTTCTTCTGCTTTCTGCCGATGTATGCATAGTTGCCTGACTTCATAACAGCCTGCTTAGCTGTCTTGAAGAGGCTGTGCTTTGAGCCGTAGTAGCCCTTTGCAAGCTTTAATACTTTATTTCTTCTCTTACGAGTCATCATTGCGCCTTTAATACGAGCCATGATTAAGTACCTCCGTTAGTTATTATTTTAGTTTGATGTTGCCTTGAATTATTTGTAAGGAATAAGACGCTTAATCTGCTTCTCGTTTGTCTTATCAGCAACAACTGTTGTGCGAAGACCTCTCTTACGCTTTGTGTTCTTCTTTGTAAGGATGTGGGACTTGTTTGCGTGGTAGCGGATGGGCTTACCGTTCTTTGAAAGCTTAAAACGCTTCTTTGCACCGCTGTGTGTCTTAATTTTAGGCATTGTTAATTCCTCCTGTTATTACTTTTTCGGCTTTGGTGCCAGGAACATCATCATTGACTTACCTTCAAGCTTTGCAGCTTTTTCAACATTACTGAATTCCGTACATGCTTCTGCAAACTGCTTCATTGTCACAAGGCCGTTTTCTGTGTGAGCCATTTCACGACCTCTGAAACGGATTGAAACCTTTACCTTGTTTCCGCTTGTAAGGAAACGTCTGGCGTGATTAACCTTTGTTTCGAAGTCATGTGTGTCAATGTTGAGTGAGAGTCTGATTTCCTTGATTTCAACAACGTGCTGATTTTTCTTTGCTTCCTTTTCTTTCTTTGCCTGTTCAAAACGGTATTTACCGTAGTCCATGATTTTGCACACGGGAGGAACAGCCTGAGGAGCAATTTTAACCAAGTCAAGATTCTTCTCTTCAGCAATCTGTAAAGCTTCCTGAGAGGACATGATTCCGAGTACCTCGCCGTCGCCGGTGATTACTCTTACTTCCTTGTCGCGGATTTCTTCGTTGATTTGCAGTTCTTTGATAGCGATGTTCATACACCTCCAAAAATGATGCTGACTTGCGTCAGAAAAAAATCAAAGCGTGAACAGAGAGCTGTTCACGCATCAATACACTAACTTAAATCAGTCTATTGACCTACAGGAAACGGAATTCCGCAGGTGAGAACGCATACTGCTCTGCTTTGTTTGCCTAGGTATATTACCATAGAGACAGACTTTTGTCAAGTGTTTTTTTGATTTTTTTCAAATTAATATTGAACGTTGTTCTGCTGAAGATATTCCTCAAGAGTTATTCCTGCCGCTTTGATTTTCTTTGCGTGTGTGGGAGCAACGAATCTCCAGTGCCAGGGCTCGGGAATAATGCCCGTTATATCCTGATTTTCTTCGGTGTATCTTTCAATGAAGCCGTAGTTGTGTGCATTTTCAACAAGCCATGCATACTCTTCACTTTCTGCAAAGGCTTCATCAATTTCACCGATGTCCATTGCAAGACCGAGATTGTGCTCACTGCAGCCTGCAGGCAGAATTTCCTGAACTGCCATTTCATAGGCTTCCTCTTCATCAACCTCATATTCCTCCATGTACTCTTCAGTGAGTGCATCGAGATTAGTCTGCTGGGTTTCATAGCTTCTGTAGCCCGAAAGAGCAACAAGCTCAATTCCGTCCTCAAGGGCGGCGTTATACATTTTATCAAAATAAGGAACAACACGAGCGTCAAGCTCTTCCTCGGAATCCTCAACATAGTCTGTTTCAGGAACAAAATCTTCAGGCATCTGTCTTGTTCTGTCAACAATAACAAGATACCAGCGGGGATGCTCAAGGTCGATGGTCTTCATACCCGTTTGCGGTGTATCGGCAGGAAGAGTTGTTGCCACCTCTTCAACCGTAAGGTAATCGGCATTGATGTAGCACACCTCACTGTCATACATAACTCTGTACCAGCCGTCACCGTTATCGCTGATAAAAATAACACCCTCACCCTCTGCAAGGACACCGACAAGGTCACCGTCTGTTGAAGGCTCGCTTCTTACATTGACCTCTTCGGTAGCGTATGCCATACTCTGCTTGGGAGCCTGAGTTGTTGTAGCGGCAGTTGTGGATTCAGTTGCTGATGTTGAAGGCACGCCGTTATATATATCCGGAAGTGTAGTGATAAGAGGATCTGTAGTAATCACTTCACCGGAATTTATGTCACCGGAGGAAACAAGCTCGTCATCACCGCCGTTTACAAATGCCATAACAATGACACCCACAAGTGCAATTGCACACACAATACACGCAGCTGTGAGAATTTTTATAATTATTGCAGTTTTTGAATTCGTTTTTTTCCCGGAAAGCTTTTTGTCAAAATTTTCTTCCATAACACTTTCTCCTTACATAATGATATGCATATTATAAAACATTATTCTGCATTTTTCAACTAAAATGACATTCTTTTAACTATATTTTTTGAACAAACGAAAAGCAACCGTCTCGGGAGAAAATCCTTTGACGGTTGTCCTTATTAATTAATAGCTTTCCTTGAGACCCTCTTCGTCGTAGATAAAAAGAGTGTTAAGTGCGATATCAAGACACTTTTCAACGGTCTTCATATCCATATTGTCAGCTGTGTCACCTCTTGTGTGATAATATCTCGGTGGGCCGGGATCCATAGCTGCAAGGGTAACTGCGGGAATGCCGAGCTTCTGAACGGCAGCACCGTCGGATGCTCCGACATAAACTGAGCTGTAAGGAAGATCCATACCTGCATATTCACCTGCTTTTTTGACAAGTGAGCAGACTCTGGGATCCATCTTTACAGTACCTGTCATATCGCGTGCATAAATTGCAATACTGTCATAATCACGGAAGGTTTCAAGTCCGATGAAAACTGTAGGAATCTCCTTGAGCTCATCTATATGACGCTTGATATAATTTCTTGAACCGCGAAGACCTGATTCCTCTGAACCAGCTGCCATTGCAACAACCTCAGTATTTTCAAAGCGGATTCCGTTGTCCTCAAGGTACTTCATAATAGCAACTGAAGACATTGTACCTGTAAGGTTATCGTTAGCACCCTCAACAGTGCGGCTGAAGTTAACAAAGAACATAACAGCAATTGCACCGGGAATGCAAGCAAGCTGGATATATCTGAGAACATCAACAACTTCAGGAGCAAGTGCGTTGGTCGAAATTAGAATCGATGAAACAAGAACGTAAAGCATACTTACAACGCCGTAACCGCCGACTGCAAAAAGAAGAATCTTGCCGCCGAGGTATGTATAAGTCCACTCATGTGAAGAGTCAACATGACCTGAGAAGATAATTCTCTGTTTTGCTTCACCGCTTGCTTTTCTTACGCCGATTGTATTGTGAGAGGTTGCTTTCGGGAAAAGACAATCGTAAAATTCCCAATACATAAGAAACTCACAGAAAAGAAAAACGAGAGCAACTGCGGTAAGAGCAACTGATATCCATGCAAAGTTGAAGGATGTGTCAACAAATCTGTTGATCCATGAAAACAGGATTGAAAGAAGAATAAGAGCACCGTCAATTCTGACCCAGCTCATAAAAGCCTCGGGGGCAAGCTTGAATTCTTCGATGTCTACCTTATCACAGCAGGTCTTCATTTCCTCTGCAATATACTTGTGAGCCTCATGCTCCTGTTCACTACCGGCAATTCTGGGACCGATATTTTTACAGATTTTTTTGATTTCTCTGACAGTGTAGTTTGTATACATTCTGACAGAGGATGCGTAATTCTTTACGCTTTCATTGGCCTTCAAAACCATCTCTCCTTTGGCAAAAAAATAAAAGACAAATGTCGCAAATTTGCAACATATCCTCTTTTTATGTGCTTATTCTATCATAAGTTTTCAATTTAGTCGAGGTTTTTTGTGAAAGTTAAATATTTTTTTATAATTAAAACCATTGTTAAACAAATATTAATTAATTGTAAACTTAATGAACATATGTTTGAATTATGTCTACTTTTTCCTTTCGAAGTGAGTGTCCGCTCACCCGTTCGTTTGTTCTTGCATCCAAATGCATAATTTGCTTGACAAAAGGGCAACATTATTGTTAAAATAGGTCGTATATTATATTATTGAAAGGATGTAAATATGAACAAGGGTAAATTTTACATAACAACTGCCATTGCTTATACCTCAAGAAAGCCTCACATCGGCAACAGCTACGAAATTGTTCTTACAGATGCCATCGCACGCTATAAGAGACTTGTGGGCTACGATGTGTTCTTCCTTACGGGTACCGATGAGCACGGTCAGAAAATCGAAGAATACGCAAAGAGCGCAGGCATTACACCCAAGGAGTATGTTGACAATATCGCAAGTGAAATCCGTGCAATCTGCGACGCTCTTAACACAACCTATGACAAATTCATCCGCACAACAGACGATTATCACGAAGCTGCAGTACAGAAGATTTTCAAGAAGCTCTACGAGCAGGATGACATTTACAAGAGCGAATACGAGGGACTTTACTGCACCCCCTGCGAATCCTTCTGGACAGAGGCTCAGCTTGTTGACGGAAAGTGTCCCGACTGTGGCAGAGAGGTCAAGAAGGCAAAGGAGGAGGCTTATTTCCTTCGTCTTTCAAAGTATCAGAAGCAGCTTGAGGAATATATCGAAAGCAACGAAAATTTCATCTATCCCGAAAGCCGCAAAAAAGAAATGCTCAACAACTTCATCAAGCCGGGACTTCAGGACCTCTGCGTTTCAAGAACCTCCTTCAAATGGGGCATCCCCGTTTCCTTTGATGACAAGCATGTAATTTACGTCTGGATTGACGCACTTTCAAACTACATCACTGCTTTAGGCTATGACCCCGACGGCTCAGGTGACCTTTACAAGAAGTACTGGCCTGCTGATGTTCACATTATCGGTAAGGACATTGTCCGCTTCCACACAATCTACTGGCCCATTATGCTTATGGCTCTCGGTGAGGAGCTTCCCAAGCAGGTATACGGTCATCCCTGGCTTCTTTTCGGTGAGGACAAGATGAGCAAATCAAAGGGTAATGTTATTTACGCTGACGAGCTTGCAAAGCTTATCGGTGTTGATGCAACAAGATACTATCTTCTTTCCGAAATGCCTCACGCAAACGACGGCTCAATTTCCTACAGTACAATCATTGAGCGCTTTAATTCCGACCTTGCAAACACTCTCGGCAACCTCGTCAACAGAACTGTTGCGATGACCAACAAGTATTTCGATGGCGAAATCAAAGCTCCCACCTGCCCCGATGCCCTCGACGAAGAGCTCAAGGCTTTTGCTCTTGATACAGTTAAGACAGTTGACGATAAGATCAGCTCTTACCACATGGCAGATGCAGTTGAGGCAGTTATCAACCTTGCAAAGCGTTGCAACAAATACATTGACGAGACTGCTCCCTGGGCTCTCGCAAAGGACGAGGCAAACAAGGAAAGACTCGGCACCGTGCTTTATAACCTTCTCGAAGGCATCAGATACATTGCAGTTCTTGTTTCACCCTTTATGCCCGATACATCAAAAGCAATTCTTGAACAAATCAACTGTGACAAAGCAGACTATGACAGCCTTTCAGAATTCGGTGCTCTTGTAAGCGGCAACAAGGTCGGCACAGCTACTCCCCTCTTTGCCCGTATCGATGCTGAAAAGTTCCTTGCTGACATCGAAGCTCAGCAGAAGGCTGCTCAGGAAAACGAAAAGAGCTACGAAGAAACAGTTCAGGATGAAAAGAAGGCTGAAATCGAAGGCGTTGCAAAAATCGGTATTGAGGATTTTATGAAGGTCGACCTTCGTGTTGCAAAAATCACCGACTGCGAGCCTGTCAAGCGCGCAAAGAAGCTTCTCAAGCTCACCCTTGATGACGGCACGGGCACTCCCAGAACTGTTGCTTCGGGTATTGCAAAATGGTACAAGCCCGAGGATCTTATCGGAAAGAGCGTCATCGTTGTTTCAAACCTCAAGCCCGCTGTTCTCTGCGGTGTTGAAAGTCAGGGCATGATTCTCGCCGCCGACTGCAGTGAGGATGATGTAAAGGTAATTTTCGTTGACGGAATTCCCGCCGGCTCAAAGGTAAGATAAATGTACAGCAGCATTTTTGACACCCACGCCCACTATGATGACAGCCGTTTTGATGATGGCAGAGAGGCGCTCATCCTTTCCTTGAAAGAAAAAGGCGTAAGCTGCATCGTCAACTGTGGCTGCGACCTCAGGTCATCACTTACTACCTTGTCCCTTGCTGAAAGGTTTGACTTTGTTTATGCCGCTATCGGTGTGCACGCTC
This sequence comes from Acutalibacteraceae bacterium, assembly GCA_045601905.1. Lineage (GTDB taxonomy): Bacteria > Bacillota > Clostridia > Oscillospirales > Acutalibacteraceae > UBA6857. Next base: position 17,522 of record JAZSAM010000110.1, on the reverse strand, counting down.
ACGAAGCAGAGGAAGCAACCGAAAGCGAACTTGAGAAAATCAAGGAGCTTTACAAAAGCAAAAAGGTTGTTGCCGTCGGTGAAATCGGACTTGATTATCACTACGACTTTTCACCGAGAGAAAAACAGCTTGAAATTTTCGAGTATCAGCTTCTTGTCGCAAACGAGCTTGACCTTCCCGTAATTGTGCACGACAGAGAGGCTCACGAGGACACGATGAATCTGCTGAAAAAGCACAGACCAAAGGGCGTTGTTCATTGCTTCTCGGGCTCAGCTGAAATGGCAAAGGAAATCGTAAAGCTCGGTATGTACATCGGAATCGGAGGTGCAGTAACCTTCAAAAACGCAAAAAAGCCTGTCGAGGTGGTTGAATACCTTCCTCTTGACAGACTCCTTCTTGAAACAGATGCCCCCTATATGACTCCCGTACCCTTTCGCGGTCAGCGCTGTGATTCATCCCACATTGCTTACACCGCTGAAAAAATTGCTGAAATCAAAGGCATTGATGTGCAGGAGTTAATTGACATCTGCAACGAGAACGCAAAAAGACTTTTTAATGTCAAATAAAACTATCCCCCGTGAATCCGACAATGATTCACGGGGTAATTTATTAGTTATCTCTTAAAACAAGCATTGTACCTTTCTGCCCACTTGCGAACCTTGTTCACTTCATAGGTCTTGGGCATAAGTGTTGTTACAACCGTTGCGGCGGCAATATCCTTAACCATACGGAGTATCTTTTTGAGTACAGCAGGATTGCCTGCAAGACCTGTGATTTTTGCCTTAAGAGGCTCGGGCTCAATCATATCCTTAACCATATCGAAAAGGCTTGTGGTATCAGCGCTGATTGTCATATCGTCAGCGTTGAGAATACCTCTTTCAAATATGTAATCAAGCTCCTGAGGCTCAAGTCGGGTAAGAAGAAGCTTAACTGCCGCCATAGGTGCCATTGAGTTGCCGATCTGTGACCAGTAATCCTTCTGATACTTCCAGAGAGCTGCTGCACTATAGCTTTCGGTTTTATCATCTGTGATTACATCGGCAAGAATTTTTGCGGCCTTAAAGCTGTTTGCGATACCGGAGCCGATGATGGGTACTGTCATAAATGCACAGTCACCGATTGCGGCATAACCGTCAGCAACAAGTACGGCAAGAGGCTGTCTTACGGGAATCTGTGCAAAGGCACCGCCTCTTACAAGCTTCTCGCCAAGGTGTCCGTTTTCTTCACGGAGCACGGCAAGTGTTTTTTCAACCTCATCCATATCGGGCTCAATGAATCTGCCGATGAGAACATCAGTATAGTTTTCCTCTTCAGCAACCCATGAAATACCAAGCTTACCCTTATGGAAAAGCATAAGTCTGAATTTGTCCGGAATGCTATCACACTCAAGCTTTTCATAAAAACCGCGCCATACATAAAATCTTTCAAAGGGCTGAGCATCAGCCTGAATGCCGAGATACGAGGGAAGCTTTGCTCTTACGGGAGAATTCATACCGCAGGAGTCAATCACAAGGTCACCGAAAGCCTCTCCCTTTTCGGTTTTTATACCGACAACGCGGTTGCCGAGCATTATGGGAGCTTCAACGGCGTTACCGAACTCGAACTTAACCCCGCAATCCTCTGCGTGCTTTATAATGCAGTCGTAAAGCACCTTTCTTTCCATCTGGATTTCAAGCTGGTCAACGGGTGTTTCCTGCCTGAGTGCAACGGTCATATTAGGACCGTAAAAGGTCATATCATTTTTAAGGCACCAGAGCTTTTCATCGGGAAGCTCCATACCGATTGCCGCAAAGGCCTTTCTGTCGAAGATATCTGTCCAGTCATAGCCCATATCTTCTCTTTTGTTTTTATCGTAAACAGTAACATCAAAGCCTTTTTTTGCAAGAAGTGCCGCACAACCTATGCCTCCGTGACCTCCGCCTGCAACAATAATTTTCTTACCCATAAACACTCTCTCCTTTTTTGCACAATTGACTTTTAACAATTATACAACAAAGTCTTAACAAATTCAACAGTCAGGCTGTAAAATAATAAAATACTGTTCCGAGAAGAGCAGATATAACTATAAGCACAATCGGTGAAATGTTTTTCTTTCTGACTTTTTTAAAGAAAAAGCTTGTCAAGGCAACAAGAACGAAAATTATAACTGCGAAAGCATCAAAGCTGAAAGTATCCTCAAGAGTGGAAATACCCATAAGCTTCAGTATCAGCATTATGATTGATGTCGCAATAATGAGACCTACCACACAAGGTCTGACACCCGAAAGAAAGGCATTGACGCCCTTATACTTCAGAAGGTTTTTCATAATTGATGCAATTATCAATATGATAATAAAGGAAGGCAGAACAACGGCGGAGGTTGCACACAACGCCCCCAAGAAGCCGCCCCGGCTCGAGCCGACAAAGGTTGCCATATTTACGGCAATTGGCCCCGGTGTTGACTCGGCAACAGCGATGAAATTGAGAAGCTCACCGTCAGTAAGCCAGGCATTTTCAAGCACCTTTTCGCGGATAAGTGAAATCATACCGTAGCCGCCGCCGAAGGAAACTGCACCGATTTCAAGAAAGGTCAGAAAGAGCTTAAGATAAATCATCCTGCTTATCCCCCTTTCTTAACTGACGGCTATAATTAACCGCGATTCCTAAAAGGCCGCTGATAAGAATATAAAAAATCGTTGAAAAATCAACAGCCAAAAGAGAAAGGGCAACCATTACGACAACTACGCCCGAGCATACAATTATGTTAAAAGGTGTTTTCTCAAGCTTTTTAAGCATCCTTATGCCTGCTGACAAAATGAGGTAAACCACGCACACCTGTATACCCTTAAAGGCACAGGAAACCCACTTGAGCGAGATAAACTCATCAAAAAACAGAGAAATGAGAAAAATAATTACAAATGACGGAATGCACATTGCAACAGTTGCAACAATTGAACCGACAAAGCCCGAGGCCTTATGGCCGATATAGGTTGCCGCATTAATCGCGATCGGTCCGGGAGTTGATTCGGCAATTGCCGCAAGGTCGAGAAACTCCTCTTTATCTATCCAATTTTTCTTTTCAACAAACTCATTTTCAAGCAGAGCAATCATCGCATAGCCTCCGCCGAAAGTAAATAAGCCGATTTTAAGCATCGCTATAAATAAAGTAAAAAGACGGTTATTCTTTTTCACGCTCACACCTCCGTTTTCTACATTATACACTAAAAATCAGAAATGTAAAATGTTTTCATCAAAGAGGTTAAATTTTATATTCTGCTATCTTTTATCAAAATCGTCACCAAGCTGTTCAATAATTCTTTTTTCTATGCGTGACACATATGAACGTGAGATTCCGAGCTTCTGTGCTATCTCTCTTTGTGTAAACGCTTGTGTGTTGTAAAGTCCGTAGCGCATTATAATTATTTCCCGTTCCCTCTCATTCTCGATTTTTTCAATAAGCTCATAAAGGCGTTTTATCTTGTTCTTAAGGTCAATGTCATCGCTGACCGTATCCTCGGTGTAAAGCACATCAAAAATTGTAAGCGGATTGCCGTCACTGTCGGAATCGATAGGCTCATTGACAGAAATTGTGTTTGCATCCTTTTTCTTTCCCCGGAAATACATCAGTATTTCATTTTCAACACACCTTGCGGCATAGGTAACAAGCCTTGCTCCTTTTTCCGTATCAAAGGAGTCAATACCCTTTATAAGTCCGATTGTACCCATTGAAACAAGGTCCTCCTGCTCACTGTAATCGGAATAATACTTCTTTATGATATGAGATACAAGCCGAAGGTTGTGTTCAATCAGCGTGCTTCTTGCTTCACTGTCCCCATCCTTCATTTTTTCAATCAGCTCCTTTTCCCGTTTTGCCGAAAGTGGTTTCGGAAAGGAGTTCATATTTTTCAGATGCAAAGCAAAAAATGTCAGATTCTGAAAAATGAAACGCATAATTTCAAACATAAATATCACTCCTCAATGTAGTAATATTTATTTTGATTTGTAAAAAAACTTGCCTGTCCTGACGAAAAGACCGACAACAAAAAGTAAAATCTATATTTTGCAAAAAAAGCTTACACAAAAAGGAACACCGATTATACCGATACCTGAGTGATGTTCCTTTTGGCAGGGGCAGAAGGGCTCGAACCACTTCGTGGCCCTCTTGCGGTGCCCAAAATTGCCTTTCGGCTTGGAGCGCCGGGCAATTTTGACCGCTACGCCTTTTCACCTTCCCTTAATCCGCCACCGGCGGCGGTCAGGCTCAAAGCCCGACACGCTCCGCGTGCCTCGGGTTCGAATTACCTTTATTTAAAAAGAAAAAGACACCACTTTTGTGATGTCTCTTTTTGGCAGGGGCAGAAGGGCTCGAACCCTCGGCACGCGGTTTTGGAGACCGCTGCTCTACCAACTGAGCTATACCCCTGTATTAAAAACTGGTGGGCCATCAGGGACTCGAACCCCGGACCAACCGGTTATGAGCCGGTTGCTCTAACCAACTGAGCTAATGGCCCAAACTGTCTTTCGACCTTGAGTAGTATATCAAAGAAGGTTCCTTTTGTCAAGTGATTTCAGAAAAAATTTGCCTCTTTTTTTAAATAAAATAAATTTGTGAAAACAGTTGATTTTTTTCACTTTATAATGTATAATGTTCAGCGTTATAATATCGGGGTGTGGCGAAGTTTGGTATCGCGCTTGGTTCGGGACCAAGAGGCCATGGGTTCAAGTCCCGTCACTCCGACCATTTTCCCTAAAATGCTTGAAACTACAAGGTTTCAGGCATTTTTTTATATGTCTTGTTCGCGCTTGGTTTTTTAGTAAAAATCTAACGAACCAAGAGGGAAAGAAAATTATGAGAAAAAAGCCTACAATCCGCATGAAATCTAAGGAAACAGCCGCTGAGGTATTTGATCTGTTTTTACTAACCAAGCGCGCTGACGGCGTAAAACCAAGAACGATCGAAACATACAAGCAACATTTTCATGCTATTTCAAAACACCTTGACATAAACCAAGAGATAGCAGAAATGACCGCCACGGACTTAAAAAAGATGATAGTATCAATGCAGGACAAAGGACTTGCACCGAACTCAATCAAGAGTTATACAATCACCCTGAAAGCGTTTTTATCTTGGTGTAATGCTGAGGGCATAACAAGCCTGAATATGAAAAAGTATAAGGGTGAAGAAACGATCAAAGAAACTTACTCAGATGAAGAACTGAAAATACTGCTCCAAAAGCCGAACATGAAGAAATGCACATTTGCCGAGTACCGTACATGGGTAGTTGTAAACTTTCTTATTAACAGCGGTAGCCGAGCCGCGACAATCCGTAACATACAAAACCGTGATGTGGATATGGAAAACAATGTTATCTATGCACGGCACACAAAAAACAGAAAAACACTTGTTATTCCTTTATGCTCTCAGATGTCCGCTGTTCTTTTGGAATACATGAAAATCCGAGGCGGCAAACAAGATGATTATTTGTTTCCGAGTGAAAGCGGCGAGCAAATGACGGAAAGCGGATTCAGGTGCAGTATTGCTAACTACAACCGTAGCCGTGGCGTGACAAAAACAAGCACACATTTATTTCGTCACACATTCGCAAAAAAGTATTTGGTTGATTGTGGCGGCAATGCCCTCATGCTTCAAAAGTTGTTGGGACACTCGACACTTGATATGACAAAGCATTATTGTGCTATCTTTGACACGGAGATAACAAAAGATTTTGACAGTTTTTCACCGCTTGCCAAATTCAGTACCAACAGTGAAAGAATAAAAATGCCGAAACGGTCTTGACGGTGTATCACGCACCGTACAATGGCGGCAGAGGCGTTTTATTTATTAAGTTGTGAAAGTTGTCTATAAAAAAACAAATGCCCTCATGAGGGCAAAGAAACAGCGGGAGATGTTCGTCTCCCGCTTAATCTATTTAAAATACAAATTCACCCTTTTTATGTGGTATGTATGTTGGTCTTTTATTTCCCTATGCTGAGGGCGAGGGTATTTTTATTTCCGTTACTTTTGGTTGATAGATTGCCTCAGCCTAACCAATATTTATCTCATTATTTGTTATATCAGTTGTATTATTTATTTCTATATTCTCTCTCATTACATCTTGACCGTTTTGCGGTATGCCCTCATCGACAGCCGTACTTGTTTCAAAATTTAATCCGTCTGTCAACACTTCATTTTTTGAGTTGCTCTCGGTACGCGGTTGAGGCTTTTCAAAGAATTCAAAGGTATTGCCCGCCGCAGGAACTAAATAACCTTTGTCAACGAGTATATGAAACTAATCGTGATAGGTTGACCTTGCCATGCCTATATCCCTGCGAACAGCCGCAGGCGATAAGGCAATGGTATAGCCGTTGGCATTTGAGGCAAGGTAGAGGTACAGCCTCAGAGCAGTTGCTCCGAGGTCGCGACTTGCCGCCTACCAATTTTCATTTTTGATACCGAGGAAATCAACCGTCGCGCGTTCACGATTGATTTTAATATTTCTCTAATTAGGATATGTTACTTTTGGCATATCTCATTTTCTCCTTTTTCTCTAATTTATCAGTAGTTTCCGAGGTTCTTTATTTTATTGTTCAGGTTGTCAATTTCCTTGATAATATCGGCAACATCGACACTTATATTTAAACGCTGAATAACTTTATCAGCAATAACATCTATTTCACGGTCGCTTAATAAATTCTGTTTCATCATTTCTTTTTGGAATTGATACTATAAAGTAATATCCATAGACTTAGTCAATGCTTCAAGATAGCGTTCAAATGAACTTTTATACATAGGGCGTTCTCTCCTTTCCTCAATATTTTTTTTGTGAGTTTTTATCTTTAACTTACATATATATTATACTAAAATTTTTATATAAAATCAAAGAAGACCGCCTGACGGTTAGTGTATAATTCTCATATATGAGGGCGGGTGGTAATATGGGAAAAATAAAATTTGCATTGAGTATAGTCAATAAATGTGGGTCGCTCCGCGTGCAAGAGTGATTTTGACTTGACCGTTATCGTTCTGTTCAAATTATAATAGATTTTTATAAATTCTATTAAAATCAATGTAGATTTCATTAGATTTAATCAGAATTTTCAATATTCAACCTTGATTATTAGAAAACACAATAAAATCAAAGAAATTCTGACAAATTTTGACAAAATACTTGACAATATATATATATATATATAATTGATTGTACAATTTCGTGTATTTTTACGAGATTGTACATTTTTATTTTTGGAGGTGCGCGACATGCGTATTATTATTGACACAGAATTAAACAAAATCATTGTACCCGACAGTTTCTTCAATCAGATTGACAAGATGAACAAGGTGCTTGCTGAAAACAAAGCAGACAAAACCGTTGATTATGTTCAGTACATAAAAGACTCTTTTGAAAAAGCTATGAAAGAAGCTCCTATCCGTAAATCAGATATTAAAAAGAGATAATATGGCTAAACGAGTAACACCCGAAGAAATTGTTGAAATGCACCGCCTTTATGCTAAATACGGCAATTATGCCGAGGTTGGCAGACAAATGGGGCGAAGCGGCTCAACGGTTTCAAAATATGTAAAAATGGTCGGTGTGCCGCAAAACTTGAAAATTGCGGTAAATAACTTAATTATGACAAAACAAGGGGCAAATTAAGATGAATGAAAACGTCAATATGAGTGAAAATACTAACACGAATGAAAAAGGCAAAGGGAATGCACTGATAATAATTTTTATTGTTCTTGCGGGAATTGCTTATTTAACTACTGAAAGAATGATAGTTTCGTTTCTTTTAGCCGCAGTTCTTACTGGTGTTATAGCTGGTCTATATTATACAGTTAGGTCTGCTATTAATAATAAAAGCGCAGAAAATAAAAAAGGTAATTTTAAAAAAGTTGTTATATGGATGATTGTTCTGTTAAGTATAATTGCTGTTTTTGTTAGTTTTATTATAACGGGTGCGAACAATAAATCACCAAAATGCGTAAACTGTGGAAGAAATGCAATATATTCTGAATCGGGTTGGTGTTATAGTTGCTATAAAGAGGCGGAGAACGCTGTAATAGATGCTTATGACAAATATTAACTAAAAAATAAAGATGAGCTTTCAATTTGATTGCTCGTCTTTTGTTATGTGTTCGCAAAGGTACACCTTTATAAACACGCAAATTCACCGTGTTTTCTTTGTTCGTTAAATATGTAAAATAATTTACAAATATATTCGCAAATGTATTGACATTTGCGAATACTTATGATATAATACGAACATAAGATAAAGAAAGGGGCGCGAACATGGACAGCCGCACATACTTCTACGCACGAGTATCAAGCAAAGACCAAAACCTTGACCGCCAAATATCTGCCTTTATGGCTCTTGGAGCAACCGAGAGAGATATAATAACAGACAAGGAAAGCGGCAAGAATTTAGATCGTTCAGGTTATCAGGCTTTAAAAAATGCCATGCTCCGTCGCGGTGATACACTTGTTATAAAATCACTCGACAGACTAAGCAGAAACAAAGCCGATATAAAAAACGAACTTCAATATTTTAAGGATAACGGCATAAGGCTCAAAGTTATTGATTTACCAACAACAATGATGAACTTACCTGAGGGTCAGGAATGGGTCTTTGAAATGGTAAACAACATTCTTATTGAGGTTTTGGGAACGATAGCCGAGCAGGAACGCGAAACAATAAAAAAGCGTCAGGCTGAGGGCATTGAAGCCGCAAAGCAGAAAGGCAAGAAGTTAGGCAGACCTGCATTGACATTTCCTGAAAATTGGTCTGAGGTTTATGCCTCTTGGAAATCAGGAGAGATAACAGCAAAGACCGCAATGGAAATGACAGAAACAAAAAGAACGAGTTTTTATAAACTCGTTAGTATGACAGAACAATAAAATATTACCAAGTGCGTTCAAGCATAGCGAAGTTTGGGGTTTTGGTGTTGCGACAGCAACACATCGCGGCGACGGTTCGGGACCAAGAGGCCATGGGTTCAAGTCCCGTCACTCCGACCAAAACTCAGTAGCCAAAAGGTTACTGAGTTGTTTTTTTATTCTCAAATGTAAAGAATGCTTTTGGTGTTAAAATATTTTTTCGGCGAATCAGATTTTTTTGAATTTTTTCTTGACATTTCATTTTAAGAGGCATATAATTGTGAAAAATTCACTTTTTGAAGGTAATTAATATGAACTCAGCTCTTCCATGCGCAAGTAAATATTACTTTAACTTTTTTAGCGTAGCATTTTATTTTAGCTATGCTTATTTTGCATTGGATAAGTTACTTGTGAGAGCACAGAAGAATTTTTAATTACCCCGATTGAATTTCAGTGTTTTTAATGCCTCACTTGTAACCTGCAAGTGAGGTTGTTTTATTTTGAAAGGGATGAAGGACATGTCAAACAAGCTCGATGAAGCAAGAGAGACTATAAACAGAGTAGATGCTCAGATGGCAAAGCTTTTCGCCGAAAGAATGAAGGCAGCTGAAATGGTTTTCGAATACAAGAAGGACTTTGGTCTTCCAATTTTAGATACCAAAAGAGAAGCCGCCGTCATAGAAAGGAATTCTGCTCTCATTGAGGATGAAATCATCAGAGGCTATTATATCGATTACATAAAAAACCTTATGTCCGTTTCCCGTGCTTATCAGTACCGTTTACAAAAAGGCCTTAAGGTAGCCTACAGCGGAGTTGAAGGTGCCTTTGCACATATTGCCGCAGGAAGGCTCTTCCCTGACAGTAACAGAATTTCCTGCAGAAACTTCAGGTCAGCTTACGATGCAGTTGTAAACGGTGAGGCTGATGTTGCCGTTCTTCCCATCGAAAACAGCTATGCAGGTGAGGTAGGACAGACAATTGATCTTATCTTCTCGGGCAATCTTTTCATTAACGGTATTTATGAGCTTGAGATTCATCAGAATCTCCTCGGCATACCCGGCTCAACCGTTGAAGACATAAGAAAGGTTACAAGCCATCCTCAGGCTCTCGGGCAATGCCACGACTACATCAAATTCCGCGGCTTCGATACAGAAGAGGCAAACAACACGGCAGTTGCCGCAAAAACCGTTGTTGGAAAGAATGACAAATCCCTCGGCGCTATTGCCAGCGCTGAAACCGCTGAAATTTACGGACTAAAAATTCTTGAGGCAAACATCAATAAAAGCGGAGAAAACACAACCCGTTTTGCAATTGTTTCAAAGGTCAGAGCAGAGTCAGAAGCCCTTTCAAGCTCGGTGCTGATGTTTACAGTCAAAAACGAGGCGGGCTCTCTTGCAAACGCAATCAGCATCATCGGCAAATACGGCTACAACATGACCGCACTGAGAAGCAGACCCTTGAAAAAGCATTCTTGGCAGTATTATTTCTATATAGAAATCGACGGCATAACCGAAAACGAAAACGGACAGAAAATGATTGCAGACTTAAACAAGGTGTGTGACAAGCTAAAAATAGCCGGAACATTCGCACCTCACAGCGAAATATAGGGGTAATAAAGTATGACTATACATCTGGATTTAAAAGAAAACAGCTACGATATTATAATAGAAAGAGGAATTCTTGCAAAAGCAAGTGAGCATTTCAGCTTAAACAGACGGGTTCTTATTGTAACTGACTCGGGAGTTCCTGCAGTTTACGCACAGACACTTGCAAAGCAATGCAAGGAACCGATTATCTGTACTGTTGAGGAAGGTGAAAATTCCAAAAGCCTGGAAACCTTCGGAAGACTTCTTCAGACAATGCTCGAAAACGGCTTTTCAAGAAAGGACTGCGTTGTCGCCGTAGGCGGAGGCGTTGTGGGAGACCTTTCAGGGTTTGTGGCTTCGGCGTATATGAGAGGCGTTGATTTTTATAACATCCCCACTACCCTGCTTTCGCAGATTGACTCATCCATCGGCGGAAAAACGGCAATAAATTTTGGCGGAATCAAAAATATCGTCGGAGCATTTTATCAGCCTGAAAAGGTTCTTATTGACCCCGAGCTTTTAAAGACACTCCCCCAAAGGCAGATTTCAAACGGTCTTGCCGAGGCGATAAAAATGTCGCTCACCTCAGACCGGGAGCTTTTTGAGATGTTTGAAACAAAGAATATAGAAGAGAACATCGACGAAATCATAGCCCGTTCTCTCAACATCAAAAAATCGGTTGTTGAGCAGGACGAAAAAGAATCTGGTATCAGAAAAATTCTGAATTTCGGACATACCGTCGGTCACGGAATCGAAAGCAGTGCAAATCTCACAGAGCTTTATCACGGAGAATGTGTTGCTCTCGGAATGATCCCTATGTGTCACGAAAGCATCAGACCCCGAATTGTGAATGTGCTGAAAAAGTGCAATCTTTATAATCTCACAGATTTTGACTGGAATAAAATAAGACAAGCCGCATTACACGACAAAAAGGCTGATGGTGATTCAGTTGATGTAATAACGGTCAGTGAAATCGGCAAATATGAAATCGCAAGAATGAGCTTTAGTCAGGTCTTCGATATGGCTGAAGCCTGTCTGAAAGGATGATACAGATGAAAAATACATTCGGTAACAGTGTGGCTGTCACTCTTTTCGGCGAAAGCCACGGCGAATACATCGGAGCCGTTCTTGACGGACTTGCACCGGGAATTGAAATCGATGAAAAATACATTGAACATATGCTTTATCTCAGAAGACCTGACGGAAAAATTTCCACACCGAGAAAAGAAAAAGATAATTTCAGAATTGTCAGCGGTGTTATAAACAAAAAAACAACCGGAACTCCCGTAACAATTCTTATTCCTAACGAAAATGTAAAAAGCGGAGATTATGCAGAGCTTCAGACGGTTGCCCGTCCCTCACACGCCGACTATACGGCACAATGCAAATACCACGGATTTCAGGATTCACGGGGCGGCGGTCATTTCAGCGGAAGAATCACTGCGGCACTCGTTGCGGCAGGAGCAATCTGCAAAGCCGCTTTAGAAAAAAAAGGTGTTCTCATCGGCACCCACGTAAAAAGCTGCGGCGGAGTTGCTGACAGAGACTTCAGCAATTTCTCAGCTGACATCAGTTTTTTAAACAAAAAAGCCTTTGCAGTTCTTGATGAAAGCTGTGAGGAAACAATGAAGGATAAAATCCTTCAGGCGGCATCAGAAGGTGACAGTGTCGGCGGAGTGATTGAAACTGCAGTAATCGGCATCCCGGAGGGGGTCGGAGAGCCCTGGTTTGATTCTGTCGAGGGACTCCTTTCCCATATGATGTTTTCAATACCGGCAGTTAAGGGAATTGAATTCGGCGCCGGCTTCGGATTTGCCGACATGAAGGGAAGCGTTGCAAACGATCCCTTTAAAATGGAAAACGGGAAAATTATTACAGAGAAAAACGACAATGCGGGCATAAACGGCGGCATCACAAACGGAATGCCGATTGTTTTCCGAACCGCAATCAAGCCTACACCGACTATTTTCAAGCCGCAGAATACAGTTGATTTTCAGAGTCTGACCGAAACCGTTATTGCACCCAAGGGCAGACATGATCCTGCAATCGTACACAGAGCAAGAATTGTTCAGGATGCGGCAACCGCAATTGTACTTTGCGACTTACTCACAATGAGATTCGGCACTGATTGGCTCAAAGGAAGTGAATGAAGCATGAAAAAATACGGATGCATAGGAAAAAAGCTGACTCACAGCTTTTCAAAAGAAATCCATTCTATGCTTGCTGATTATGAATATGATCTGATTGAGCTTGATGAAGAGGAACTGGTTAAGTTCTTAACTGAGAAAAAGTTCAGTGCCGTAAATGTAACCATCCCCTACAAGCAGACTGTTATCCCCTTCCTTGATTCATTGAGCGACGTTGCAAAGCGTATAGGTGCCGTTAATACCGTTGTAAACAAAAACGGCAGACTTTACGGCTACAACACAGATTACTACGGAATGAAAGCCCTCATGGAGAAAATCGGTATTGATATAAAGGGTAAAAAGGTTCTTATACTCGGCACCGGAGGTACAAGTAAAACAGCAGGTGTTCTTACAGAGAACCTTGGTGCTGACAGGATAATTACCGTAAGCAGAAGTAAAACTGAAAATCACATAACCTATGAAGAGGCAGTAAAAGAGCATTGCGATACCGAAGTAATTATCAACACAACCCCGTCGGGAATGTACCCCGATTGCGACTCGCAACCGATTGACATTTCATCTTTCAGCAAGCTTGAGGGTGTTCTGGATGCGGTTTATAATCCCCTTTGCACAAACCTTATTTTAAAGGCAAAGGAAAAAGGTGTAAAGGCCGAAGGCGGACTTTATATGCTCGTGATGCAGGCTGTTTTTGCAGTTGAGAGATTTCTTGACACCGAAATTCAAAAATCAAGTGCCGACGAAGTTTTCGCCCGTGTTCTTGCTTCAAAGGAAAACATTGTTCTGACAGGTATGCCCGGAAGCGGCAAAAGCACTGTGGGAAAATTGCTTGAAATTGACGGCTTCAGCTTTGTCGATACCGATGAGGAAATCGAAAAGCGGTGCGGATGCTCCATAAAGGAGCTCATAAATCTCAAGGGTGAAAAATACTTCCGTGATCTTGAATCCGAGGTTATCAGAGATGTTTCTTCAACGGGATGTAAAATAATTTCAACCGGTGGCGGTGCTGTGCTGCGTGAAGAAAATGTGAAGCATCTCAGAAGAAACGGAAAAATCTTTTTTATAAATGCAAATCCCGACAGACTTTCCCCGACGGACAGCAGACCGCTGTCTGACACATCGGAAAAGCTCAGAAAAATATATGATGAACGAATAGATATTTACAAGGCAACCGCGGATGTTACTGTCCCCGATATGGCAACACCCGAGGAAGAAGCAGAGTTCATTCTCGCAAAAAGAACGGAGCTGATAAAGTGAAAATACTTGTTATAAACGGGCCGAACATCAATATGCTCGGTATAAGAGAGCCCGAGCATTACGGGAAGGAAACCTATAAGGATCTTACGGAAAAGATCAGGGCTCACTGCGATAAAAAAAATATAGAGGTAAAGATTTACCAATCAAATCACGAGGGCGACCTTGTTGATGAAATCCAGAACGCCTTAGGAAACGCAGACGGAATTGTTATAAATCCCGGTGCATACACACATACAAGCATTGCGATTTTAGACGCAGTTAAATCTGTAAGCATTCCTACCGTTGAAGTGCACATTTCAAAGGTTGAGGAAAGAGAGGATTTCAGACAGATAAGCTACATACGTCTTGCCTGTGTGAAAACAATCACGGGACACGGAACTGACGGCTATCTTGAAGCCATAGATTTTCTTTCAGAGGGAAAATAATATGAAAGCAATTTTTAAACCCTGCAAATTAAAGGGCTCAATTGATGCCCCACCATCAAAAAGCATGGCACACAGATACCTTATAGGTGCAGCCTTATCGGGAGAAAAATGCGTTATCTCGGGTGTTGACTACAGTGAGGACATTCTTGCAACGCTTGACTGCCTTAAGGCTTTAGGTGTCGAGATTGTTACCGACAAAAACACGGTTAGCATAAATCCTCAGGGCTTTATGAAAATAACTGACGGTACTTTAAACTGCAGAGAAAGCGGCAGCACGCTGAGATTTTTTATCCCTCTTGCATTGTGTCTCGGAAAGAAAATTACACTTAAGGGAAGTAAAAGACTTTTTGAAAGACCACTTGATGTTTATGAAAAGCTTTGCCGTGAAAACGGCTTTCATTTTAAAAAGGATAAAGATTCAGTAACGCTCTGCGGTAAGCTTAACAGCGGAAAATACGAAATCAGGGGCGACATAAGCAGTCAGTTTATCACGGGACTTATTTTTGCACTCGTGTATCTCGGTAAAGCCTCATCCGTTCGGATAATCCCTCCTTTTGAAAGCAGATCGTATGTAAGCCTTACAATATCAGCATTGAAAGCTTTCGGCGCTGACATCGATTTCGAGGATGAACTGAACATTGTGATTAAAAAATCGCCTTTACATTCCTTTTCAGGCATAGTAGAGGGTGATTATTCAAATGCCGCCTTCCTTGATGCATTCAACTGCATAGGCTCAGATATTACAATCACTAACCTCAAGCCTGACAGCCTTCAGGGTGACAGGATTTATAAAAAGTATTTTGATGAGCTTTCAGTAGGCACACCTACCCTTGACATTTCGGACTGTCCCGATCTCGGTCCGGTGCTTATCGCACTTGCAACGCTAAAAAACGGTGCAACGCTCACAGGTACAGACCGACTCAAGGCAAAGGAAAGTGACCGCGGACAAGCAATGCACGAGGAGCTTTTAAAGCTCGGCGGCGGACTTACTTTCGGTGAAAATACAATAACCGTACCAAAGCTTGATTCAATAAAAGAAGAAGCTTTACTGGACGGACATAATGACCATCGCATTGTTATGGCTTTGGCTCTGATGCTTTCGAAGTACGGCGGAGCCGTTGACGGTGCACAGGCAGTAAGAAAAAGCTATCCCGCCTTTTTTGAGGATATAAAAAAGCTCGGAGCGGAGGTAAAGACAGAATGTTAGTAAATGCAAGCAAAAAAATACTGATTGTCGGACTCGGTCTTTTAGGCGGCAGCTATGCAAAGGTGCTCAAAAGATTCGGCTTTCATATAAGTGCCATAACAAAAGAGCAAAGCTCAATAGACTATGCACTTAAGGAAAGGCTGATTGACGAAGGCTCAACAGAGCTTGACAAAAGAATGATCGGAGAGGCTGATATAGTTATATTCGCACTGTACCCTCATGTTTTTGTTGAGTGGATTGAGCAGAATCAGAGTCTTTTAAAAAGCGGAGCCTTAATTACCGATGTAACCGGTGTAAAGTGCAGTATAGTATATAAAATTCAGGCAATGCTTCGCGACGATGTTGAATTTATTGCCGCCCACCCAATGGCAGGACGTGAGGTTTCGGGCGTTGAAAACAGTACAGACAAAATGTTTGCCGGTGCTAACTACATCGTTACACCCACCGACAAAAATACACCTGCTGCAATCAACACCTGCCTGGAGCTTGGCAGACTGCTCGGATTTTCAAATGTCACCACACTTTCACCCGAGGAGCACGACGAAATGATCGGCTTCCTTTCACAGCTTACCCATTGCATTGCAATCACACTTATGACCTGCAATGACAAAGAGAACATGGAAAAGTTCACCGGTGACTCATTCCGTGACCTTACAAGAATTGCACGGATCAATGACCTGATGTGGAGCGAGCTTTTTATTGAAAACAAGACTGCACTTCTTGAGCAGATGAACAATTTCATAAACAAATTTGAAGAGCTTAAATTAATGCTTGAAAATGAAGATGTTGATTCGATGCGAAAAATGATGCGCCATTCAACACAGCGAAGAGCATTATTTGACAAAGATTAATTATTCAGGAGGAAATAAAAATGAGCATGAATTTCAAACACAAATTACCCATCCCTATGGAAATCAAGGCACAGTACCCTCTCACCGAGGAGCTTGCAGCCATCAAGACAAAGCGTGATAAAGAAATCCAGGCGATTTTTGAAGGTAAGGATAACAGATTTGTTCTTGTTATCGGACCCTGTTCGGCTGACAAGGACGACAGTGTAATAGATTATATCTCCAGACTTCGCGGAGTTCAGGAAAAGGTTTCCGATAAAATTCTCATCATCCCGAGAATTTACACTAACAAGCCCCGTACAACGGGAGACGGATACAAAGGAATGCTTCATCAGCCCGACCTCAATAAAGGCGAGGATATGTTAAAGGGTGTTGTTGCAATCAGAAACCTTCACATCCGTGCAATCAAAGAAACTGGATTTACCTGTGCTGACGAGATGCTTTATCCCGAAAATTACAGATACCTTTCCGATATTCTGTCATACGTTGCAATCGGAGCGAGATCAGTTGAAAACCAGCAGCACCGCCTCGTATCAAGCGGATTTGACATTCCCGTCGGTATGAAAAACCCCACGGCAGGCGACATTTCCGTAATGATGAATTCAATTACGGCAGCTCAGCATCCTCACACCTTCATCTACAGAGGCTGGGAGGTTGAAAGTCAGGGTAATCCCCTCGCCCACGCAATTTTAAGAGGCTATGTCAACAAGCACGGTCAGTCACTTCCCAACTATCACTACGAGGATCTTATCCATCTTGCCGAGACTTATGAAAAGTCAGGTCTTTCGAATCCTGCCGTCATAATCGATACTAACCACGCAAACTCAGGCAAGAAGTGGATGGAGCAGCCGAGAATCGCAAAGGAAATCCTTCACAGCTGCCGTCATTGCGATGACATTAAAAAGATCGTAAAGGGACTTATGATTGAAAGCTACATTGAAGACGGTGCCCAGAAGCCCGGAGAAAACATTTACGGTAAGTCCATAACCGATCCCTGCCTCGGCTGGGAGAAAACAAAAAGACTCATTCTTGATCTTGCAGAAGTACTTTAATACACATAAGGGGCTGTAAAAAAAGTGCAGACCGCATAAAACAAGATAACTAAAGGGTTTCTTTCGGTATTGAACTACCAAAGAAACCCTTTAAAACTGTAAAAATCAGCAAAAGCAGGCAAAAACAAGGTTTTTGCGTTTTATGCTA
>JAZSAM010000109.1:0-30229 GCA_045601905.1 Acutalibacteraceae bacterium | reverse complement strand
AGTATTATGAAATTGTTCAGATTTTCAGAAACGGTGAAGTGGATGAATTTTCTCTTAATCTTTCTAACGGCGCTTTAAGCTATTCACTTAAGGACAGCGACGAAAAAAAAGCATATACCGTTCCTAATGTTGACATTTTTCTGAACGATGTTCATAACTATATTACGCAGTATAATCTTACTGCCGAAGAACCTGTAAAATATGATTATATCAGAGGAACCAATAATTCCTGGTGGGCGAGTATGCTTCCCATGTTCCTTCTGAGTATTCTGCTCGTTGCGTTTATGCTATATTTCTATCGCAAAATGGGACAGAATATAATGAACGAAAATAACCGTACTCTTTCTTTCGGAAAAGCAAGAGTTAAGCTTGGTAAGGATGAAAAGCGTAAGACAACCTTTAAGGATGTTGCGGGTGCAGATGAAGAAAAGGCTGAGCTTGAGGAAATTGTTGAATTCCTGCGAACTCCCGAGGTGTTCAATCAGCTCGGTGCAAGAATACCTAAAGGCGTACTTCTGGTTGGCCCTCCGGGCACCGGTAAAACTCTCCTTGCAAGAGCTGTAGCAGGTGAAGCAGGTGTACCCTTCTTCTCAATTTCGGGTTCTGATTTTGTTGAAATGTATGTCGGTGTCGGCGCTTCAAGAGTAAGAGACCTCTTTGCTCAGGCAAAGAAAAATGCACCTTCAATACTGTTTATTGACGAAATTGATGCAGTCGGACGTCACCGCGGTGCCGGTATGGGCGGCGGACATGATGAAAGAGGGCAGACTCTTAATCAGCTTCTTATTGAAATGGACGGCTTCGGTGAAAACGAGGGTGTTATCATTATTGCCGCAACTAACCGCCCCGACATCCTCGATCCGGCTCTTCTCAGACCGGGTAGATTTGACCGTCAGCTTACTGTCGGTTATCCCGATGTAAAGGGCAGAGAAGAAATCCTTAAGGTTCATGCAAGAAATAAACCACTTGCTCCCGATGTCAAGCTTTCCGTAATTGCTCAGTCAACAGCAGGCTTTACTGGTGCCGATCTGGAAAATCTTCTTAACGAGGCTGCTCTTCTTTCGGCAAGAAGAAAGAAGAAGGCAATTACAATGGAAGAAATTGAAGAGGCAACCATTAAGTGCGTTGTCGGTACTGAAAAGAAGAGCAAGAAAATCAGCGACAAGGAAAAGAAGCTTACTGCTTACCACGAAGCCGGTCACGCACTTGCTACCTACTTCCTTCCCGGGCAGGATCCTGTTCATCAGATCTCAATTATTCCCCGCGGAATGGCAGGAGGATACACAATGTCACTTCCTGCAGAGGATAAGAGCTATCGAGCAAAGGGTGATATGCTCGACGATATTGTTGTACTTCTCGGCGGACGAGTTGCTGAGGCAACTGTTCTTGGCGATATTTCAACCGGCGCATCAAACGACCTTGAAAGAGCATCTGACATTGCACGAAAGATGGTTACACGCTACGGTATGAGTGATAATCTCGGTCCCATTGTTTACGGAAGCGGTGATCATGAGGTCTTTCTCGGAAAGGATTACAGCAGCGTAAGAAATTACTCCGAAGCTGTTGCTGCCGATATCGATGCCGAGGTTAAAAAGATCATTGAATCGTCCTATAACAGATGTGAAGCAATTATCAAGGGCAACATTGATAAGCTTACCGTCGTTGCAGAGTACCTTATTGTCAATGAAAAGGCTGACGGAGAAACCTTTGAAAAGCTTATGAAGGGTGAAGCTTCAGCCGAAGAGACAATGGAGTAATTTTAAAAGAATACAAACCGGAAATTCCTCTCGTTTTTCCGGTTTTTTCTTTTTTTATTAACCTATTTACTTGCTCAAAAGACAATCTTGTGATATAATTTATTTTGTATATTTATATCTGTATGTTTAAATGGAGGAACAGAAAATGATCGAGTATATCAAAACAGTAATCCTTGCGATTCTTACGGGAGCAACAGCGCCTTTGCCCGTTTCCTCGGCGGCACATTTCAGCTTTCTGGCAAATGTAATAGGTGTTCAGGGCGGCACAGAAATAGCAGCTCTTTATTACAACGGATTTCTTGTTGCTTTTTCTTTGGTTGTAATTATAAGTTTCAGAAAAATTTTTATCGGATGCCTTAAATCTGCTTTTGTTTCAAAAAAAGATAAAGTAAAATATGAATCTCATAAAGGACACAGATTTATCTTTAAAAACATTGGTCTGTCACTTATTCCGACTGTTTTACTTTTCGTTCCTGTTTCAAAGGGGAAGCTTATGATTGATTTCTTTAACGGTTTTCTCGGAAAGGACAAGCTTTTACTTTCTGGCTTTGCTTGCATAATAACTGCTTTGATTCTCGTTATTGCCTTATGGTATTCAAGAAACAAAACAAACCGTGAGGAGTCATCAGGACCTAAGGCAGCATTCAGATTATCTTTATATCAGCTTCCCTGCTATATTATTCCGGGATTTTCACATGTTGCCTCAGGTGCGGTAAATCTTATTATCTGCGATGCCAAGGAAAAGACCTTCATCAGAGAGCTTTATGTTTATCTCGCACCCTCAATGCTTATTGTCGGTCTCGTTCAGCTCATAAGAACAGTTGCAAGCGGACTTCTTTTTGATCCAGTTACTCTTGTTCTCGGTATGGTCGTTTTCGGCGTGGTTACAAAGCTTGTAATCAGTTCTGTTTTAAGAACAAATATCCGGCGTCTTTTCGGTTTCTTCTGTATTTATTCAATTCTTTACGGTATGTTTATCGCCGTTGCATCATTTTTAATTTAATGGAGTTTTTTTCTTATGGCTGAAAACAAAAAGAAAAAGAGTGGCACTTCCTCAAAAGGAAAATCCGCTACAGGTAAAAAGAAAAATTCAAATGTAAAGCGTGTCGGTAACGATAAAACTCTCCGACTGAGCTTTTATGAGCAGCATCGCAATGCGATTATGCTCAGTTACATTGTGGTTACGGCATTATTATGCTTTGTTGCTATAATTCCCGGATATAACATCTGGCAGAAGATGAGAGCAAGCTTTTTTGCTGTCTTTGGTCTTGGCTTTATTCTTGTTGTAATTTGTCTTATAGTTATTTCTGCAAGAATGTGTCTTAAATCACTTAACAGAAGCCTGCTTGTTACAAATATTTCTGCAATTTCATTAGTTGCGACCTTCTGTGGCATTCTTCATCTTATCAGCTTTAAGGTTGAAAACGGTGGGGTTGAAGAATGGAAGCTTCAGTTTGTTGAAGCTTGCAAAAGCGGCTGGGAAATCGGTATGGGAAGCTTTGAAGGGAGCGGCGGTATATTCGGCGCAGTTTTTGGCGGAATCCCTCTTCATCTTTTCGGTAAATTCGGCTCTTTAGCAATTCTTGCTGTCATGTTCTTTGTCAGCCTGTTCTTTTATCTTAATACCGATATCAATGTTATCGGTGATAAAATTTCAGAGTTTGCTATTTTCGGCAGAGATAAAATTGATCAGTCAAATGAGCAGAGAAAAGAACGAGCAGAGGAAAGAAAAAGAATCAGAAAAGAAGAGAAGCTTGCAAAAATTCAGCTTGAAATAGAAGCAAGAGAGCAAGCGGCTCTCAAAGCAAAGGAAGAGCTTGAAAATGCGGAAAAGGAAGAAAGCCTTACCGATCTCCGACTCGGCTTCAAGATTTTTGACGGTGACACCGATTCTGAAGAAGGTGAATCTGTAAGCGTTAAGTCCGATGCCTTTGATTTTGACAAAACTGAAATAGAGTATGATCCCATAAGTAAGGATAAAATTGCTCTTGCAAAGCCAGAAAAACATATTTTCCCATCTAACGGTGTGTTCACTTATCCTGAGGATGACTCTTTTGAGACTGAACCTGAAGTTAAAAACGAAAAGCCTGTTATCAGAAAATCTGAAGAGCCGAGAAGCTCTGTTCTGGGTCAGGACCTTATTTCAGCAGGTCGTGGAAGCCGCAGAAAAGAAGCTGTGATTAAGGTTGATCTTCCTGATGAATATGAGGAAATTGATGACGGTGACGATGACTTTGAAAAAACAGTTGACACTAAGACAGAGGTCAAGCTTTCTGACAATGATAAGGCGGTTGTTACTGAAGCGGTCAAGGATGCTGAAACCAAGCTCGAAAAGAGTAAATCAGAGGTAAGAAACTACAAGGAAACAAGAAAAGTAAAGAAGGCATATAAGCTTCCGAGCATAGAATTTCTCAATAAACCGAGCTTTGCTTCCGATTTTGACAGTGAAACGGAAATGCGTATGACTGCAAAGAAGCTTGTTGATGTTCTTAAAAGCTTCGGTGTTGAAACAACACTTATCGGTGCTTCCAGGGGTCCGTCCGTAACGCGTTATGAGCTTTCACCTGCACCGGGTGTTAAAATCAGCCGAATTACAAGCCTTGCTGACGATATTGCACTTGGTCTTGCTTCAACTGATGTCAGAATTGAAGCTCCCATTCCGAATAAAGCGGCTGTAGGTATTGAGGTTCCAAACAAGAAAAGCTCAATGGTTACTCTTCGCGAGGTGATTTCATCCAAAGAGTACAAGGAAAGCCAGGATAAGCTTCTTACGGTTGCACTTGGTAAGGATATCGCAGGTAACATCCGTTGTACAGACCTTGCAAAGATGCCTCATCTTCTTATTGCGGGTACGACGGGTTCAGGTAAATCTGTTTGTCTCAACTGTATGATCGCAAGCGTGCTTTATAACGCAACTCCTGATCAGGTCAAGCTTCTTATGATTGACCCGAAGCAGGTTGAATTCAGCGTGTATAACGGAATTCCTCACCTTCTTGTTCCCGTTATCACTGATGCCAGAAAAGCTGCAGGCTCACTTGCCTGGGCAGTTGGTGAGATGGATTCTCGCTACAAGAGCTTTTCAACCTGCGGTGTAAGAGACATCAAATCCTATAACAATTACATCAAGGATCATCCCGAGCTTCCCTTTATGCCTCAGATTGTTATTTTCATCGATGAGCTTAACGATCTTATGATGGTTTCACCCAAAGAGGTTGAAGATTCAATCTGCCGACTTGCACAGAAGGCAAGAGCAGCCGGTATGCATCTTGTTGTTGCAACTCAGCGCCCCTCTGTTGATGTTATTACCGGTATCATCAAAGCAAACATTCCTTCCCGTCTTTCACTCGCAGTTTCATCTCAGGTTGACTCCCGTACAATCCTTGACTCTGTCGGTGCTGAAAAGCTTCTTGGTAACGGTGATATGCTCTTTAATCCTGTAGGTGTTTCAAAGCCCGTCAGAATCCAGGGGGCATATCTTTCGGATAGTGAAATTGAAAAAATCGTCACATTTATCAAGAATCAGGGTAACGTTTCCTATGATGACGAGATTATGCAGGAAATCGAAAAGAATGCTACTGCAGATAAGAAAAAGGGTTCGTCTGCATCCTCATCGGACGGAGAAGAAAGTCAGCTTGATGCTCTTATTGAGGAAGCAATGAATGTTGTAACGGAGCTTAATTCAGCTTCAACAACAGTTATTCAGCGAAAGCTTTCCGTCGGTTATGCCAGAGCTGCACGAATTATGGATCAGCTTGAGCAGCTTGGCTATGTTAGTCCTGCTGAAGGTAATAAGCCCAGAAAGGTGCTTATCACAAGAGCGCAATTCCTTGAGATGCGTGCAAAGGGTGAAGAAGCAGGCGACGACTATGATGTACTTTCTGATTAGTTCAAAGGTAGCAATTACTGTACCTTAAAGGAGAATGAAAACTTTGAATGATTTTCTTCCTATAAACAGACAAGAGGCTCTTGAAAGAGGGTGGGATGAGGTCGATTTCGTCTATGTAATCGGTGACGCTTACGTTGACCATCCCTCCTTTGGTCCTGCTATAATTTCGAGAGTACTCGAACATAACGGTTTTACCGTTGGTATAATTTCGCAGCCCGACTGGCGCAGTGCTGATGCCTTTAAGGAATACGGAAGACCGAGACTCGGTTTTTTCGTTTCCTCGGGCAACATTGACTCTATGGTTGCTCACTATACTGCTGCAAAGAAAAAGCGTAGTGACGATGCATATACTCCCGGTGGTAAAGCGGGTGCAAGACCTGACAGAGCTGTTATTGTTTACTGTAACCGCATCCGTGAGGCTTACGGTGATGTGCCGGTTATTATCGGCGGTCTCGAGGCCTCACTCAGGCGCTTTGCTCACTACGATTACTGGGATGACAAAATCCGCCGTTCAATCATTTTTGATGCTCAGGCGGATTTGATTTCCTATGGCATGGGTGAAAAGCAGACCGTAGAAATTGCAGAGAGACTGCGAAACGGTGAGCAGATTTCACAGCTTCGTGACATTAAAGGCACTTGCTATGTCTGTGATGTCACGGAAACACCACTTACCGGTGCTGAATGTCCCTCTTATGAAAATGTTGTGAAAAACAAAAAGGAATATGCCGTTTCCTGCCGGATTCAGCAGGATGAGCAGGATCACATCAGAGGCAAAGTCATCAAGCAACGCCACGGCAACAAAATGCTTGTGCAGAATCCTCCCATGCCTCCGCTTACAACCGAGGAGCTTGATGAAGTTTATGCTTTACCTTATATGCGCACTTATCATCCATCTTATGAAGCACTCGGTGGCGTACCGGGAATTGAAGAGGTTAAGTTTTCCGTTATTCATAACAGAGGTTGCTTCGGTGGTTGCAACTTCTGTTCGATTGCGCTTCATCAGGGCAGATATGTCACATCGAGAAGCAAAGAATCAATTGTTGATGAAGTAAAGCTTCTGACAAGCTTCCCAGACTTTAAAGGCTACATCCACGACATCGGCGGACCTACCGCAAACTTCCGTCAGCCTTCCTGCGAAAAGCAGAAGGAGCTCGGTTTGTGCAAGGGTAAAAAATGCCTGGCTCCCAAGATTTGTCCTGCACTCAAGGCTGACCACAGTGAGTACATCGATATTTTAAGAAGTGTGCGGAGCATTGACAAGGTCAAGAAGGTTTTCATCCGTTCAGGCATTCGATACGATTATATGCTCCGTGATGAAAATGAAACATTTTTCAAGGAGCTTATCCGCTACCATGTCAGTGGTCAGCTTAAGGTTGCTCCCGAGCATTGCTCGGCTCAGGTGCTCGAAAAAATGGGCAAGCCCTACATCGATACTTATGTCAATTTTTCAAAGCGCTACTTTGAGCTTAGCAAAAGTGCCGGTAAGGAACAGTATCTTGTGCCTTATCTTATGTCTTCCCATCCGGGCTCAAGGCTTGAGGATGCGATTGAGCTTGCACTTTTTCTTAAAAAGAGAAATATACGTCCCGAACAGGTTCAGGATTTTTACCCGACTCCGGGAACAGTTTCAACCTGCATGTTTTACACGGGACTTGATCCCTACACAATGAAAGAGGTTTACTCTGCAAAAACGCCCGAGGAAAAGGCAATGCAGAGAGCACTTCTGCAGTACTACAATCCCAAAAACAAGGAGCTTATCATCAAAGCGCTTAAAAAGGCAGGCAGATTTGACCTTATCGGTAAAGGTGAAAAATGCCTTGTTAATTACGATAAGCCGATGAACGGCAAACAAAAGCCCCTTAACAGAAACGGCGGTAAAAATTATGGCAAAAAGAGGAAGTAAAATGACTAATAAGTTTGTTGCATCAGTAATAGTTGCCCTTTTCCTTGCGGTTGTGGCATTCCTGCAGGGTAACGGTGTTTTACCCGAAAATATGAATCCCGTAACAGACGGGGAGGTTTATGTGCACATTATCGATGTAGGTCAGGGCTCGTCAACTCTCATTCAACAGGGTAAGGAGGCAATCCTTATCGATGCCGGTGAGCTTGATTATGCTGAAACTGTGTCAGATTATATCAACTCCTGCGATGTTGACACGCTTAAGTATGTCATTGCATCACATCCTCATTCCGACCACATCGGCGGACTTCCGAAGGTGCTTGCTGATTACGAGGTCGGTGAGGTGCTGATGCCCGAAATTGACGAGAACAACCTTCCGACCACGAAGGTTTACGAGCGCTTCCTTGATGCAATTGCGGACAACGGGATTTCCGCTTCCTACTGCGAAACAGGCGATGTTTATTATATGGGTGATGTAACCGTCGAGATTCTCGGCCCCGTCAGTCAGATAAGCGACCTTAACAATATGTCGGCAATCTGCAAGGTTTCCTGCGGTGAAACTGATGTGATGATTTTAGGTGATGCGGAAACCAAGGAGCTCAGAACGGTTTATGCCGCACACAGCCCTGAAAAGTTTGAAAGTGAGCTTTTCGTTATGGGACATCACGGAAGCCGCACATCACTTTATTATGATTTCCTTAATGCCGTCAATCCTGAAATTGCGCTGATTTCCTGCGGCGCCGACAACTCCTACGGCCACCCCCACGAGGAAACTCTTGATTATCTCTATCAGAACTCCATTGAGTATTACCGTACCGATGAAGAGGGCGACATTGTGTTTATGCTTGACCGATACGGCTACGAAAGGATTGAGAAGTGATGAAGCTGACAGTTGACCGCATTGAAGAAGGCTTTGCTGTCCTTGAAAAAGAAGACCTGACACACGAAACGGTTTCCCTTTCATTTTTGCCCGAGGGCACAAAGGAGGGGAGTGTGCTCGTTTTTGACGGCACGACCTACCCCCTTGACCTTGAAGCTGAAAAAGAGGCAAGAGAGAGGATTATAAAGAAGCAGAGAAGTGTGTTTAAGAAGAGAGAAAAATAATTGGAGGGAGAAAGATGAAGAATTTTAAGAAATTGATGTTCCTTGTTGCCGTTGTTATGACGGCTTTGGTGTGTTTTACTGTTTCGGCAAGTGCGCTTTCATCGAGCGGTAAATGCGGTGATAATGTAACCTACACCTATAACACAACCACAGATGAGCTTGTTATCAGCGGTACAGGTCCGATGACGGATTATGAAAATTTTAATGGCTCACCGTTTTATAACAGCTACATTGAATCAGTTGTTATAAGCGAAGGTGTAACAACCATCGGTGATTCTGCTTTCCGTGACTGCTACAGACTTACGGAAGTCATCATTGGAGACGGTGTAACAACCATCGGTGATTATGCTTTCTATTGGTGCGAAAGCCTTACGGAAGTCACCATCCCTGACAGTGTAACAACCATCGGTGATTATACTTTCTCTTCCTGCGACAGCCTTACGGAAGTCACCATAGGAGACGGTGTAACAACCATCGGTGATCATGCTTTCTGTGACTGCTACAGCCTTACGGAAGTCATCATCCCGGATAGCGTAGAAACAATAGGTGATTTTGCTTTTTCTGGGGACCCCCTAAGTGAATCTAATCTTACAAGTGTAATTATCGGTGACGGTGTAACGAAAATAGGTGATTATGCCTTCTCTTTCTGTTTTAACCTTAAGAGTGTAGAATTAGGAGATAGTGTAAAAATAATCGGTGAGCGTGCTTTCTATTCCTGCGAAAGCCTTACGGAAGTCACCATCCCGGATAGCGTAGAAACAATAGGTGATTATGCTTTTTCTGGGGACCCCCTAAGTGAATCTAATCTTACAAGTGTAATTATCGGTGACGGTGTAACGAAAATAGGTGATTATGCCTTCTCTTTGTGTTTTGACCTTAAGAGTGTAGAATTAGGAGATAGTGTAAAAATAATCGGTGATTATGCTTTCGAATCCTGCGGCAGCCTTACGGAAGTCATCATAGGAGACAGTGTAACAACCATCGGTTATGGGGCTTTCTATAACTGCGACAGCCTTACGGAAGTCACTATAGGAGATAGTGTAACAACCATCGGTTATGAGGCTTTCTATTCCTGCGACAGCCTTACGGATGTTTATTATGGCGGAACACAGGAGCAGTGGAAAAAAATTAAAATCGGTCCATATAACAGTGATTTAACAGAAGCAAATATACATTACACTTGTTATCACATTAATAAAACCTCCCACCTTCAACAAAACCCCACTTGCACCTCTATCGGATACTCCGCAGGTGTGTATTGTCCCGACTGTGAAAAGTGGGTTGAAGGTCATGAAGTCATCCCCGCAACCAACCATCCCAATAAAAAATTAAAATCTCAGCAGGATGCAACCTGTATCACTGTCGGTTACACAGCAGGTACATACTGCCCTGACTGTAAAAAGTGGGTTGAAGGTCACGTAGTAATAGAGAAGCTTCCTCATTCATTCACTCAATACATTTATGATGAGAATGAAACTTGTACAGTTGATGGAACAAAAACTTCAAAATGTGACAATTGTGATACTAAGTCAACAATTATTGCAGAAAATACAAAAACCAATCATAAAAATAAAGTTGATTATTCCAAACAAAACCCCACTTGCACAGAAATCGGCTACACCGCTGGTGTGTACTGTCACGACTGTGAAAAATGGCTTGAAGGCCACGAAGAAATCCCTGCAACCAACCATCCCAATAAAAAATTAAAATCTCAGCAGGATGCAACCTGCATCACTGTCGGTTACACAGCAGGTACATACTGCCCCGATTGCAGAAAATGGATTGAAGGACATAAAGAAATACCCTCTAAAGGCCACACCTTCTCTGAAAAAATCATTGACTCAGCTCACCTTAAATCAAAGGCAACCGTAGAAAAAGCCGCCATTTATAAATACGACTGTTCTGACTGTGATACAATCAGCTCAAGCAAAACCTTCTCATACGGCAAGCCTCTTACATTGGGCGCAATCTCAAAGTTAACAGCCGTACCGGGAAAAACATCGGTTGCTCTTTCATGGAACAAAGCAGAAAATGCAACGGGCTACCGTGTTTACTACAAGCTCGCAGGTGACCTTAACTGGAGAGTGTGCATCAGCTACACTACCAAAACAACATATATTTTCGATGATCTTCCCTCGGGTGAATATTATAAATTTGCAGTAAAAAGCCTATACAAAAAGTCTGACGGAAAGTATATTTCAGGTGGGTATAAGGAGTTGCAGACCTCCACACAGCCATTGGCTCCCACCACCATCACCGCCACACAGACCACCTCAACCATCACCCTCAACTGGTCTGCTTGTAAAGGTGCAACGGGCTACCGTGTCTACCAGTACAGTCCCTCAAAGGGCAAGTATGTGCAGATTGCATCTGTAAAGGGTAAGACAACCTACACAAAGTCGAAGAATCTTAAAGCAGGCTCACAGTACAAATTTAAAATCAAGCCCTATGTAAAGCTCTCCGACGGAACGGTCATCTGGGGTGAGGCTTCGGATGCTTTCACAACTGCAACCAAGCCCGTGCCTCCCACAAAAATTACCGCAACAACAACCTCGTCGGCAATCAGTCTTAAGTGGACGGCAAGCGCCGGTGCAACGGGCTACAGAGTCTATCAGTACAGTCCCTCAAAGGGTAAGTACGTGCAGATTGCATCCGTCAAGGGTGTGACAAGCTACAAAAAGTCGAAGAGCCTTAAGGCAAACACAACCTACAAATTCAAGGTGAAGCCTTATGTTAAGCTCGCAGACGGAACAGTTATCTGGGGCAAGGCTTCGGGTGAATTCGCCTTTAAAACGAAGGCTTGATCTTATAGAAATTACCGTCGGATGCATATTTCATTGTAATTTTGTATAAAATTATTTTGTCATTGTGCCATAAAGCAACATAATGCCGAAAATACGGCTAAGCCCTTGAAATTATCCTAGTTTTGTGCGATAATAACAATATAAATTTTAAGATAAGGAGTTATATCATAATGAAAAAGATTATTTGCAAAGTTACTTATGATACCGATGCAGCAGAGCTTGTTGCAAAGAAGACAAGCGGTGAATTCGGTGATCCCGCAGGCTACGAAGAAAGCCTTTACAAAACTGCTGACGGAAAGTTCTTCCTTTATGTCAACGGCGGTGCAGAATCAATCTACCCCAAAGAAGACATCAAGAGAATGGCTGCAAAGAAAGCAGAAGAGTGGCAGGCTAACGCATAAGTCAAAAAATGTTCCGGCTACAGCAATGTAGTCGGAATTTTTTATTATTTCACTGAAAACTATTGACTTTATCGTGCTACTATGCTAAAGTATTAAAGCAATCATATTTTAGGGGAAGATATAATGAATATCGAATCGAAAATTTTAAAGCCTGACGAAAGAGCGGCCTGTGTTCTTCGCTCACTTTACCGCAATCTCGGTTATTGCCAGTACAAAATGAGCAAATTTGAAGAATATGCTCTTTATATAAGAAACAAGGATTTTCTCGTTTCTGACGGAATCATTTCCTTTACCGATACAAACGGACGACTTCTTGCACTTAAGCCCGACGTCACGCTTTCAATCATCAATAACTCCAAGGATGTTCCCGGAAGCGTACAGAAGCTTTATTATGATGAGAATGTTTACAGAATTTCCAAAAGCTCACGTGCTTACAAGGAAATCCGTCAGACGGGTCTTGAATGTATTGGTGACATCGGACTGCTTGAAATCTGTGAGGTTTTGCTCCTTGCCGTAAGAAGCCTTGAAAGCATCAGCGAAAATTATATTTTTGAGCTTTCCCACGAAGGAATTGTTGAGGCAGTTTTTGATGACCTTGAAATTGAAAAAGGGCTTCGCAGTAAGCTTCTTTCAGCCGTCAGCCGAAAAAGCAAGGGCGAATTAGAGCAAATCTGCCGTGAAAACAAGCTTTCGGCCAACGCAACTAAAGCGCTTTATGTTTTTGCTGAAAATCACATTTCAGTTTCCGATGCAATCAATAAGCTTTCAGAGATTTGTGTAAGTGAAAAGGCAAAAAAGAGTTTTGATGAGTTCGCTTTTCTTGTTGATTTTCTCAAGGAATCAGGCTTTGATAAAAATGTGAAGATTGATTTTTCTCTTACAAATGATATGAGCTATTACAGCGGTGTTGCCTTTAAGGGTTACATCAGAGGTCTCCCTGCAAGTATTCTTTCCGGCGGTCAGTATGATAAGCTGATGAAAAAAATGGGCAGAAGCTCAGGTGCAGTCGGCTTTGCAGTTTATCTTGATGCTCTTGAAAGATTCAACCTTCAGGAAGAGGAGTTTGATGTAGACATTGTTCTTCTTCATTCGGGCAACATTTCTGACACACTTAAAACGGCTGAGTCACTTTCTTCGGCAGGAAACACTGTCAGAGTCTGCAGTGAAGTGCCTAAGGGCTTACGATACCGTCATCTTCTTAATGTTTCACAGAAAGGGGAGTAATACCGTGGAAATGCTTGACATTGCTCTTCCCAAAGGAAGACTCGGTGAAAAGGTATATTCAATGTTTGAAAAGGCAGGCTTTGAGTGTCCTTCAATCCGTGAAGAAAACAGAAAACTCATTTTTGAAAATGAAGAGCTCGGAATCAGGTTTTTTTGGGTTAAGCCCTCTGATGTTGCTATTTATGTTGAAAGGGGTGCCGCTGACATCGGTGTTGCAGGTAAGGACATTCTCCTTGAGTATGAGCCCGATGTTTACGAGCTTCTTGACCTTAATATCGGCAAATGCCGTATGGCGGTTGCTGCAAAGAAGGATTTCCGTGACAATGTGAACACAACCTTGCGTGTTGCCACAAAATTCGGAAACATCGCAGAGCATTTTTACAGAGAGAAGTGCCGTGATATAGATATAATTCATCTTAACGGTTCGATTGAAATTGCGCCGATTCTCGGACTTTCCGATGTAATAGTTGATATTGTTGAAACGGGTAAGACTCTTCTTGAAAATGATCTTGAGCCCATCGAAACAATCGTACCGATAAGTGCAAGACTTATTTCAAACAAAGCCAGCTATCAGTTCAAAAATGAAATTATTGAAAAAATCAGACTGGGATTATCCGGGCAGGTAGGTGTATAAAATGATCAGCATTTTAAAATACGGCGAGGTTTCAAATGATGAAATCTTTGCACGCGGCACGGCTGTAACTGATGTTTCGGCTATAGTTACGGAAATTATCGAAAACGTAAAAAACAACGGCGATAAAGCTCTTATTGAATACTGCAAAAAGTTCGATAAGGCTGACCTTGTATCCCTTGAAGTAAGTGAAGAGGAAATTCAGGAGGCATTTGAAAGCGTTGAGCCCAGATTTATTGAGATACTCGAAAAGGCTGCAGCGAATATCAGAGCCTTCCACGAAAAGCAGGTAAGAAACAGCTTTATTATAAATGACAAAGACGGTGTTGTAATCGGTCAGAAGATCATTCCCGTTGAAAAGGCAGGTCTTTATGTACCCGGTGGTACTGCCGCTTACCCTTCGACTGTTCTTATGGACAGTATTCCTGCTAAAATCGCAGGCTGCAGTGAAATCTGCATCACAACACCTCCTAACGCTGAAGGAAAGGTAAATCCCGTAATTCTTGCCGCTGCAAAAATTGCAGGAGTAGACCGTATTTTCAAAGTCGGAGGAGCCCAGGCAATTGCCGCACTTGCTTACGGAACAGAAACCGTTCCTAAGGTTGATAAGATTGTCGGTCCGGGTAATGCATTTGTTGCTGAAGCTAAAAAGCAGGTTTACGGTCTTGTTTCTATTGATATGATTGCAGGTCCCAGCGAGATTCTTGTTGTAGCTGACGGTAAGAGTAATTCAAAATTTGTTGCTGCTGACCTTCTTTCTCAGGCGGAGCACGACAAGATGGCAAGTGCAGTGCTTGTTACGGACAGTATGGATTTTGCAAAGGCGGTAAGCAATGAGCTTGAAAGACAGATACCGCTTCTTCCAAGAAAAGAAATTGCAAGAATTTCAATTGATAATAACGGAAAAATTATAGTAAGTGATGACCTTATGAGAGCAATTGATATTGCGAATGAAATTGCTCCTGAGCATCTCGAGCTTTGCGTTGATAATCCTTTTGATTATCTTGATAAAATCAAGCATGCGGGTTCAATCTTTATGGGCAGATACTGTCCTGAGGCTCTCGGTGATTACTTTGCAGGTCCGAATCACACCTTACCCACAACGGGTACAGCAAGATTCTCAAGCCCGCTTTCCGTTGACGATTTTGTTAAAAAGACACAGTACACCTATTATACAAAAGAAGCCCTTTCACGTGTTGCCGATGATGTTGCCTTCTTCGCTGAAAAGGAAGGACTTTCGGCTCACGCAAGAAGTGCTACAGTACGTTTTGAGGATTAAAAATGAGCAGATTTTTAAACGAAAAATATCAGAAGCTTGAAGCATATATCCCCGGTGAACAGCCGAGGGATATGAAATATATAAAGCTTAATACAAATGAATCACCGTATCCGCCTTCGCAAGGTGTGCTTGATGCAGTTAACTCGGATGAAGCAGCAAATCTCAGATTGTATTCAGATCCCGAGTGTAAGCATCTCAAAGAGGCAATCGCGGAACTTTACAAGGTTAAGGCAGAAAACGTCTATCTTTCAAACGGTTCGGACGATATTCTCAATTTTTCCTTTATGGCTTTTGCTGACGACGGAGTTGCTTTTCCTGAGATAAGCTATGGCTTTTACAAGGTCTACGCAGAGCTTTATAATCTTGATTACAGAATGATTCCTCTTAAGGATGATTTCTCAATTGACGCAAAGGATTACTGCGGACTTAACAAAATGATTGTCATTGCAAATCCGAATGCCCCAACGGGTAAAACTATTTCAAGGGATGATATTATCCAAATTCTTGAAACAAATCAGTACAATGTTGTGCTTATTGATGAAGCTTATGTTGACTTTGGCGGTGAATCGGTTTATCCTCTTATAAAAGAGTACAAAAATCTCCTTGTTGTGCAGACCTTTTCCAAATCCCGTTCAATGGCGGGTGCAAGACTTGGTTTTGCTTTTGGTGATAAAGAGCTTATTGCTGACCTTAATAAAATAAAGTATTCTACTAATCCCTACAACCTCAACAGAATTACACTTGTTGCAGGTGAGGCGGCAATTAAAGAAAATGATTATTACATGAATAATTGTAAGAAAATCATTGAAACAAGAGAATATACCACCGAAGAACTTACAAAAATCGGCTTTGAGGTTATTGACTCAAAGGCAAATTTTATCTTTGCAAGAAGCAGTGAGATTGACGGCGGTGAGCTTTACAGCTTGCTTAAATCTGATGGCATTCTTGTAAGACATTTTACAAATGAAAAAATAAGCGATTTTATAAGAATAACAATTGGCGCAAGAGAGGATATGGAAGCCTTTATTGCAACGGTTAAGAAAATTCTGGAGGAAAGAAAATGAGAACTGCTGAAATAAGCCGCAAAACAGCGGAAACGGATATACTGCTTCGTCTCAATATTGACGGAACAGGAAAATCGATAATCAACACGGGCTGCGGATTTTTTGACCATATGCTGACGCTTTTTGCTAAGCACGGCAGATTTGACCTTCAGGTTGAATGCAAGGGCGATACATATGTTGATTATCATCACACCGTTGAAGACATAGGCATTGTTCTCGGCAAGGCATTCAGTCAGGCTCTCGGTGAAAAGAGAGGAATTGTACGCTACGGTAATTTTATTCTTCCTATGGATGAAAGCCTTATTATGTCGGCAGTTGACATTTCAGGAAGAGCTTATCTCGGTTATGTTTTGAATATTCCTGCACAAAAGGTCGGTGATTTTGATACAGAGCTTGTTGAAGAATTTTTCATTGCCTTTTGTCATAATGCGGCCTTGAATCTTCATATCCGTCAGCTTGCAGGCTCAAATTCCCACCACATAATTGAGGGTGCTTTCAAATCAGTCGCACGCTCACTTAAAGCCGCCTGCGTAATTGACGCTGATTTTTCTGATGAAATCCCCTCAACAAAAGGAGTGCTGTAATGATTGCAATAATTGATTACGGAGTCGGAAATCTTTTTTCGCTTTCCTGCTCGTTAAAGGCTGTCGGCGCTGATGCCGTTGTAACGGGGGATGCCGAGCTTATAAGAAAGGCCGACAAGCTTATTCTCCCCGGTGTGGGAGCATTTGAGGATGCGGCCAAAAAATTATTTTCCTCCGGTCTTGATAAGGTTGTGCTTGAAGAAGTAAAAAAGGGTAAGCCTCTTATGGGAATATGTCTCGGTATGCAGATGCTTTTTGAAAAAAGCTATGAGTACGGAGAGCATAAGGGTCTCGGACTTATTAAAGGTAGCATTGTTTCAATGGAGGGGAGAATTCCCTCTGATTTAAGCATACCTCATATCGGATGGAATGCGCTTTCCTTCAAGAAGTCAAGCAGACTTTTCAAATACATAAATGAAGGCGACTGTGTATATTTTGTTCATTCTTATTACGGCTGTGACTGTGACAAAAGCGTAACAGCAACTGCCGAATACGGTACAGATATTACGGCTTGTGTTGAAAGCGGCAATATTTACGGTTGCCAGTTTCACCCTGAAAAAAGCGGTGAGGTGGGCCTGAAAATTCTAAAAGCTTTTTGCGAAACGGGGGAGTCAGAATGAACATTTTTCCCGCAATA
The DNA here is from genome assembly GCA_045601905.1 of Acutalibacteraceae bacterium. Taxonomy (GTDB): domain Bacteria; phylum Bacillota; class Clostridia; order Oscillospirales; family Acutalibacteraceae; genus UBA6857. The sequence continues at coordinate 12,958 of JAZSAM010000109.1, read as the reverse complement.
GATCTTGTAAAAGGTTGTGCCGTGCGTCTTTTTAAGGGCGACTACGATCAGATGACGGTTTACAGTGAGCATCCCGAAGAAATTGCTGTTGATTTCGAAAGCTGCGGAGCTAAATTCCTTCATCTTGTTGATCTTGAAGGAGCAAAGGACGGTGCAACTCCTAACATTGAAACTGTGAAAAAAATCAGAAATGCCTGCAGTCTCTTTATTGAAATCGGCGGCGGAATCCGTAATATTGAGACAGTTGAAACCTATCTTAACGCAGGTGTTGACAGGGTTATTCTTGGTACAGCGGCTGTAAAGGACGAGATTTTTCTTAAAGAGGCAATCGAAAAATACGGAGAGAAGATTGCAGTTGGTGTTGACATAAAGGACGGATTTGTAGCTATCAAAGGATGGACAGAAAAGTCAGAGTTTGACGGCTTCGAATTTTGCAAGAAAATGCAGGATATTGGTGTTAAAACTATTATATGTACTGATATTTCAAAGGACGGTGCAATGAAGGGAACAAACCGTGAGCTTTATAAGGAGCTTTCAGAAAAGCTTAGCATTAATATAACAGCTTCCGGCGGTGTTTCAAACATTGACGATGTAAAGGCTCTTTCTAAAATGAAGCTTTACGGTGCAATTATCGGTAAAGCCTATTACACAGGTGCAATCAATCTTAAAGAAGCTCTGGAGGTGGCAGAATGATTACAAAAAGAATTATTCCCTGCCTTGATGTAAGAAACGGCAGAGTGGTTAAGGGTGTTAATTTTGAAGGATTAAGTGATGTTTCGTCACCCGTAAGTCTTGCTGAATATTACAGCAATAACGGTGCTGATGAGCTTGTATTTTATGACATTACGGCTTCCTGTGAAGAAAGAAAGCTTTTCACAGATATACTTACTGAGGTAGCTTCAAAGATTTTTATTCCGCTTACAGTTGGTGGCGGTATAAACACTCTCGATGACTTCGAAAGAGTGCTTGGCTGCGGTGCTGACAAGGTAAGCGTTAATTCGGGTGCAATCAGAAATCCCGATCTTATCGAGCAGGCCGCAAAGCGTTACGGTGATCAGTGTGTTGTGCTTTCTGCTGACATCAAGCGTGTTGACGGAGTTTTCCGTGTCTTTGCAAAAGGCGGAAGAGAGAACACGGGCATGGAAGCAATTGAATGGATAAAGCGAGGCGTCTCCATGGGCGCAGGTGAAATTGTAGTAAATTCAATTGACACTGACGGTGTAAAAAAAGGCTTTGACCTTGAAATGCTCAGGGCTGTTTGTGATGCCGTTAAGGTTCCCGTAATCGCTTCGGGCGGTGCAGGCTGTATCGACGATTTCACAAAGCTTTTTAATAATGTACCTGAGGTTTCAGCAGGTCTTGCCGCTTCAATTTTTCATTTCGGCGAGGTTGCAATAAACGACCTTAAGGCAGAGCTTAAAAACAAAGGAATAACAGTGAGGTTATAAACAATGATCAATATAGATGAACTGAAATTTGACGAAAAAGGGCTGATTCCTGCGATAGTTGTTGATTCTCTTTCGGGAAAAGTGCTTACACTTGCTTATATGAGTAAAGAGAGTCTCAGAATTTCGATGGAAAAGAAGCTCACCTGCTTTTTCAGCCGTTCAAGGCAGGAGCTTTGGCTTAAGGGTGAAACAAGCGGCAACTATCAGCATATTGTTTCAATTACTGCCGACTGTGACAAGGATGCACTTGTTGTTGTTGTTGAGAAAGACGGACCCGCTTGTCACACCGGAACAGAATCCTGTTTTACAGCACCCGTCTTTGAAAGTGATGATCTTTCCCGTTTCACAATGGATGGACTTTATGAGCTTCTTGAGGGAAGGAAGGATAACCTTCCCGAGGGCTCATACACAACCTATCTTTTCCAAAAGGGAATTGACAAAATTCTCAAGAAAATCGGCGAGGAGTCAACCGAGGTAATCATTGCAGGCAAAGCAAACGACAAAAAGGAAACTGTTTACGAAATTGCCGATCTTGCTTATCACATAATGGTGATGATGGTTGAAATGGGAATTACGGTTGACGATGTAAGAAAAGAGCTTGCATCACGGCATATAATCGATCATAAGGTTAAACAGGAGAAAATGGCAAGTGATAATGCCTGATTTTAAAAGAAATGAAGCTTAAGGAAATTGCGCAGAGATACGCAGATAAAATAAAGGACGAAAAGCTTAAAAAGATGTTTGTGCAGTGCTTTATGAGCACTTACAATACAACTGCAAAATTCGATAAAAGCGGAAGCTGCTTTGTTATAACGGGAGACATTCCTGCTATGTGGCTTCGTGATTCATCTGCTCAGGTTAATCATTACCTGCCTTTTGCCAAGGAATCACGGCAGGCGTATTTGCTCATTGACGGTCTTATCCGCCGTCAGGTCAACTGCATACGCATTGATCCTTATGCGAATGCCTTTAACCGCAGAGCAAACGGAAAAGGGCAGACCAAGGATAAAACCGATTTCACATCACCCTGTGTGTGGGAAAGAAAGTACGAGATTGACTCACTTTGCTATCCGGTGAGGCTGATTTACCGCTTCTGGAAAGAGGTGGGTGCAACAACTCACTTTACGGTTGAGCTTCACGAAGCACTCAGGAAAATTGTCGATCTCTGGACACTTGAGCAGAGTCATAAAAATTCACCCTACTTCTTCAAAAGACGCTTTTGTCCGAAATCAGACACACTTTCGCACAAGGGTAGGGGCACCCCGGTTGCTTATACGGGTATGACGTGGTCGGGCTTCCGACCGAGCGATGACGCCTGTGAGTATGGCTACCTTGTGCCCTCAAATATGTTTGCGGTAGTTGTGTTGAGCTACATCAGCGAGATCAGTTCAGTGATTTACGGAGATCTTGAATTAAGCCGCAGGGCACTTGATCTCAAGCAAGAAATTCAGAAGGGTATCGATACCTTTGCGATTGCACACTGTAAGGGTACTAAGCTTTATGCTTATGAGACTGATGGCTACGGAAACCACAATTTAATGGATGATGCCAATGTTCCAAGCTTGTTGTCACTCCCTTATCTTGGTTATTGCCGTAAAGATGATGAGCTTTACACTAATACACGAAAGTTTATTCTCAGTACAGATAATCCCTATTACTATGAGGGAAAATCTGCAAAAGGTATAGGAAGTCCGCATACTCCTAAGAACCACATCTGGCCTATTTCACTTTGTATGCAGGGTCTTACAAGTGACAGTAAAGAAGAGGTGCTCGACATAATTCTTATTCTTCGCAGTACAGATGCCGGAACAGGACTTATGCACGAAAGCTTCCATAAGGACAAGCCTGAGAAGTTCACTCGCGAGTGGTTCTCCTGGGCAAACACTCTTTTTGCTGAGCTGATTATGAAATATCTTGACGAATTTGAAGGCGCAGAGTTATAAAGGAAAATGAGAGAGCAGCATTCGCCGACACCACACAAGGAAGTATTACTGCCTGTGTGGTGCCGGCGTTCTGGTTGTTCTCTTTTTTTGTCTGATTGCATTCTGTATTATCATTTAACAATTAAATAAATTCTTTTTACATATTAATGTTGATTTGAACTGAGTTTTGTTGTATAATACATTGGATTATGAAATATACAAGGAATGGTATTATAATGGCAATCAACAGAATCTATAAATCCATGCCGACTGTAGCACTCAGAGGTATTGTTATTCTTCCCGGCATAAGATTTCATTTCGATATAGCGCGTGACAGATCAACTGCAGCAATAGAAGCTTCAATGGAGAAGGATCAGAAGGTTTTTCTTGTTGCTCAGAAGGATCCTTCCGTTGAGGTTCCTGCTCCTGATGACATATATACGATGGGTGTTATTGCAAACATTAAGCAAATAATTAAATCACCGAAGAATGACCATCTCAGGGTTGTTGTTGAAGGCGCCGTAAGAGCACAGATAACAGAGTTCATTTCAGTTGACCCTTTTATTGTTTGCAATGTGAGAGAACGCAAATCAACCCCTGTCAAGCCCGAAGATTATGATCTTGAGGAGGCTCTTGTAAATAAACTCAGGACAGAGCTTCTTGCGTATATGAGCTTTACGGCACGTAATGAAGATGAAGCCAAAAGGGATGCAGACATTTTCTTTTCGGAAAACACATCGGATTTTGCCGATTTTCTTGCCGGAAATGTTATTTCTGATTTTTCCGTAAGGCAGAAGCTTCTTGAAACTGTTTCCGTTATTCCGAGACTGGAGCTGCTTCTCGATGCGCTTCGCAAGGAAAATAACATTCTTGAGCTTGAAAACAAGATTGAGACTCAGGTCGAAAAGCAGATGGAAGAAAATCAGAAGGATTATTATCTCAGAGAGAAAATCCGTGCTATTTACAGTGAGCTTGGAGAAGGTGAGGATACCCTTTCCGATTTACAGAAATATAAATTAAAAATAAAAGAGCTTAACTGTTCGGCAGAGATTAAAGAAAAGCTGAATTCTGAGTGCGACAAGCTTTCAAAGATGCAGGGAACATCTGTTGACGCATCTATAATCAGATCATATCTTGACACAGCTCTTTCACTTAACTTCGGTACCTATACAACCGATAATCTCGACGTGGTTAGAGCTGAAAAGATACTTGATGAGGATCATTACGGCCTTCAGAAGGTCAAAGAGAGATTCATCGAGATGCTTGCAGTTAAAGCCAGAATTGATGACCTTAAGGGACAGATTATTTGCCTTGTCGGTCCTCCGGGCGTCGGCAAAACATCAATTGTAAAAAGTGTTGCAAAATCAATGGGCAGAAAGTATGTCAGAATGTCTCTTGGCGGTGTAAGTGATGAAGCTGAAATCAGAGGGCACAGAAAAACTTATGTCGGTGCTATGCCCGGCAGAATTGTAAATGCTCTCATTCAGGCCAAGACCTTCAATCCCATTATTCTTCTTGACGAAATTGATAAGCTCGGCAAGGATTACAAGGGCGACCCCGCATCGGCTCTTCTTGAGGTTCTTGATCCCGAGCAGAACAACACCTTCAGAGATAATTATATGGAATTTCCTATTGATCTGAGTAAGGTTCTGTTTATTACAACTGCAAATGATCCCTCCACAATTCCAGGGCCTCTTTATGACCGAATGGAGGTTATTGAGCTTGTGAGCTACACTCAGCAGGAAAAAGAAATAATTGCTAAAAATCATCTTATAAAAAAGCAGGTTAAGCTCCACGGGCTTACGGGTAACAACATCCGTTTTACAGATGAAGCAATCAGCGAGCTTATTACTTCGTATACATCCGAAGCAGGTGTAAGAAGGCTTGAGCAGCTTATTGCTTCGGTTTGCAGAAAAAGCGTTGTTCTTATTGAAAAGAATAATCTGAAGCGCATCAAGGTCACCAAGGAGCTTCTTTCAGAATTGCTCGGACCGGGTAAATACAAAAAGGAAGAATTGCTTTCAGAAAGTAGTATCGGTGTTGTAAACGGTCTTGCGTGGACAAGAGTCGGCGGTGAAATTCTTCAGGTCGAAGCGGTTACCATGGAGGGCGACGGAAAGATTGAAACAACAGGCTCTCTCGGTGATGTAATGAAGGAGTCGGCAAAGGCTGCCTACAGTTACCTCAGGAGTAAGAAGGAGAAGTACGGTATTCCTCTTGAGGCGTTTACCGATAACAATATTCACATTCATGTTCCTCAAGGGGCAGTGCCAAAGGACGGACCTTCAGCAGGTGTAACCATTTCGACGGCGCTTCTCTCAGCTCTCACGGGAAAGGCTGTTGAAAAGTATGTTGCAATGACCGGAGAGGTTACCCTTACGGGCAGAGTTCTTCCCATAGGCGGTCTTCGCGAAAAATCTATGGCGGCATATAAAGCGGGTATAAAAAAGGTAATCATCCCCAAGGACAATTACGCTGATTTGTGGGAGATTGATTCTGTTGTAAAAGAGAATGTTGAATTTATACCCGTGTCAACCCTCGATGAAGTGTTCTCAATTGCAATAATTGATAATGCTGCCGACGAAAAAGCATCTGTCAGATTTTCTGCTCACGATGTGCTTATAAAGAACAGGAGGAATAGCAGTGAGGTTCGATAATCCTATTTTTGAAACCTCTTTCGGTTCATTCAAGCAATTAAAAGCTTCTGATTTGCCTGAGGTTGCTTTTTCGGGCAGATCAAATGTTGGAAAAAGTTCACTTCTTAACAAGCTTCTTTCACGAAAATCTCTTGCAAGAGTCAGCTCCGTGCCCGGAAAAACAGTAACTATTAACTTCTTTAAGGTGGATAAATGCCGTTTTGTTGATCTTCCGGGTTACGGTTACGCAAAGGTTGCAAGGGATGAGAAGCTCCGTTGGGCTGAGCTTATGGAGGGCTATTTTTCATCGGGCAGAGACATTCGTCTTGTTGTTCAGCTTATCGATATGCGTCATATGCCTACTCAGCAGGACATTGACATGATTGAATACCTGATTGAAGCTGATATTCCCTTTGTTGTCGCTCTTACCAAGTGCGATAAGCTCAATAAAACGGAGCGTATGAATCAGCTTGAAGGTATTTGCACTCTTCTTGCAAAGTACGGTAATATAAGCGTTGTTCCTTTTTCAAGCACAAAAGGAGACGGTGTTGAAGAGTTAAGAGGTTTGATAGCCAAGGCAGTTGAGGGTTGATTGATATGAAGACGGTTTTTACAGATAAAATGAAGAAAAATCCGGTGATAGCCGGAATCAAAGACATTAAAAATCTTGATGATGCACTTGATTCCGATTGCGAAATCATATTTCTTTTGTGCGGTACGATTTTTGACCTTAAGGACACTGTGAAGAAAACAAAAGAAAAGGGCAAGATGATTTTTATTCATGTTGATCTCCTTGACGGCTTTTCAAAGGATGCAACAGCTCTTAAGTATATTCACAGCGAAATCTGTCCTGACGGTATAATTTCTACTAAAAACAGCTTGTTAAAAGCTGCAAAGAGTCTCGGTCTTCTTACCGTGCAGAGAGTGTTTATTATTGACTCACTTTCAATTGATACTGCTGTAAAGGCTTCTCAGATGATCAATCCCGATGCAATCGAGATAATGCCGGGAATTATGCCTCGCATAACAAAGCAGTTAAGCTCAAGCCTTGAGGTGCCTGTTATTGTAGGCGGACTTGTAAGTGAGGCTTCTGATGTTGAAATGGCTGTTTCAAGCGGCGCTCTTGGCGTATCAACATCATCAAAGATAATATGGAGGAAAGAAAAATGATCGGTATCAGAAAATATGAGCAGAAGGACAAGCCTGCAGCCAGAAAAATTCTTGTTGAAACCTCAAGACTTCCTGCGAAAGAAGAAAAAGATGTAAGGTATCTTGAGCTTATGTACAACGATTACTACACAGAGGTTGAGCCTCACAATTGCTTTGTTGCAGTCGATGATAACGATGAAGCGGTCGGCTATATCATCTGTGCTGAAAATCACAAAAAATTTACAGATATATTCAAGAAGTTTTATCTCCCGGAAATCAGAGAGCTCGGTTTCGGATACTATTTCAGAGCCTTGATGGATATTTACGGTCATGTTATGTACGCAAAAAAATATCCCGCACATCTTCATATTAATGTGCTGAGTGTCTGTCAGGGACAAGGCACGGGCTCAAAGCTTATGGATGCCCTCAAGGATGAGCTTCGTTCAAAGGGTATAAAAGGTCTTATGCTCTCGTGTGCGGCTGATAATGACGGTGCAATCAGATTTTATAAAAGAAACGGTTTCAAGGTTCTTGCTGTTATCAGCGGCGGTTGTATAATGGGTGTTGAGCTTTAATTTTGTATAAATGAAAAAATCATGTCAATAATAAATTCAAAGGAGTTGAATTGACATGATAGATAAAATTGCTTTGATTCTTACAATTATCGGAGGACTCAACTGGGGGCTTATCGGTATATTTCAGTTTGATCTTGTTGCCTGGATTTTTGGTGGGCAAAGCGGGATTATATCGAGAATAGTTTATACTCTTGTTGCCCTTGGAGCCATCTGGTGCATTTCTCTGCTTTTCAGTGATATGAGAAGCAACGATAAAGAAAAAGCAGAATAAGTCCTGGTCATCGGTTCTTCCGATGACCGTTATTTTTGTTGTTTTTTAAGATTAACAGTAGACAATACAAGTATAAGATGTTAAAATAAACTTCAGAAATGCAATTAAACTTTAAATAAGGGGAGTGTTAAATGAAAGCATACGGAACATACTTTCAGAATGACAAGGATTTACCTATAAAGTACGGTGAAATAAATCTGATAAATCCCGAAAGACAAAGACTCAGAGGAGAGCCTCTTCTTAAGGGCGTTGAGGCTGTTCCTGTTTTTCAGGGCTTTTGCGGAACAGACTTTGAGCTTATGAAAATGGGACGGGACAAAAAGCTTTCAAAAAAATTCCCCGAGGGCGAAAAAAGACTTATTAACGGTCACGAGGGTGTGGTGTGGGTACCGTCTGAAAACAGATTTGCAATTGTTCTGATCCGTGGTGGTGACAGCTACGATCCTACACGGTACAGAGAGGACGAAACATATTTCGAATACGGCTGTGACCGGGCAGACGGACTTTTCTGTGACAAAAATTATTTTAATCCTGATATGCTTCTTGAGCTTCCGGATGAGTACAGAAATCTTAAAAAGCTACCTCTTTCAGTTGCAAAGAGGCTCTCTTTCGCAGATCCTTATGCCTGCGCGATTTTTCAGCTTGAGCGCATGGAGGATCTCGGTGAAGCACATAACTTCAGAATAGAAATGGCGAAGCACAAATGCACGGAAGAAAAAGCAAGAGCAATCGCCAAGAATGCAGTTTTTGAAAAGACGGTTATTTTCGGCCTTGGTATGACCGGACTTTTTATTGCAGATCAGATAAGACGCAATCACCCCGATGCAAGTATTCTTTTTATTGGCAGAAGTGATGAGAATTGCAAGAAGGTTGTTTTTTCAAAAGAAATTGCCAAAGCTGATTATCTTTGTACCTCGGGCTTGAGTGAAGAGGAGACTGCTGATAAAATTATTGAAAAGCTTGGCGGAAGGGCAACAATGTTTGTCGGAACAAGCGGAACTGACATTGAACACAGAGTTGCATTTGAACATAAAGCTCTTGGCTGTAACGGCATCTATAACAGTTTTTCTCTTGGTCCTGAGGTGAAATATGATACAATGCCATTCGGCTTCGAAAATCACCTTATTTTTGCTTCTATAAACTTCAGACAGGAGCATATGGAAAAAGCAATTGATGTGCTTGTTGACAGTCGTTATGACGAGGTCGTTGAGCTGATTGATAAAGAGGAATTTATCAGTGATCCTCTTTATGCATACGAAAACAGAATTTTTTCAAAGGGAGCACCACTTAAAACCGGTGTTATCTGGAACAAGAACTACATAGATGAGGAAGAATAAAATGAAAGCGATTGTTATATCAAATCCCGGTGAAATCGAAATCCGAGAAATCCCCATGCCTGAGGTGAAGGCAGGGGAGGCACTTTTAAAGGTGAAGTATGTCGGCATCTGTGGTGCCGATGTTGCGTCATATACAGGCAACCAGCCTTTCACAACCTATCCCAGGATTCCGGGTCACGAATTTTCTGCAGAAATTGTTGAAATTCCCGAAAATGATAGAGGCTTAAAGGTTGGTGACATTGTAACCTGCAATCCGTATTTTAATTGCGGAAGCTGTTATTCCTGCAAAAGAGGCTTTGTAAATTGTTGTACTGATAACCAGACTATGGGTGTTCAGCGTGACGGAGCCTTCTGTGAGTATATTTCAATGCCTGTTGAACGCATTTTCAAGGGTGAAGGGCTTTCAGCAGAGGAATTGGCTCTTGTTGAACCTTTTTCCATTTCTCAGCACGCTGTTTCAAGAGCTGAAATTAAGGAAAGTGACAATGTACTTGTAATCGGTGCAGGTCCTATCGGTCTTTTTGCACTTATTGCTGCAAAGCAGAAATGCAAAAAGATTGTAGTTGCTGACATTCTCGATAACAGACTTGAGCTTGCAAAAGAGTACGGTGCAGATGCGGTAGTAAACACAAAGAATCAATCGCTTGAAGTATTCACAAAGGAATTTACTGACGGTAACGGTTTTGATGTTTGCATCGAGGCTTGCGGTGCACCCGAAACCTTCCTTGGTTGCATTGATTCTGCCGCTTTTGCAGCAAATGTCATTCTTATCGGAAACGGTAAGCGTGAAACAAGCTTTGTTCACTCTGTTCTTCTGAAAAAAGAGCTAAATGTTCACGGAAGCAGAAATGCTCTCAGTGCCGATTTCGTAAACAACATCAGACTTGTCGCTTCGGGTAAGGCAGATGTTATGAAAATGGTAAGTGGCATTTATGAAATGAAGGATGCTGTCAAGGCTTTTGAAGCACTCAAAAATAACAATGGCACTTTGGCAAAGCTTCTTATTAAAATAAGTGACTGAGGATAATATGAACACAGTAAAGATAAACGAAAAAGATAATGTATGCGTAGATCTTGAATCGGGACATAAAAAAGCCTTGTGTGATATTTCTTGCGGTAGTGATATTATAAAATACGGCTTTTCTATTGGTGTTGCTACAAAGGATATAAAAGCGGGAGATCATGTTCATTCTCACAACATAAAAACAAAGCTCGGTGATATACTCTCTTACAAATATAAGCCTTATAGCATTAAAAATGAAACGGCTGAGCCTTTTGAAATTGAGGCTTTTGTAAGAGAAAACGGAGATATAGGTATCAGAAACGAAATTTTTATTATTCCTACTGTCGGGTGTGTAAACAGTATTGCAAAAAAGCTTGCTGATGAAACGGGGGTTATCGCCTTCACACATCCTTACGGATGCAGTCAGCTTGGCGACGATATGAAAACAACTCAGTTGATTCTTCGGGGCTTGATAAAGCATCCGAATGCAGGTGGCGTGCTCGTGCTCGGTCTCGGGTGCGAAAATAATCACATCGGTGAAATGAAGAAGATACTCGGAGAATATGCTGAAAAGAGGATCAGATTTCTTTCGGTTCAGGATGTTGGGGATGAAATAACGGAAGGTAAGAAAATAATCAGAGAGCTTAAAGAAATTTCTTCAACGGACACAAGGAAAAAGGTTCCGGCGTCAAAGCTTCGTGTAGGTCTTAAATGCGGAGGCTCTGACGGATTTTCGGGCATAACTGCAAATCCCGTTGCGGGAAGGGTGACTGACAGTCTCTGTGCTATGGGTGCATCAGCAGTGCTTACGGAGGTACCTGAAATGTTCGGTGCTGAAACCGTTCTTTTTGACAGATGCGTTGATGAGGATGTATTCAATAAAAGTGTAAGGCTTATAAATGACTTTAAGGAGTATTTTAAAAGTCACAGTGAGCCCGTCAGTGAAAATCCTTCTCCGGGTAACAAAGAGGGCGGAATCACTACCCTTGAGGAAAAATCACTTGGCTGCGTGCAGAAGGGTGGTACGGCACCGGTTGTTGATGTGCTTCATTGCGGTGATACTGTGTGTAAAAGCGGTCTCAACCTTCTTGACGGACCCGGCAATGACATTGTTTCAATTACAAATCTCGCTGCAGCAGGATGCCACGTAATACTTTTTACAACCGGCAGAGGTACACCTCTCGGAGGAGCTGTTCCCACAATTAAAATAGCCTCTAATCAAAGTATCTCTGATAAAAAGCCGCATTGGATTGATTTTTGTGCCTTTGGTGACGATAAGGATAAAAAAGCAACTGAACTTCTTGAGCTTGTGAAAGAGGTTGCAAACGGCAAAGAAACCCGCAACGAAAGAAACGGTTCAAGAGAGATTGCTATTTTTAAGGACGGTGTGACATTATGATAATAGATGCTCATGCACATTTGTGGTACAAGCAGCAGGGCGTTGTAAACGGTAAAGCTGTATACGACATCGGCGGAGGGAAAAGTGATTTTGGCGGTGAAATCCGGCAGATGATGCCTGCATATATGACTGACGGTGTAAACTCAGCAGAAAGATTAATTGCAAATATGGATTATGCCGGTGTTTCGGGAGCAGTGATAACCCAGGAGTATATCGACGGAAACCAGGATGCTTACCTTGCTGAATGCAGAAACAATTATTCTGACAGACTCAGAGTCTGTGCCTTATATGAGGAAAAGTCTATGGGTGATTTAAATGGCTTTGACGGGATAAAGATTTGCGCTTCAAGGCTCAGTGACAAGAATCTTCTTAATCATATTGAACCCTTCAGAATTGCCGCTGAAACGGGAAAATTTATCTCGATTGACCTTGCTGACGGTGACGAGCAGACGGATGATATGAAGAAGCTTATTTCTATGTTTCCTTGTTTGAAAATTGCAGTTGGTCACTTCGGTATGGTCACCCGTGATAATTGGTTAAGTCAGATTGAACTTGCAAAGAATAAAAATGTTTATGTTGAAAGTGGAGGGATTACCTGGCTTTTCAACAGTGAGTTTTATCCTTTCCCGTCGGCGGTAAAGGCAATCAATGAAGCAGCGGAGCTTGTTGGCTTCGAAAAGCTTATGTGGGGTAGTGACTATCCCCGTACTATGACTGCAATCACATATAAAATGAGCTTTGACTTTATACTAAAATCAAGCGACATTTCCGTGGAAAACAAAAAAATGCTCCTTGGCGAAAATGCAAGGAACTTTTACGGATTTGACAATCTGCCCGAGATACAGATAATCAGAAATATGGTTGAAGATTAAAAACATTAAAAGGGGATGTAAAAAAACGAGTTTTTTTACATCCCCTTTTTTAGGGGCTAGGAAAAAATGCGCAGAATGAACAAACCGAGCCAAAATAAAGCGTTCAGCTTTATTTTGGGTTACCCGACGGCGTACAAAGGTACTTAAGAGGGCGAGGTTTGTTTATAGCATAAAACGCAAAAACCTTGTTTTTGCCTGCTTTTGTTGATTTTTACAGTTTTAAAGGGTTTCTTTGGTAGTTAAATACCGAAAGAAACCCTTTAGTTATCTTGCTTTATGCGGTCTGCACTTTTTTTACAGCCCCAGCTTTTATTTGAGGTTGTATCTCTGAATGTAATCGTTGATT
>JAZSAM010000108.1:0-53796 GCA_045601905.1 Acutalibacteraceae bacterium | reverse complement strand
TTAAAACTGTAAAAATCAGCAAAGCAGGCGAAAACAAGGTTTTTGCGTTTTATGCTATAAACAAACCTCGCCCTCGGACTACCTTTGTACGCCGTCGGGTAAACCAAAATAAAGCTGAACGCTTTATTTTGGCTCGGTTTGTTCATTCTGCGCATTTTTTCCCATCCCCTTTTTATTTTGTGTTATTTGATGTTTATCCGCAAATCAAAATATCACCTATGATTCGTCAGAACAAAAAAGGATTATCCCTTGCCTTTTATGTTCTGTTCTTTCGATATGCGCCCACAAATAAAGATAAGGAGTTTACAAGATAGTGTATAAAAGCTATAACGAAAAATATAACAGGACTTTTATCTGCTGGCCTTGCATTATTAAAAGCCTCAGACCACACGGCAGCCGGATATTGAATTATCATTGAAACAACCGGAATCCCCACTATGCACAAGCCGTACAATGCAATAAAGATAATAATGGGAAGTAATGCAATTGAAGCAAATCATTGTCAACAATCTTAAGCTTCATTCCTTCTTCTTTAACACTCTGTTTGACTATTGATTTTTCCCACACACTATGTTATAATATAAAATTGATATATCATAAAGATATACAATATTCCAAAATTCGAAAGGAGATCCGTCCAAAATGGATGACCCCGGCAGTCTAATTTTTAACATTGTTTTACTGTTCGTACTTATTTTAGTCAACGCCTTTTTCGCAATGAGCGAAATTGCAATCATTTCCCTTAATGACAATATGATTGACAAGCAGGCAGAGGAAGGCAACAAAAAAGCTCAGAAGGTCAAGAAGCTGACAGAAAATCCCAGCAACTTCCTTTCAACAATCCAGATCGGTGTAACCCTCGCAGGCTTCCTTACCTCAGCGAGCGCTTCGACAACCTTTGCTTCAATGCTGACTGATGCAATTTTATCGGTAAGTCCCTCAATGGCAAGGTTCAGCGATATCATCAGCGGTGCTTCAGTTGTCATCATCACTCTTATTATGTCATACTTCTCACTCGTTTTAGGTGAGCTTGCACCCAAGAGAATCGGCATGCAGAAGCCCGAAAAAATCGCTTTTGCCGTCGTTGGCGTTCTCCTTGTTGTCAAGAAGGTCTGCTCACCCTTTGTGAAGATTCTCTCCCTTTCAACAAACGGCGTTGTAAGGCTTTGCGGCTTTGATCCCAATGCCAATGAAGAGGTCGTCACCGAAGAGGAAATCCTTATGATGGTTGATGTCGGCGAGGAAAAGGGCGTTATCGAAAACCTTCAGGCTGAAATGATAAATAATATCTTCGAGTTTGATGATACTGATGTTTCCGATGTTATGACTCACAGAACAGATATGGTTGCCGTTGAGGACACAGATTCTCTTGAGGATGTTGTCAAGCTTTCAATGGAGCACGGCTATTCAAGAATTCCCGTTTTCCACGAGGACCAGGATAACATTATCGGCGTCATTTACATCAAGGACCTTCTCCGGTATGTTTCAAAGGCTCTGCCCGAGGACAAAAAGCCTGCAGATGTTATGCGTCCCGCTTATTATGTCCCCTTCAGCAAAAACTGCGGTAAGCTTTTCAGCGAAATGAGCGAGGAAAGAGTGCAGATGGCTGTTGTTGTTGACGAATACGGCGGAACAGCAGGTATTGTTACAATGGAAGACCTCGTTGAGGAAATCATGGGTAACATCCGTGACGAGTACGACGACGAGGAAGAAGAAATCGCCATTGAAAGCGAAAATGTCTTCACCGTTGACGGCACAGCTTATATAGAAGAGGTAAACGAGCTTGTCGGTGAGGTTATTCCCGAAGGCGATTACGATACTCTCGGCGGCTTCATTATAAGCCAACTCGGCTTCCTTCCGAGGGACGGCGAAATGAACGAGGTTGTTTTTGAAAACCTCAAATTCACAATTCTCAACGTTGAAGAAAGAAGAATCGGTAAAGTGAGAGTTGAGATTACTCCCATCGAAAAAGAAAGCGAAGAAGAATAAAAAATCAGGGGATGTAAAAAACTCGTTTTTTTACATCCCCTTTTTAGAGGCCAGGAAAAAATGCGCAGAATGAACAATTACAAAAAGCTCCCCGCCTTTACGGTAGGGAGCCTTTCATTTTAATCAATTTCTACTGAAATCTTAGTGTCGCTTCTGTTTGCAGTTGCACGCATTACAGTTCTGATAGCCTTTGCAATTCTGCCCTGCTTACCAATAACTCTACCCATATCATCCTGAGCAACATGAAGGTGGTAAACGATTACGCCTTCTTCGTTAATGTCGTCAACGTCAACAGTCACCTTGTCCGGCTCATCAACCAAGCCGGCGGCAATTGATATAAGTAAATCTTTCAAAGTGCTTACCTCCGAAAATTATTTAAGGATGTCGCACTTTTTAAGAAGAACTTTAACTGTGTCAGTGGGCTGAGCACCGTTAGCAATCCACTTCTGTGCCTTTTCAGCATCAATCTTGATTTCTGAGGGCTCTGTCATGGGGTTGTATGTGCCGATTTCCTCGATGAAACGACCGTCACGGGGATATCTTGAATCTGCTACAACTACACGATAGAAAGGAGCCTTTTTTGCGCCCATACGGCGAAGTCTGATTTTTACTGCCATGATAATGACCTCCAAATAAATTATTTTTTGTTTTTTATTCTAACACTTTCGTGCCTTTAACTGATTTTTGCTTCTTACATTCCGAAGCCGTTCATGCCGCCCATGCCGTTCATCATTCCGGGCATATTGCGCATTCTCTTTTGCATCTTCTTTGAGGTTTTGCCGTTCATCTGCTTAAACATCTTCTGCATCTGTCTGTACTGACTGAGAAGTCTGTTAACATCCTCAACCTGCATACCGCAGCCTGCTGCGATTCTGCGCTTTCTCGAGGGATTGATGATGTCAGGCTTTGCTCTTTCCTGAGGTGTCATTGAAAGAATGATTGCCTGAATGCGGTCAAACTGTCTTTCATCAACCTCAACCTCGTCAATCTTTCTTCCCACACCGGGAATCATCTTGAGAAGGTCCTTGATTGAGCCCATTCTTCTTACCTGCTGAAGCTGGTCAAGAAGATCGTTAAGGTCAAACTTATTCTTACGAAGCTTCTGCTCAAGCTCTCTTGCCTTCTTTTCGTCAAGCTCCATTTCAGCCTTCTCGATAAGTGAAAGCATATCACCCATACCGAGAATTCTTGAAGCCATTCTGTCGGGATGGAAAACATCGAGATCGCCGAGCTTTTCACCCGTACCGACAAACTTGATAGGCTTACCCGTAACGGCTCTTGCGGAAAGTGCCGCACCGCCTCGTGTGTCACCGTCAAGCTTTGTCAGAAGAAGACCGTCAATGCCGAGTGCATCGTTGAAGGATGAAGCAACATTAACTGCGTCCTGACCTGTCATTGAGTCAACAACAAGCATTATTTCATGAGGATGAACCTCGCTTTTGATGTTCTTAAGCTCAGTCATCAGCTCCTCGTCAACATGCAGACGACCTGCAGTATCAAGGAAAACGTAATCATTTCCGTGATCCCTTGCGTAGGCTACTGCCTGCTTTGCAATGTCAACGGGATTAATCTGTCCGAGCTGGAAAACGGGAACGCCTGCCTTTTCACCGACAACCTCAAGCTGCTTGATAGCAGCGGGTCTGTAAACGTCACAAGCGACGAGAAGAGGACGGTGTCCCTGATTTTTAAGCATAAGTGCTAATTTTGCACTGTGGGTTGTTTTACCTGAACCCTGAAGACCGCACATCATTACGATTGTGGGCGGATGGTTTGCGGTGTTGAGTCTTGCCTTGGTACCGCCCATGAGATTTGTGAGCTCCTCATTGACGATTTTGATAACCATCTGTGAGGGAGTGAGGCTTTCCATAACCTTGGCACCGATTGCCCTTTCGGTAACGGTGGCGGTGAAATCCTTTGCAACCTTGTAGTTAACGTCAGCTTCAAGGAGTGCAAGGCGAACCTCTCTCATGGCTTCCTTTACATCGCTTTCGGTAAGGGCACCCTTACTTCTGAGCTTTTTAAAGGCGGCTTCAAGTCTGTCTGAAAGACCTTCAAATGCCACTTGAATCAATCCTTTTCAATTATTTATTAATTTATCTCAACATCTGAGTAAGTGCAGAAATTCTTGCCGTTGCGTCGTTGATTTCTCTTGAAAGAAGCGTTCTCTTGTTAATCTCATCAATAAGTGAGGTAAGCTCCCTGATTTCATCAAGACCGTTGTTAATCTGCAAGAAGCGCTCATAAAGTCCCAGGTGCTTTTCAAAATCGTAAAGCTGAGCCTCGGCACGCTTGATCGCATCGCGCACACCCTGACGGGTAATGCCCTCGTTTTCGGCAATCTCTGCAAGGGAAAGGTCATCATTGTAATAATAGCCGATAAAATCCTGCTGCTTTTTTGTAAGCATTTCGCCGTAAATATCAAAAAGAAGAATCACGTCAAGATTTTTTGCCATTTGCCTTCCCTCCTGTCTGCTGTAAAGACATTAAACTTTACACAGCTCGGTTATTATACAACAGCGAACTGTAAAAGTCAATACCTTTACAGATATTTTTCTCAGATATTGCAAAAATATTTTCAAAGGCAAAAAAGTATTAAAGTTGATACTTTCAGAGCCGCAAAGTATCATTTTTCAAATTGTAAAAACGGGCATTCCGGTTTAAAATATAATCACAGAAAGAGAAAAGCTGAAAGACACAGAAAGGAGGCTTTGCAATGAATTTTTTTGCACCGGGCACAGAAAACTTCAGCTTTCCGCTGAAAATCATCTATATACTCGTAGCTCAGTTAATTAAAGCAGGCGACAATCTGAAGGAAAGGCAAAACGAAAGCCCGTAAATTACCTTTTGTAAAATATATGTTACTGTTTTTTTATTGACTATGCGGTGTAAAGAATGTATAATTAACATAGAAATAAAAAAGGAGGTATAAAGTATGAATGAAATTTCAATTTTCTGGCTTATCGCCGTGATTGTTCTGGGTGTTCTTGAAGCCGCAACAGTCGGACTCGTCTCCATCTGGTTTGCGCTCGGAGCATTAGCCGCGCTGATTTCTTCACTTTTCGGCGGCCCGTTATGGCTTCAGCTTCTGCTCTTCTTCGTCGTTACGGCTGTGACTCTTGTTTTCACAAGACCTCTCGCGAAAAAGTATTTCAATAAAGCAGACCACAAGGCGACAAATTCCGATATGGCGCTCGGAAAGGACGCTTATGTAACTGAAGAAATTGACAATCTCTCCGGCAAGGGTGCAGTCAAGTGCCTTGGCAAGGAGTGGTCGGCAAGAAGCGAAAGCGGCGAAATCATTTCTCAGGGCGAAATTGTAACACCCGTTCAGATTGAAGGCGTAAAGCTGATTGTAAGAAAGCAGTAAGGAGGACACCCTATGGCAAAGGATAACAGATTCGAAAAGGTCTACTCACAAAGCACCTTCAGCGGTTCAACGCAAATCTTGGTAGACAAGGAAACGGGCGTCAACTACATTTACCACTCAAGCGGTTACGGCGGCGGACTTACTCCCCTGCTTGACAGAGAAGGCAAGCCGGTTGTTACACCGATTATAAACAAGTAAATTTTCCCGGTGAAAATCCGGGAGCAAAAATAAACAAAGAAAAAAGGAGAAACAAACATGGAATTTATCATCATTGCAGTATTAGTACTCGTACTCATCCTCGTTCTCGTAACGAACATCCGCATCGTACAGCAGGCAAAGGCAGTCGTTATTGAACGCCTCGGTGCTTACCAGGCAACCTGGAGCGTTGGTCTTCACTTCAAAATCCCCTTCATTGAAAGAGTTGCAAAAACCGTTTCCCTCAAGGAGCAGGTTGTTGACTTCCCGCCTCAGCCCGTTATCACAAAGGATAACGTAACAATGCAGATCGACACAGTTATCTACTTCCAGATCACAGACCCCAAGATGTACACCTACGGTGTTGAGCATCCTCTCACAGCTATCGAAAACCTCACTGCTACAACCCTTCGTAATATCATCGGTGAGCTCGAGCTTGACCAGACTCTCACCTCACGTGACATCATCAACTCAAAGATGCGCTCCATCCTTGACGAAGCAACAGATCCCTGGGGCATCAAGATCAACCGTGTTGAATTAAAGAACATTCTTCCTCCCAAGGAAATCCAGAACGCCATGGAGAAGCAGATGAAGGCTGAGCGTGAACGCCGTGAATCAATCCTCAAGGCTGAAGGTGAAAAGAAGAGTGCCATCCTTCTTGCAGAAGGTGAAAAGGAAAGTGCAATCCTCCGTGCTGATGCTCAGAAGCAGGCACACATCCTTGAAGCTGAAGGTCAGGCAGAGGCTATCCTCAAGGTTCAGCAGGCAACTGCAGAGGGTATCAAGCTCCTCAACGAGGCAGGCGCAAGCGACGAGGTTATCAAGCTCCGTGCCCTTGAAGCATTCACCGCTGCCGCAGACGGCAAGGCAACAAAGATCATCATCCCCTCAGAGATTCAGGGTCTTGCAGGTCTTGCAACCTCTTTCAAGGAAGTTATCAGCGAATAACACCCATGCACAAAAAAACACTCCCCGCAGCTGTTTGTTGCGGGGAATAATTTTAGAGCTTGCTTTTATTTATACTCAGGCATCCAGTCGCCGTGAGCCTCGATAAGCTCGTCAACCATTCTGATTATGTCCTCAATGTTGAGCTCTGCACCGGTGTGAGGATCCATCATTGCAGCGTTGTAAATGTACTGCTTTTTGCCCGTTACTGCGGCCTCGATTGTAAGAAGCTGAGCATAAATGTTACTCGAGTTCATTGCTGCAAGCTGTAAAGGAAGGCTTCCGACCTTACAGGGTGTGATACCGCTGCCGTCAACAAGGCAGGGTACCTCAACGCAGGCCTCCTTGGGAAGGTTGTCGATAAGCCCGTTGTTAAGGACATTACCTCCGATTTTATAGGGCTTGTTTGTAACAATCGCTTCCATAATGTAAGAAGCATACTCCTGACTTCTTTCGTGAGTGATTTTTCCGTCAGCAAGGATTTCGTCTCTCTGCTTCACCCAGCCCTCAATCTGATTGACGCAGCGTCTGGGATACTCATCAAGAGGGATGTTGAAGCCTTCAATCATTTCGGGATACTTCGACTTTATGTAGAAGGGATTATATTCAGCATTATGCTCACTGCTTTCGGTACAGTAGTAGCCGAGCTTATCAATATAATCGTAACGGACCATATCGCCGTGCTTTTCAGTAAGGTTTTTCTCCCTTGCCCTTCTCTTGATTTCGGGATAAAGGTCATTTCCGTCCTTGTCGTAAAGCTCGAGAAGCCATGCCATATGATTGATTCCGGCAATTATCTCTGTTCTGCCTTCAATTTTGTCCTCCATACCGAGAGCCTTCAGAAGATCACGGCTGCAGCCCTGGACACTGTGGCAAAGACCTACTGTCTTAATTTTTGTATAGCGCAGCATATAACCGGTGAGCATAGCCATAGGATTAGTGTAGTTAAGAAGCCATGCATCGGGGCAGACCTCCTCCATATCATCGGCAAAGGCCTTCATTACGGGAATGGTGCGAAGTGCACGCATAATTCCGCCGATGCCCATTGTGTCGGCAATAGTCTGACGAAGACCGTACTTCTTGGGAATTTCAAAGTCAGTTACCGTGCAGGGCTCATAACCGCCGACCTGAATTGCATTAACAACAAAGCCTGCTCCTCTGAGAGCCTCTTTTCTTTCTTTTTCGCCAAGGTAGGTTGTGATTTTTGCCTTACCCCCGTTGATGTTTCTGTTAAGGGCAGAAAGAATAATTTCCGACTCCTTGAGTCTCTGCTCATCAATGTCGTAAAGAGCAAACTCACTTTCGCAAAGACTCGGTGTACACATACAGTCACCGATAACATTTCTTGCAAAAATCGTACTTCCTGCACCCATAAATGTAATTTTCATATTTTATCCCTTGCTTTCCTTTTTCTTTTTTGTTAATATTACTACATAGATAATATTAAATCAATATATTTTTTGAATTCAGGAGAATATTATGAAAGAAACCAAATTTTATCTCATCAGCGACCCCCATCTTTTTGCAACGGAATTGGGCTGTAGCGGTGAGGAATACGAGGACTTCATGCACTACGAGCAGAAATGCTTTGCTGAAACCGAAAGCATTTGTAACAGCGTTTTTGACTGGCTGAAGAAAGCCGACGAGGCTGACACCGTGCTTATTGCAGGCGACCTTTCCTTCAACGGTGAGGCAAAAAGTCACGAAAAGTTTTTGAAGCTGCTTTATGAGCTCAGGGAAAGCGGAAAGAAAATTTACGTTGTAACTGCCGACCACGATTTCAAGTACAACGCAAATGACACCTTTGCCTTCGGCGAAAACGGCAGATACTCTCCCGAGCACACAGAAAGAGATGCACTCTTTGACATGTACCGTGACTTCGGCTTCGGTGATGCCATTGCCGCAGACAGAGCAAACCTTTCCTATGTTGCTCAGTTAAGCGACAACGTAAGACTCCTTTGCATTAACTGCGACTTCAAAAAGGACGGCAAGTACCATTTCAGCGATGAGCAGTGGGACTGGATCAAGCAGCAGACTGAAAAGGCACGCAAGGACAGTCAGACAATGATTGCGATGTGCCACTATCCGATTTTGCCCGGTCAGCCTCTCTTTCAGCTTATTTCCCCGATGATGATAAAGGACGCCTACAAGTTTGCATCCTTCCTTGCCGACGAGGGCGTGAAAATTATCTTCACCGGCCATATGCACAATCAGAGCATCAACTACATTGACACAGAAAAGGGCAACCGTCTTTACGACATCACAACGGGCGCAATCATTGCCGACCCCGCCTTCATCCGTCACGTTGCAATAAAGGAAGACAAGGCGGAAATCAAAAGCATCCCCACTCCCGATTTCGAATGGGACACCGACGACTGCAAAAAATACCTAAGCGATATGTTTGACCGTATGATAGTCAATGTGCTTACAGATATGCGTGACGACACCAAAAGAGCGATGCGCAAATTCCACATTGAAGAAAAGGCTTCAACAGAAAAGCTTCTTAAAACCATCGGAAAAATCATCTGCAGTGTGAAGGTCGGAACTGTTGCCAAAATGCTCTTCATTCACTGCGACAAGAGCATTAAGGATATGAGAGTGCTCGACTATGCAACAGAGCTTGTAAGAGGCATTTTCGAAGGAAACCAGAGCTTCACAGAGGGTACTGCCAAGGGTGACGTTTTCCTTGCCCTTTTAAAAAGATTCCGTCCGATTATTAAGAAGATTGACCTTAAGGGCTGGGACGGTAAAAAAGCTGACCTTTATGACATTCTCAAAAACACGGCAGGTAATTACGGCATCGACGATTATAACGCGGTGCTGGAAATTTAAACTTATTGTTGACAAAGAAATCGCATATATGATAAACTGAAACCAATGAAGCCTTTATTTAAAAGAATCCGACAGAATGCACCTTATATACTGCTTTTTGCATTAATTGCAGTTTTCTACTACAGGTTCGGCTGTCCGATAAGATTTTTCACGGGTATATGCTGTCCCGGTTGCGGAATGACAAGGGCGGTCTTTGAGCTTCTCAGGCTTGATTTTGCTTCAGCCTTTAAAATGCACCCTCTCGTCTTTCTCTTACCCCTTGCAATTGCAATTTACTTTTCAAGAAATCACATTTCAAAAAAGGCTGTTACAGCACTTTGTCTTTTTGCTCTTTTGCTTCTCACAGTCACCTACATTGTGAGGCTTACGGGACAAAGTGAAATTGTTTATGCCGATTTTGAAAAAGGACTAATTTATAAGCTTTACAAACAATTTTTCTAAAATCAAGGAGGAAATAAAAAATGTCATTAAGAAACTATCCTTTAAAGCCTGATGCTGATCTTTATTCAATCATGCAGGCAACTGCTCTTACAATGGAAACTCAGGGCTACCAGACAAACATCCAGATGATCTCAGCTCAGTCAGGCGTTCTCACAGTAAAGAAGGACCGTGAGGGCTTCACAAATGCTCTCGGCTTGGGTCTTGAATGCAGAGCAAACTTTGCCGCAATCAACGGTCAGCTTTCAGTCAATGTTGACGGCGAATGGACAAACAAAATCATCGCAGTTGCAGTCGGCTGGTTTATCTGCTTTATTCCCATCATCACGGGCATTGTCGGTGCAGTAAATCAGCTCAGTCTCCCCGACAAAATCTTCAACGCAGTAAATATGTCTTCCTCAACCTATCAGAATAATCAGACTCCGCCGACTCAGTTTTAAGGCTCTTTAATCTGACAAAATGAAAGTGGATGTAAAAAAACTCGTTTTTTTACATCCCCTTATTTTATAAAAAATAAGTAATTACAGTTGCTACTAAAATTCAATAACCATTCCTGAGAACAGCTCGTGAGCCATTTCACCAAGCTGTTCTTTTAATATTGCAAAGGCCTTGTCGCCCGTGCAGTGACCGGTGTAAATACTTTCAATTCCTGTTTCTTTTATTTGCTGAGCAAGTGAATAAACATCATTTTCGCTTGATTTGTAAAGGTGGAATCCGCCGATGAGAGCAAGAATCTTTTCTTTCGGGAAGGCGTCGGAGACCTCCTTTATGATGTTATCAGCTCCCGTGTGACAGCAGGAGTTGAAAATCACAAGACCCTTTTCCGTGCGGATGATAAGGCTTTGCTCGTGGTTGAAGGTGTCAAAGATGTTTTTTCCGTTTTCCTTGCGGATGAGTCCGTTTTTCTTGCCGTAGATGCTGTAATCACCGTCAGCGTGAGGGAGAAGGTAAATTCCCTCCTTTACCGTCGTAAAGCCGTCGGTGTAAATCAGTCTGTCCTTGTAAAGCTCGCTGTAGCCTTTTCTGATTCCGATGTATTTTGTGAAAATAAAGCGTTTGCCGTAACAGTTTTCCCTGCAGTTTTGGCTCAGGTAAAGAGGAGCCTCTTTATTGATGTTGAAAAATTCACCGAAGCCGTTACTGTGGTCGTAATGAGCGTGGGACAAAAAAGCAAGGCTTACCCCGCTGATGTCAATGCCGCACTTTTCGGCGTTTCTTGCAAAAAGAGGTGATGCTCCCGTGTCAAGCAGTATTTTGTCATCTTCGTTTTCTATGTAAAGTGAAAGGCCCCATTCACCCTTGAGAGGGGAGGATGCTTTGTTGTCGGTAAGCACTGTAATCTTCATTTTTTATCATCCTTTTCTGTTGTAAAAAGTTTTCTTCAGTTATGAGTTATATTATAAATTTATTATATACTTGATTTTTTCATAAGTAAAGAAAATAACAAGGAAAAAAATTAATGATATTCTGTAAAAAATTCGCCTTTCCTCTTGAGTAACTCAGAATTTTAAGGTATAATAAACCTAATTATGATGAATTATAATGCCCATTTTCTGTTCGGGCATATTGAAAGGAGAAAGCAAATGTTATTTTCTCAGGATATAGGTATTGATTTAGGTACAGCCAACACTATAGTTTTTGTTAAGGGTAAGGGTATCGTTATAAGAGAGCCCTCTGTTGTTGCAATCAATGTTAACTCAAGGCCTGCAAAGGTTGTTGCCGTAGGTAATGAGGCAAAGCAGATGATCGGCAGAACTCCCGGCTCAATTACCGCAATGCGTCCTTTGCGTAACGGCGTTATTGCCGACTTTGACGTTACAACGGAAATGCTGCGCAAGTTCATCCAGAAGGCGCTCGGCGGCTCATTCCTTGCAAAGGCAAGGGTTGTAATCTGCATCCCCTCAGGTGTTACCGAGGTTGAAAGAAGAAACGTTCACGACGTTGCTATTGAAGCCGGTGCAAGATACGTAAGCCTCATTGAAGAGCCTATGGCTGCCGCAATCGGTGCAGGACTTCCCGTAAATGAAGCAAAGGGCAGCATGATTGTTGACATCGGCGGCGGTACTGCTGAGGTTGCCGTAATTTCTCTTGGTGACATCGTAACCTCCCGTTCAGTCAGAATGGCAGGCGACGATTTCGACAGTGCCATCAGTCAGTACATCAAAAGGAAATATAACCTTCTTATCGGTGAAAGAACTGCCGAGGAAATCAAAATCAAAATCGGCTCTGCAACCGATTACGGAAAGGACGGCAAAATGGAGGTGAAGGGCAGAAACCTTCTTGACGGACTTCCCAAGAATGTCACAATCACAAGTGAAGAGGTGCGTGAGGCAATTTCCGACTGCATCAATCAGATTCTTGACGCTGTAAAGGGTACACTCGAAAAGACTCCTCCCGAGCTTGCCGCTGACATTATGAAGTACGGCATTACTCTCACGGGCGGCGGTGCGCTTCTCAGAGGTATCGACATTCTCATTTCAACAGAGACAGGTATGCCCGTACGCGTTGCAGATAACCCCCTTGACTGCGTTGCAGACGGAACGGGCATCTTCCTTAACACAGATATTCTCGGTCTTAAGAGATAAGGACAGACGATTGATTTTCACGAAAGGTGACAGAAGAATATGCTTCAGTTTTTGAAAAGTGCAAAATTTAAAATTTTCCTTATTGTCATCTGTACGGTTCTGGCAGGCTCGGTCATTGCAGTTGCAACGGTAAGCTCGGCTTCTCCGATTACAAGTGCAGTCGGTATAGTTTTCAAGCCCTTGCAGAAGCTTTCGGGCTTTGTGAGCGAAAAGATTGATTGGTTCACTGCTTCCTTTGAGTCGGCAGGTGCTTACAGAGACCAGATTGAGCAGCTCAATCAGAAAATTGCCGAATACGAAAACCGTATTGCTTCTTACGATGATATGGAGCATAAGCTCAGAACCTACGAGGCTATGCTCGGTGTCAAGGAGGTCAACAACAGCTTCGTTCTCGAGGACTGTAATGTTATCGGCGCTGACAGTATGGACATTTTTTCTTCGATTATCATAGATAAGGGCTCGGACAGCGGAATTGCTTATAATGATCCCGTAATCAGCGGCAATTATGTTGTGGGTATCGTCAAAAAGGTGCATCCGACCTACTGTGTGGTTGAGACAATTCTTAACCCCGACACGAAGATTTCAGCCCTTGAAAGTAAAAGCCGTGAAATTGCCTATGTTACAACAACAATGGAATTTTCACTCAAGGGTAACTGTATGCTCGCAGGACTCAGCCGTTCAAGCTCAATTACACCCGGCGGTATCATTCTTACAAGCGGAATCGGTGCAACCTATCCCAAGGGACTTATTATCGGTACGGTAAGTGAGGTTAACGAAAGTGAGCATGACCTTTCAAGCTATGCGGTAATTGAGCCGGGCATTGATGTGTCTCAGCTTGAGGATGTTTATGTAATCAAGGAATTCAAGGGGCAGGGTGTTAAAGGCTGATACGAGGCCTTGAAAGGATAAAAGACAGAAAGGCGGTGAGCAGACTTGAATTTCACCTCATCAAAGGAAAACAGAAAAAGAAGGGCGCTTTTTGTGCTCGTAGCTCTGCTTACGGCAGTTATTCAGCATACCCCCGGCTTCAGATTTGATTTAGGTACACTCTCTCCGATGCTGCTTGTACCCTTTGTGGTTTGTGTTGCAATGTACGAAAGAAGCATCGTCGGACTTTTCATCGGCGGGCTTTCGGGCGTGCTCTGGGATTTTGCCGTTTCGGGTGCAGACGGAATGTTCACTCTTATGCTTTCGGTTATCGGCTTTTTTGTGGGTGTGCTTGTAACCTTTTATTTAAGAAACAGAATCATCACCGCCGCAGTTTTAAACGGAGTGTCCTGCCTTGTGGTCAGCGTCGCTTATTGGATGGTTGCTGTTTTACGCAAGGGATATGACGGAATGTGGGAGATACTCTTCACTCATTTCATCCCTCTTGCCTTATATTCAACTCTTTTCGTTTTCCTTTATTATTATCTTATCAGATTTATCGTAAGGCTGACGGGAAAAACAGAGGCGTGATACCATTTAAGTAAAAAAAACTCGGGAAAGGACGGAAATTTATGTCAACAAGAAATGAAAAACGACGGGCTCTTACTGTGGCACTTATTGTTGTTGTAGTATTTTCAGCCTTCCTTATAAGACTTTTCAACTTCCAGATTCTCAGTGCTGACGAGGATGAGGAAGCGGCAATTTCAACTGTTACCGTTGAGGTCAACCCTGTAAGAGGTGAGATCTTCGACTGTAACGGTTATCCTCTTGTTACAAACAAGCAGGTTAACAAAATCATTTTCACTTACTCATCCTTTCCTACGGATTACAGTCAGAGAAATGAAATTATACTCGAGCTTATCAGAATGTTCACTCAGTACAAGGCTGAATGGAAGGACGAGCTTCCCATTGAAATAAAGAACGGTGAGCTTGTTTTTTCGAAGGGTATGGAAAGCTCGGTTGCTTACCTTAAAAGTGAGGCCTTCCTCGATCTGATGCACTATGCTACGGTGCAGAACTGCTTTGATGCTCTTGTTGAGGAGTACGAGCTTGAAGGTTATTCCGTTGAGGATGCACGAAACATCGCTTCGGTTTATTATTCACTTGTAAAGGATGGCTTCAACGAAACCCGTAACTATATTTTCGCCACGGAGGTTTCAAGCAGTCTCGCCTCGGCAATTATGGAGAAGGCTTACCTTCTTCCCGGTGTTGAGCTTCAGATTGACAGTGAGCGTGAGTACCCCGACGGAACACTTGCTCCTCACATTCTCGGCATTGTCGGCCCCATTACCCAGGAAATTTACGAGTCTGACGACAGCTACTCACTTAACGACTACGTAGGTATAAGCGGACTTGAGGATGCATATGAAAGCGAGCTTCGCGGAGTCAAGGGCGAAAAGGTTATAACCATTGATTCCTCGGGTACAAAAACAGAAAAATACACCAAGGAGCCGGTGCCCGGTAACAACATTATAACAACCATCGACAGAAAGATGCAGAAGGTTGCACAGGGCTCCCTTGACAGAGTTATTGACGGACTGAGAAAAGAGGTTGCCTCTTATTCTTATTCGGGTGCAGTTGTTGTGCTTGATGTAAAAAACAACGCTTGCCGTGCAATCTGCTCTTATCCCAACTATAACAACTCAACCTACATTGACGATTATGACAAGCTTATAGCAAACAAGGATAACCCCTTGTGGAACAGAGCTATTGACAGTACATTTACCCCAGGCTCAACAATCAAGCCCGCCGTTGCGATGGCAGGTCTTGAGGAGGGCGTTATCACCGAGGATACCACAATTTTTTGTCAGGGTATCTACAAATACTACGATGACTATCAGCCCGGTTGTCTCGGAACACACGGCTATCTCGACCTTCAGAGAGCTCTTTACCATTCCTGCAATATTTTCTTCTACGAGACATCAAGACTTGTAGGTATTGAATCACTCAATAAATACTACACGATGTTCGGCCTCGGTGAGGAAACAGGCATTGAAATTGACGAAAACCCGGGAACCCTTGACACTGTAGAGTACCGTACAAGCCTTGGTGAGCTCTGGACTCCCGGTCTTACAATTCAGGCAGGTATCGGACACGGTAACAATATGTTTACGCCGCTTCAGCTTGCCGTTTATGCCTCTACAATTGCAAACAGAGGTGTAAGATACAAAACGCATCTTGTTGAAGCTGTCAAAAACGGTGACTTCAGCAAAACAATCAGCGAGACACAGACTCAGGTCCTTTCAAAGGCTAACTTCAAGGAGGAAAACTGGGATCTTGTTTACGAGGGAATGAACCTTGTTGCCGAGGCTGATTACCTCAGATTCCAGAATCTCGATGTAAAATGTGCCGCAAAGACCGGTACAACTACTGTTGAAAAAACCATTGACGGAAGACTCGTTGAGGTCAACAATGGCTTTATTATCGGCTTTGCGCCTTACGATGATCCCGAAATAGCAGTTGCAGTTGCAATTGAAAGTGCAGGTATGAGTACCTACACCGCTCCGATTATTGCGGAGGTTTTCGAGCATTATTTTGCAGAAAAGAACAGCCAGGAGGCTTCACTTAGTGAAAATACACTTATAAAGTGATTGGGGGAATAAAGGTGGCAGTAAAAATTGTCGTTGCCTCAGGTAAGGGCGGGGTAGGCAAAACCACTCTGACCGTAGCAATAGGGAAGGCTCTTACAGCCCTTGGAAATAAGGTGCTGATAATAGACTGTGACAGACTCAGAAGCGTTGACCTGCTTGCAGGCATCACAAAGGAGCTTGTTTACGACTTCGGTGATGTTATCTTCGGACGCTGTGAGGCTGAGCAGGCGGTTTATGAAAACAAGGGACTTTATGTTATGAGCTGCCCGTCTGATTACGATGGAATTACAAGCGAAAAAATGAAAAAGCTTGTTGAAAATTATGACTGCGATTACAATTATATTCTTTTTGATGCCCCTGCAGGAATCGGTGTCGGCTTAAGTCTTGCCTGCGCCGGTGCAGAAAAGGGGATTGTGGTTTCGACTGCTGACCTTGTCTGTGTAAGAAGCGCCTGCACCGCTGCAAGAGAGATGGAGAAAATGGGCATTCCCGAAAGCAGACTGATTATCAACAGGATCGACAAAAAGGACATCACAAAGGGAAAGCTTCTTAATGTGGATAAGGTGATTGACTCAACTCAGGTTCAGCTTATCGGTGTTGTGCCCGAGGATGAGAAAATCCGACTTGGTTCAATGGGCGGTGAAATTTACAAAAAAAGGCAGGATTCCTATAAGGCGTTTACGAACATTGCCGCAAGAATCTGCGGTCAGTATGTAGCGCTGAGCCTCTTATAATTTAAACATAATGCACAAAAGAATTCTACCAAATAATTCTGTTGTTTTTTTACAAAATCTATTGCATTGACCGAAAATTTTTGTTATCATATTAAGGTATGATTGGTAAATTTGCAGATTTTAAAAGGAGGACGGATATATTATGAATATAGCCCTTATTGCACATGACGCGAAAAAAGAACTTATGACACAGTTCTGCATCGCTTATTGCGGCACACTTTCCAAGCATTCACTTTGTGCAACCGGCACAACCGGTAAAATGGTTGCCGAGGCTACAGGTCTTGATATCGTGAAGTTCCTTTGCGGTTATCAGGGCGGTGAAGAGCAGATTTCAGCACGTATCGCATGTAACGAAATCGACCTTCTGCTTCTCTTCCGTGACCCCCTTACAGTTAAGCCCAATGAGCCCAACGAAGCAAACCTTTTAAGACTTTGCGATGTTTACAACATCCCCGTAGCAACTAACATTGCAACGGCTGAGGCTCTCATTCATGCTCTTGAAAGAGGCGATCTTGACTGGCGTGACATTATCAATCCCAAGGCTTGATAAGCTTTAATTCAATACCAAAAAAGCGATGACGGAAAAGAGTAAGTATGTTTTCCCGTTAAAGAGAGAGGTGCCGCAGGCTGAAAGCACCTTACGAAAGAAAAGTACCGAAGACATTCCTGAGCTGACTTTAAGTCCGTTTGCCGCGTTAAGGCATCGAGTGGAACGGCTTGTCCGTTCAATCGGGGTGGTACCGTGGAGTTATGCTTCATCCCCAATGCGAGTGCATTGAGGATGGAGTTTTTTATTTTTGGAGGTTTAATATGGCATTAGTAACAAAATCAATTAAAGGTACACTTGACCTTTTACCAAACGAAAGCCACAAAAGACAGTTTGTTGAACAGACCTGCCTTGAGGTGGCACAGAATTTCGGCTACAAGGAAATCCGTACACCTGTTTTTGAGCATACCGAGCTTTTTCAGCGCGGCGTAGGTGACACAACTGACGTTGTACAAAAGGAAATGTACACCTTCGAGGATAAGGGCGGACGCTCAATTACCCTTCGTCCGGAGGGTACTGCAGGCGTTGTACGTTCCTATCTTGAGCACGGACTTTTCAACGAGGCAATGCCCCAGAAGCTTTGCTATCTCACATCCTGCTACCGTTACGAGAAGCCTCAGGCAGGCAGACTCAGAGAGTTCCATCAGTTCGGTATTGAGTGTCTCGGCACAGCTTCTCCTGCATCGGACGCAGAGGTAATTGCTGTTGCAAACAACATTTTTGATTTCCTCGGTGTGAGAAATCTCAAGCTCGAAATCAACTCAATCGGCTGTAAGGAGTGCCGTAAGGATTACCACAAGGCACTCAAGGAATACTTCGAAAGCAAGAAGGATGAGCTTTGCGGTACTTGTCTCGGAAGACTTGACAGAAATCCTATGAGAATTCTCGACTGTAAGAGCCCCGTCTGCTCAGGAATCGCAAAGGATGCACCAAAGGTTACTGATTACCTTTGCGATGACTGTAGGGCACACTTCGAAGCAGTACAGAGCTATCTCAAGGTTATGGGTATCGACTTTACTGTTAATCCTACTATCGTAAGAGGTCTTGACTACTACTCAAGAACAGTATTCGAGTTTGTTTCAACGGATATCGGCGCCCAGGGTACAGTCTGCGGCGGCGGACGCTACGACGGACTTGTTGAAGAGGTCGGCGGAAGCCACACACCTGCTCTCGGCTTCGGTATGGGCATTGAAAGGCTTATGCTTCTTATGGAAAACCAGGGACTTCCCTTCCCCGAGGCAAGCAAATGTGAGCTTTACATCGCAACAATGGGCGAGAAGGCAACATTACAGGCCGCTGCAATGGCTAACGCCTTAAGACGCGAGGGGATGTTTGTTGAGTTTGATGTTGTCGGCAGAAGTGTTAAGGCACAGATGAAGTACGCTAATAAAATCGGTGCAAAATTCACTGTTGTAATCGGCGACAGCGAGCTTGAAAGCGGTGCGGTAAAGCTTAAAAATATGGAAACCGGTCAGGAGCAGGAGCTCAGCCTTGCCACCTTTGAAAGTGATATTCTCAACATCACAATCAGCGAAAGCTTAAAGGAATTTGACAATCTTGATTTTTCCGGTATTATGGGAAATATTGAAATATAAGGAGATGTAACTATGGATTTTATGACAGGACTTAAAAGAACAAATTACTGCGGTGACTTAAGAGCAGAGGACTGCGGCAAGGAAGTTGTTGTTGCAGGCTGGGTGCAGAGACAAAGAGACCTCGGAGCGCTTATTTTCGTTGACCTTCGTGACAGAACGGGCATCGTTCAGCTTGCTTTTGACGACAGCACAGCAAAGGAAATTTTTGACAAGGCATTCACTGTAAGAAGTGAGTATGTGCTTATGGCAAAGGGTGAGGTAAGAGAGCGTTCCTCAAAGAACAAGGACATCCCCACCGGTGACATCGAAATTTTTGTTACTGATCTTCGTGTTCTCGGCAAGAGTGAAACACCTCCCTTTGAAATCGTAGAAAACTGCCAGACCTCGGAGCTTACAAGACTCAAGTACCGTTACCTTGACCTTCGCCGCCCTGATCTGCAGAAGAATATCCTTATGCGCCACAAGATTACAAAGATTACCCGTGACTATTTTGATGACAACGGCTTTATCGAAATTGAAACCCCGATGCTCATCAAGTCAACTCCCGAGGGTGCCCGTGACTTCCTTGTTCCTTCACGTATTCACAAGGGCAGCTTTTACGCACTTCCTCAGTCACCTCAGCTTTACAAGCAGCTTTCAATGGTTGCAGGCTTTGACAGATATATGCAGATCGCCCGTTGCTTCAGAGACGAGGACCTTCGTGCTGACAGACAGCCCGAGTTCACACAGATTGATATTGAAATGAGCTTTATTGAAAAAGAGGACATCCTCGGCCTTATCGAGGGCTTCATAAAGAGACTTTTCAAGGAGTCGCTCGGTGTTGAGGTTGCAACTCCTTTCCCGAGACTTACCTATAAGGAAGCCATGGAGCGTTACGGCTCCGACAAGCCTGACACACGCTTTGATATGGAAATCACAGATCTTGGTGATGAGGTTAAGGGTTGCGGCTTCGGCGTGTTCACAGGCGCACTTGAAAACGGTGGCAAGGTTGCTGCAATTACAGCTAAAAAGGCATTTTCCATCCTGACAAGAAAAGAGGTTGACAAGCTTACAGAGTTTGTAAGAGGTATCGGCGCAAAGGGTCTTGCATGGGCAAGAATCGGTGACGACGGAACAATTGCTTCCTCCTTTGCAAAGTTTATGACAGAGAGCGAAATGAAGGCAATCTGTGAAAAATGCGGCGCAGAAAACGGCGACGTTATCCTTATTGTTGCTGACAAGACAAGCACAACTCTTTCTGTTCTTGGTGCACTTCGTCAGGCTGTGGCAAAGAAGCTCGATATTATCGATAAGGACAAGTACAATCTTCTCTGGGTTGTTGAATTCCCCTTCTTCGACTGGGACGAAGAGCTCGGTCAGTATGTTGCAATGCATCATCCGTTCACTGCACCTCTTGAGGAGTGCCTTGATTACCTTGAAACCGACAAGGCAAATGTCAGAGCAAACGCTTACGACCTTGTTCTCAACGGTATTGAGCTTGCAAGCGGTTCAATCCGAATCACTAACCCCGACCTTCAGAAGAGAATCTTCTCACTTCTCGGCCTTTCCGATGAAGAGGCACACGAAAAGTTCGGATTCCTCACAGATGCCTTCAAGTACGGCGCACCTCCTCACGGCGGCATCGGTCTCGGACTTGACAGACTTGTTATGCAGATGCTCAAGCTTGAAACACTTCGTGATTGCATTGCTTATCCGAAGGTACAGAATGCCAGCGAGCCTATGACAGAATGTCCTGCGGTTGTTGATGAGGAGCAGCTTACAATGCTTGGCATCGCACACATTAAGGAAGAGGAATAAGATATAAAGTTCTTTGGGTTACCTTTCTTTCAAGAAAGGTAACGCCCGACCGGCGAGGTCATAATAAGAATAAAAAATGTCACGGTGGATTTCACTGTGACATTTTTGTTTTATATAAGGTAATTATTTATAACGGCGTTCTTTCTTGAAATAAAGAATCAAAAAGCTTCACTTGTATCTGAGCTTATCAGCCTCGTTGTCGGCTCAGGCGGTTTTCCGTCAGTGGCGAGAGTTTCACCTTCTTCAAGCAAAATCGCATTGGTCGTAAGCTTGCTTTCATCCCATATATAATAAAGCTCTGTGTCCTCTTTAGGTGCTTCATAATCAAAGAAGTTCTTTACTTCAATTTTCTCTTGACCAAGATAATTGCCCTCTTTGTCAAAGGTGTGAGCCATTACCTCAGTGCTTCCGTTTTCGTAGGTGGCAAGGTAGTATTTGCTGTTTTCTACATCGGCACGCTTCTCGTATACCATATATTTTCCGTCCAATATATACATACTTACGCCCATAGAATCAGGATAAAGATAGGTATTGAGATTTTCATTAAAGTCGATTTTTTCCTGAATTTTATAGTCTTGGAACAAAACAGTGTCTATATCGCTATAGTCGGCAATTTTGCAGCTTATACCTGCCTCTTTGAGTGCGGCTTCCGCCTGAGCGTATTCCTGCTTTCTCATTTCGTCCATGTAATTATGGAGATTAAGCGCCTTGTGTTCAAACTCGGCAGGGAACATCGCTCTTATCGAATCTCCGTATCCCATTCCGTCCTCGGGGGACTTCAGCTCCTTGAGCTTGTAAAAGCCGCCCTTGTCCCAAAATGTCGCGACAAAGGGATAAGAGGCACCGCTGCCGTAGTTTGTCAGACAGCCGTCTGCAAAATTCATTGTGGAATAGGTGCACACACCGTAAACGGTCACTTCATCATCATAACGGGAATATCCGAAAACTTTGTGACCTTCGGTTTGGCAGAAGTAGGGTCGTGTGTCGTCGCATTCGTAAAGTATCATCTGAGAAATTGCTTCATCGAGCGCAGGATCAATCTTGTCTGTTATATGCAGAGCCTGAGGATTACTTATAAAAGCAACGGTACACACAAACAAAATCACAAGTCCGAGGGCAATAACTATTGTCTTCGGCTTTTTCCATGAAAGTGCATTTTTGATTCTCTGCTTCACTCCCGATTCACCGAAGCAAAGGGGCGAGGGAGAGGGGAGCCTTTTGTTTGCGGCAAAGGATAAAAGTGAGGTGCTGTAATCCTTGCGGATGCTTTCGTTCTTTTTCAGCACCGCCTCGTCACAAGCCATTTCCATATCACGGCTCATAAGAGTAAAGGCAAGGTAGCAAAGAGGATTGAACCAGTGTACCGTGAGCACGAAAAAGGCGAAAATTTTGCCTATGTGGTCAAGATTTTTAATGTGTGTCTTTTCGTGAAGGATAATGTACTCCTTTTCCATGTCACTCAAGCCGTAGGGAAGATAAATTTTCGGGCGGAAAATTCCAATAACAAAGGGAGAGGAAATATTTTCGCTTTCAAAAATGTTGCCTTCAAGCTTTGTTGCGGTGCGGAGTCTCTTTCTCGTCTTAATAAAGGTGATACCTGCATAAGTGAGCATTGCAAGGATGCCGAGAAGCCAGACGCAGGCAAAAATGAACAGATAAATCTGCAGAGGATTTGCACTGTACTCCGGTGAGCCCGTAAAAGCCTCAAAGGTGCTGGGTATCAGGCTTTGAGCATTGGTGATTCCCGTTGCGAATTCGGGTGTGTAATCCCAGTCATAGCTCAAGGGTACATATTCGTGTATTGTGCTTTCGTAAACATCGCTGTTGAAAATGCGAAGATTAAAAAGACTTAGTGCAGAACGCACAGTAAAGGGGCAGACCAGCCTCACAAAGGGTGCAATCCACAGAAGATAGGAAATCTTTTTCGGCACTTTCTTAAGCAAGAGCCTTGCGAGAAGTACGGCAAGGATAATGTAGGAGCCCGTGATTGACATATTAAGTATATAGGTGAAAATATCGCTGAAATACTGCTCGGGATACATAATCACACCTCCTTGTATTCATCGATGAGAGCCTTTAATTCGGTTGCTTCCTCTTCACTTAATTTCTTTCCTTGGAAAAAAGCGGCAAGGAAATGGGGGAGTGAGCCTCCGAAGGTGTGCTCAACAAAATGCTCGCTTGCACTTTTCTGCACATTTTCTTTTTGTACAAGGGAAGTGACGGTGGAGCTGTTGTTTTCGGCAAAGCCCCTCTCTGTCATTTTTTTGAGCACTGTGTAGGTGGTGGACTTTTTCCAGCCGAGGGCTTCGCTGCATTTTTCAACAAGCTCTTTTGATGAAAGAGGCTCATTGTCCCATACAACTGTCATAAATCGGTAATCGCTTTCACAAAGCTTAAGATCCTTCATAGTTTTCCTCCTGATTTGGTCTATAACAATCGACTGCATCTTTAGTCTACAACAATAGACCAAAATTGTCAAGAGCTTTTTTAAAAAAAATCAGCACATCCCGAAAAAGATGTGCTGAAAAATTATATGTTGGGTGAGGTTGATTCTTTTACCTGCTCCTTTGAGGCGGCAAAAATATCATATTGGGCGTTGAGCTTTCTGAGCTTTTCAAGGTATTCGCCGTGCTCCTTCTGTAAGAAAAGAATGTCCTCTTTGTTGCCGGTGATTTCTTCAAAAAGCTCTCTTGCACTTTGTGAAGCCGAGGTGATGTCCTCCCGAAGATTGCTTTTCTGCTTTTTCACAAGAAGCCTTGCAAATCTGAAGGAGCCGAAGCAAGCGGCGGCAGTTGCAAGAAGTCCGGGGGCAATTCTCGTAGCAATGCATCTTATAACAGTCGGAAAGGAAACATCGTCAAGCTCAAAAAAGGGGAGAGCGAGAAAAGCGGTGATGACAATTCCTGCCAGAGCGACGAAAACCGTGAGAGGCTTTGAGTAATCAAAAACCTTTCTTTCGCGTTGCTCGGCGATGTACTCATCGTATCCTTCCTTTTCACTTTGTGCCGTACCGTTGCGGTATCTGAGATTCTCGATTTCCTGCTCCTTCTCCTTGATTGAACGGTAAATTGAGTTGTAGCGCTCGTCGTAGATTTTTTCGATTCGCTGCACGGTGTCCTCAAGAAGCTCGGGACAGTTCTTGTAGGTACCCAGGGATCGGAAAATCTCGCATACCGTTGTAAGCTCGGGGATGCTCATACTGCCTTTGTGTAAAAGAGCCTTTTCGTAGCGCTGAAGCCTTTCTCTTTCCTCATTTCGGGCTATGATTGAATCGATGATGCCCTGAACCTCTTTTTTCAGCTCTTCATCACCGAAGCGCATTATTTTTTTGCAAAGAGGATCCTCCCCGAAGGGCTCCTCGAGGTCAAAGAGCTGTTCCTTTTTTGAAAAGCCGAGCCGTGCAAGGAGCTTGTAAAGGTAAGCCCTGCCGTTTTCAACATTCATATCAAGCACTCTTTCGCAGTATTCGTCTGCACGGGAGAAATCGCCGTCTTCAAGGAAAACCTCAACTCTTCTCAGAAGTGAGCCTTCCGTTACGCCGTAATTATAGTTATCCATAAACGTCCTCTTTTAAGGAATTATAAATTTGCAAGCCATTCGTGCTCTTTGGCATAAAAGCGTGATGTCTTGTACCAGGGATCGCCCTCGGGGTGACGGATCATCCAGATGTAGCACATCTCGTAGCCGGGAGCAACAACCTGCTGATGATCAAAGCCGTCAGTAATGAAGCAGGCAGAGCCCTGAACGCTTTTGAAGACATTATCACCGATGAAGCAGGCACCAAAGCCCTGCGGCTTGTCAAACTGATAGTAGTAAACCTCGGGCTGAGGATGATGATGGGGAGGATAGCTTGACCACCTGCCGGGCTGATTGAATACCTCACCGAGCACCATGTTGGAGTAGGGTGCGTTGTCATAATCGAAAACTGTTGAGCAGATTCTGTAGGCTGTACCATCGTACTGACCTTCACCGAAATGCTGATAGAGAACATCGTCGGGAGTATAGAATACGGGAGCAAAATCTCTGTCGTTTTCTGTTTGCTGAATGAGAATTTCAGTATCCTTGGCGGCAACGATTTTTACCTCGGTATTCTTGGGAACATGGAGACAGAAGGGCTTTTTTACAAAGGGGCTTTCACGAAAAATTTTTTCTGTTTTTCCGCACCAGGAAATTTCTGCCTCGCCCTGAAGAATAAGAAAAGCAGTTTCAAGAGTGTCACTTGAAACGGTGATTTCTTCGTTGTCACTGAATTTTTTTACGTGGATGGTCATCATCATTTCGGGATGCAGCTTTCCGATCTCGCAAAGTGTTTTGATGCCGTTTTCATTGAATTTTAACTGTTCAAACATTTCTGTCGCTCTCCTTTATGTATCATCCCTTTAATTGTACACTGTAGCGGTAAATTTTTCAAGAGGAAAGATGTAAAAAGGTTGCAGACCTGTGCTTGTAAGCACAGGTCTGCAAAGAGGAAATTATGAAAAAACATACAAATGATATAATCTGAATTATGCCTCTGAGATAATGTCAATCATCATCTGCTGAGCTTCCTTTGCTTCGGGGATCGGGAAGAGAGGATAGGGATGGTCAAGTCCTTCTTCAACAACAAGTGTGTGCTCGATGTTTTTTTCATCGAGGATTTCAGAAAATTTCAGGCAGTCGGGACAGAGCATATCTCTTGTGCCGACGAAAATCGTCATATCACCGAGATTTTCAAAGCTGCCGTAGATGGGACTTACCATCGGGTCGTGAGTGTCGAGCTCGCCTGCCCACATTTCACCGATTTTCTTTGTTCCGTATAATTCGAGCATCGGATCAATCGGCTCGTAGTCGCAGATGCATTCATTTTCCATGGAAACATCCATCCAGGGAGCAATCAGGATAATATCCTCAGGCTGAAGCAGGTCGGGATGATTATCTCTTACATACTGCGAAAGCACAAGTGCCATTCCGCCGCCCGATGAGTCACCTGCAATGACGATTCTTTCAATTTCCTTGCGTGAAGCAAAATCCTTATAAAAGGCGGTCATAACCTCATAGGATTCCTCGCAGGTCACATTGGGCACCTTCGGGTAAATTGGCATAACAACGGTGCAGTCTGTTTCCGACGAAAGCTTGTCAATCAGTTTCCAATGGTACTTAAGCGGGGGATTCAGGTATCCGCCGCCGGGAATGTAAAGAACAACGGTGCTGTTTTTCTTAAGGCAATCTTCATTGAAATAGTAGACCTGCATACCGTGCTCGTGTCTGTAGGAGTAAGGAACAGTCATCTTCACGCCCTTGGGAATTGTCTGATCCTCAAGATTGCCTATGGCTCTTGCCTTAAGGTTTTCGTCAAACTCATCACCCTCTGCGTAAATGGAGTCTCTGTCGATTAAGATCATCCACATTTCTGAAAGCGTTGCCATAGTAGAGCGGTGAAAGCAAAGATGCGAAACAGCAGAAATGCCTGCTAAAATGATTAAAGCTGAACAAAGAGCACCAACAATAATGCGTTTAGGTTTGCTTAGTGATTTCTTCATAAATTTTCCCTCTGAATGTCAACAAAATATGTGTTGTTTACATTAAAATTATATTAATCTTTAGATAGAGAAAAGTGAATTATCTGTAAATAAACAACAAAAAATTATTAAATGTTGTTTAGTCGTCATAAAATCGTCACTTGTCGATTAATGCCAATGCAAACAAGACTGAAAGAGGGTTTTTCTGTATTTTCCTCGTTGACATAAAAGTGAATAAATGGTATTATTATAATGATTAATTTTAACCTTTAAGGAGGAAACAAAATGAAAGCATATAAATTCTGGTTCTGCACAGGCTCGCAGGATCTTTACGGCGATGAATGTCTCAGCCATGTTGCAGACCACTCAAAGGAAATTGTAAAGGCTCTTAACGCAAGCGGAGTCCTTCCCTTCGAAATTATCTGGAAGCCCACCCTCATTACAAATGAGCTTATCAGAAAAACCTTCAACGAGGCAAACATCGATGACGAGTGCGCAGGTGTAATCACCTGGATGCACACCTTCTCACCTGCAAAGAGCTGGATTTTAGGCCATCAGGAATTCAGAAAGCCCCTTCTTCATTTCAATACACAGTACAATATGGAAATCCCCTACGATACAATCGATATGGATTTCATGAACGAAAATCAGTCAGCTCACGGCGACAGAGAGTATGCTCACATTCTCTCCCGTATGGGTATTGCACGTGAAATCGTTGTCGGTCACTACACAACAAAGGCAGTTCAGGAAAAAATTGCAACCTGGATGCGCACAGCTGTCGGCATCATTGAAAGCAGTCACATCCGTGTAATGCGTGTCGCCGATAATATGAGAAATGTTGCTGTTACAGAGGGTGACAAGGTTGAAGCTCAGCTTAAGTTCGGCTGGGAAATCGACGCCTTCCCCGTAAATGAAATCGCTGAGGCTGTTGATGCAGTTTCCGCTTCCGACACAAAGGCTCTTACAGATGAGTACTACGACAAGTACGAAATTCTCCTTGAGGGCAGAGATGCTGCAGAATTCCGCCGTCACGTTGAGGTTCAGGCACAGATTGAGCTTGGCTTTGAGCGCTTCCTTAAAGAGAAGAACTATCAGGCAATCGTAACACATTTCGGTGACCTCGGTGCCCTTAAGCAGCTTCCCGGTCTTGCAATCCAGAGACTTATGGAAAAGGGCTACGGCTTCGGTGCTGAGGGTGACTGGAAGGTTGCCGCAATGGTAAGACTTATGAAGATTATGACCGAGGGCAAAAAGGATGCCAAGGGTACATCTATGCTCGAGGACTATACATACAATCTCGTTCCCGGTAAGGAGGGCATCCTTCAGGCTCATATGCTTGAAATCTGCCCCTCAATTGCAGAAGGTCCCATCTCCATCAAATGCAAGCCTCTTTCAATGGGCGACAGAGAGGACCCTGCAAGACTCGTGTTCACCTCAAAGCAGGGTGAGGGTGTTGCCTGCTCACTTGTTGACCTCGGCAACCGTTTCCGTCTTATCATCAATGAGGTTGACTGCATAAAGACAGAAAAGGAAATGCCTTCACTTCCCACCGCGACAAACTTCTGGGTACCCAAGCCCGATTTCTACACCGGCATTGAGGCATGGACTCTTGCAGGCGGTGCTCACCACACAGCATTCTCCTATGACCTTACAAGCGATCAGATGGTTTCCTGGGCAGAGGCAATGGGCATCGAATCAATCGTTATCGGAAAGAACACAAGCATTTCCGACTTCAAGCGTGAGCTTAAGCTTAACGATATGTATTATTCACTTATGAAATAAGGTGGCAGAATGAAAGATATAATCACATCAGGTAAAACTGCGTTAGGTATTGAATTCGGCTCAACAAGAGTCAAGGCAGTTCTCATTGACGAAAGCTGCAGGCCCGTTGCAAGCGGCTCCTTTGATTGGGAAAACAAGCTTGTTGACGGCTATTGGACTTACTCACTTGATCTTATCCACGAGGCACTTCGCACCTGCTTTAAAAACCTTAAGGCAGATGTCAGAGAAAAGTACGGCTGCAGCCTTACAACAACGGGAGCAATCGGCATTTCCGCAATGATGCACGGCTACCTCGCCTTTGACGAAAAGGGTCAACTCCTTGTTCCGTTCAGAACCTGGAGAAACACAACCACAGCCGAGGCCTCGGAAAAGCTTACAAGGGAGCTTTCCTTCAACATTCCTCAGCGCTGGACA
This sequence comes from Acutalibacteraceae bacterium, assembly GCA_045601905.1. GTDB lineage: Bacteria > Bacillota > Clostridia > Oscillospirales > Acutalibacteraceae > UBA6857. The sequence continues at coordinate 25,560 of JAZSAM010000108.1, read as the reverse complement.
AGCGCACACATTTATCAGGCTATTCTTTCAAAGGAGCCTCACGTTTCCTCTGTGCGTTATGTAACAACTCTCGCAGGCTATATTCACTATATTCTCACAGGTGTCAACAAGGTCGGCATCGGTGAGGCCTCGGGCATTTTCCCCATTGACAGCGAAAAGAACTGCTACGACGAAAAAATGCTTGAGAAATTTAATGAGCTCACCGAAAAGGAGGGCTTCGGCTTTAAGCTTGAGGAAATTGTTCCCGGCATTCTCCTTGCCGGTGAAAACGCAGGCTACCTTACTGAGAAGGGTGCCCTTCTTCTTGATGAAAGCGGAGAATTCAAGGCAGGCGTTCCCTTTGCTCCCGCTGAGGGCGATGCAGGAACGGGAATGACTGCAACCAACAGTGTAAGAGTAAGAACCGGTAACATTTCTGCAGGTACATCTGTTTTTGCGATGATCGTGCTTGAGAAAATGCTTTCAAGGGTTTACTCCGAAATTGATATGGTAACAACTCCCACGGGTAAGCCTGTTGCAATGGTGCACTGTAATAACTGCACAAGCGACATCAACGCCTGGGGTGCACTTTTCCACGAGTTCGCACTTTTACTGGGAGCTGATGTCTCAAAGGGCAGGGTTTACGACCTTATGTACGAGCTTTCGGCTAAGGCTGAAAAGGACTGCGGCGGACTTGTTTCCTTTAACTATTATTCGGGTGAGCCTGTAACCGGATTTTCCGAGGGAAGACCTCTTTTTGTCCGCACACCCGACAGTAAGCTGAATTTTGCCAACTTCAGCAAGAACCTTCTTTATTCGGCAATGGCAACACTCAAAATCGGCATGGATCTTCTCAAGGGAGAAAATGTTAAGCTTGATGAGCTCTACGGTCACGGTGGCTACTACATTTATCCCCGTGTCGGACAGAGCATTACAGCGGCGGCACTCGGAGCTCCCGTTTCAGTAATGAAAACTGCAGGTGAGGGCGGCCCCTACGGTATGGCTCTTCTTGCACTTTACAGCATTGCAAATGAGGGCGAGAGCCTTGACGAATTCCTTAAGAATAAGGCCTTCAGAGATGCAGAGTGTATCACTGTCGGGCCCGACAACGAGGAAGAGGAAGGCTTCAGAGCATATCTTGACAGATATACTGACGGCTTTGACTGTGAAAGAGCCGCACTTAAGATAAAATAAAAGGAAAAGAAACACCGTACACCGATGTTTCCGAGAGGAAGAAAAATGGTTAAAGCAGTAACTAAAAAAGCGTTTTCGCTTTTTCTGGCATTGATTATCTGTGCTTCTGTTGTGCCGCAGATGAGTATATCTGTTTTTGCGGCAGACGGGATCGAAATGCGCCTTGAAAGGCTCAAAGAGGAATTCCCCGACGGAATGTACTGGAATCATTATGTCAGCAGCTCAAAGGAAAGCCTCGACAGTGTTCTTGAGGTCCGTGATGAAAGCTTTGCAGACACGGTTACAAGTCATCCCTGCACCGATCACAAGAGTGAAACGGGTACGGGCAGTTATGTCTGCAACTATTTCGACGAGGGCTATCAGTGCCACGGCTTTGCCGCAAGACTGTTTTACAGAATATTCGGTGTCAGACAGTCAACTCTTCAGGAGGTTGACAGAAGGCGATATGAGGTAAAGCCCGGTGACCTTGTAAGACTCAGGAACAACACTCATTCAGGTATCGTGCTTTCAGTAAGCGGTCTTCGTTTCACGGTTGCCGAGTGCAACATTACGGAAATCGGTGGCGTGCCTGCCTGCGAAATCAGCTGGGGCAGAAGCTGCAGCCTTACAGACATCACCTACTTTGTCCACGCTCCCAATTATGAAGAGGTGCAAAAGGATACAAGCTGGAAAAGCTTCGACACAAAGGACAATGTCGGAAACGGCTTTTATGCCGCCATCATCAACAAAAAAAGCGAAAAAGCTCTGACTGTCAGATCCTCTGACGGAAATGTCATACTCAAGAGCTTTACGGGTGCGGCAAATCAGATGTGGCACTTCAAAAAGCTTTCGACGGGCTCATATAAAATCACCAGCTGTCTTGACGGCAGAGTTCTTAACACCGGCAGCGGAGCGGCGGCAAATGTTTCGGCTGCTTCCTTTGATGACTCTTCAAAGCAGAAGTGGGCGTTTTATTCAAACGGCTCGGGATATTATATTTCTCCCGATGTTTCGGACAGCGTGCTTTATGTCAGTGATTCAAAATTTTCTGACGGTGCAAATATACAGACAATATCAAAGACGAAAAGCTCGACTCAGATTTTCAGACTTGAAAAGAAGGCTGCTCCCTCAGCCTCAAAGCTTACTGCAACGGGTAAGGTGAAAAGCGTTAACCTTTCCTGGACAAAGTCTGCGAACACAAGCTCCTATAATCTTGAAATTTACCGTGACGGAAGCCTTGTGAAGCGCTACAAAAAGCTCACCGTAAATTCGGGTAAGGTTACTCTTTCTGCAGGCAATTACAGTGCAAGGATTTATTCAAACAACAGCTTTACATCAGTTGCAGGTAATACGGTATACTTCACCGTAAGCGACAAGGATGTTCTCGGAAAAACCGCAAAGGTCACGGCAACACCCTCTGCATCCTCAATCAAGCTCAGCTGGACGGCAGTTCCCGGTGCAACGGGCTACAGAATCTTAGTCAGAAGCGGCGACAAATGGAAAACACTCGTCAGCACCAAAAAGACAACGGGTACAGTTAAAAATCTTTCTGCAGGTACAAAGAATACCTATGCAATAAGAGCTTATTCAAAAAGCGGTACCAAGGTGACATGGGCTCCGGTTTACACGGAATTCACGGCAGCAACGACTCCGTCTGCACCGTCAAAGGTAACGGTAAAGCAGTCAACATCCTCAATCAAGCTTACCTGGCCGAAGGTGAAAAATGCTGACGGCTACTCAATTTATTACAAGAATTCCTCGGGCTGGGTTCTTCACTCATCCGTAACGGGTACAAGTAAAACCCTGAAGGAGCTTCCTGCAGGAAAGAAATACACTCTTGCTGTAAAGGCTTACATAAACACGAGCACGGGCAAGGTTTACGGCAGCTACCGTTCGGTCAAAACGGCAACCAAGCCTGCCGCACCGAAGCTTTCCGTAGGCGACATCAAAATGCTCAGCACAAAGGTGACATGGAAGGCGGTTGACAGAGCCGACGGCTATCAGGTTTATTACAAGCTTGATAAGGATAAATCCTATACTCTTCTGCACGATTTTGACAGCGGCAAAAGAGGTGTTTCCGTCTCTGATATGACCTACAATGTTTACTATACGATTGCTGTAAGAGCATATGTAAAGGTTGGAAGCAGCAGAGTTTACGGCCCCTACAGTGAGGTAAGATTCAGAGCCGTCTATCTTTAAAATGTATATTTAATAAAAAACAGATGTAATCAGGCAATGCCCGGCTACATCTGTTTTAGCTTTGTTACACTATTATATTTCGTAATCAAGAGAAAGACGCTGACACATATTTGGTCTTACAAAGGTGTTTGCAACAAATTGGTGCGATGGGTGCTTCTGATAGGAGTTAAGTGCCTCGGTGCTTTCAAAGACGGAGTCCATCATAAGATCACCTGAGGAAGAGGGGAGGCTGTCAGTTATTATTTTCATCTGCACAAGGCCTTCGATTTTGCCCTCAAGAGCCTCAAGCTCTCTTTTGACATTTTCCTTGATTTCGTTTTTGTTCTCTGCCTCTTCTTTTATTTTCCAGATTATCATATGCTTTACCATTAGCTGTTATCTCCTTTGTTTTTTTATAATATAACATATAATAGTGTGTGTTTGCAAGATGAATTTTTTTGGAAAAATATTGTAAAAATATCTTGACAAATTCCATAAAGTGATATATCATATCTTATGGTTAGTGAAAACTAACCGATTTTCACGGTGCGTAGTTAGTCTAAACTAACTACGGTGTATAAAGAAGGAGCGATATCATGACACTTAAGGATGTAAAGGTCGGACAAAGGGCTAAGGTGCTCAAGGTCGGCGGAGAGGGCGCAATCAAGCGCAGAATAATGGATATGGGAATTACAAAGGGCGTTGAAATTTATGTCCGTAAGGTTGCACCTCTTGGTGACCCGATGGAGCTTTTTGTAAGAGGCTACGAGCTTTCATTAAGAAAGGCTGATGCACAGATGATTGAAGTGGAGGCGGTAAAATGAGTATTAAGGTTGCACTTGCCGGTAACCCCAACTGCGGTAAAACAACACTTTTCAATGCACTTACCGGCTCAAATCAGTTTGTCGGCAACTGGCCCGGCGTTACCGTTGAGAAAAAGGAAGGCGCAGTAAAGAAGGACCGCAGCATCACGGTGGTTGACCTTCCCGGAATTTATTCTCTTTCACCCTACACTCTTGAAGAGGTTGTTGCAAGAAACTTCCTTGTTGACGAAAAGCCCGATGTTATTCTCAATCTCGTTGACGGCACAAACCTTGAAAGAAACCTTTACCTCACAAGTCAGCTTTCCGAGCTTGGCATTCCCGTCGTTGTTGCAATAAACATGATGGATGTTGTCAAGAAAAACGGTGATAAAATTGATATAGAGAAGCTTTCTGTTCATCTCGGATGCAAAATCGTTGAAATATCAGCACTTAAGGAAACAGGTCTTGATGAAGCCGTTGAGCTTATGCGAAAGGCGGCAGAAAAGGGCAGAAAAATTCCTCAGCACAATTTCTCGGGTGAGGTTGAGCATGCACTTGCACACATTGAGGAAGCGATTCTTCACGACCTTCCCGACGAAGAGCAGAGATGGTATGCTGTCAAGCTTTTCGAAAGAGATCAGAAGGTTATCGAAAAGCTTAAAATCGACAAGGCTGTTCTCGCACACATTGAAAAGGACATTGTCCACGTTGAAGAGGAGTTTGACGATGACTCCGAGGCTATAATCATCAATGAGCGCTATGATTATGTTGCAAGAATGCTTGTTGACTGCTACAAAAAGAAGAACAAAAACGGCCTTACCCTTTCGGATAAGATTGACAAGGTTGTGACAAACCGTTTCCTTGCACTTCCGATTTTTGCCGTTGTAATCTTCCTTATCTATTATATTTCCGTTTCAACCGTTGGTACGTGGGTAACGGACTGGATGAATGACGGAGTTTTCGGTGAAGGCTGGAAATTCTTCGGACTTGATGTTCCCGGTGTTCCTGTGCTTGTTGAAGGCCTGCTTACAAAAATCAACTGTGCTGACTGGCTGCAGTCGCTAATTCTTGACGGTATTGTCGGCGGTGTGGGTGCTGTTTTAGGCTTTGTTCCCCAGATTTTTGTTCTCTTCCTTTTCCTTGCCTTCCTTGAGGGCTGCGGCTATATGTCAAGAATTGCTTTTGTTCTTGATAAGCTTTTCAGAAAGTTCGGTCTTTCGGGCAAATCCTTTATTCCTATGCTTGTAGGTACAGGCTGCGGTGTTCCCGGAATTATGGCATCACGCACAATTGAAAGTGACCGTGACCGTAAGATGACAATTATGACAACAACCTTTATTCCCTGCTCTGCAAAGCTTCCCATCATTGCTCTTATTGCAGGCGCACTTTTCGGCGAGGCCTCCTGGGTTGCACCGAGCGCATACTTTTTAGGCATCGGAGCAATCATTGTGTCGGGTATAATGCTTAAAAAGACAAGACTTTTTGCAGGCGATGTTTCTCCCTTTGTTATGGAGCTTCCCGCTTACCATATGCCTCCTGCAAAGAATGTGCTTCGTTCCATGTGGGAAAGAGGCTGGTCATTCATCAAAAAGGCAGGTACCGTAATTCTTCTTTCCACCGTTGTTCTCTGGTTCCTTCAGGGCTTCGGCGTTGAAAACGGCTCCTTCGGTATGGTTGAGGATCTCAATAATTCAGTTCTTGCAATGGTCGGCAACCTCTTTGCCTGGATTTTCACTCCCATCGGCTTCGGTAACTGGCAGAGTGCAGTTGCCACAATAACCGGTCTCATTGCAAAGGAAAATGTTGTTTCAACCTTCGGTGTCCTTCTCGGAAATGCAGAGGTCTCCGAGGCAGGAAACGAAATCTGGCAGGCAATGAAAACAATTTTCACTCCGGTAGCAGGATATTCATTCCTTGTGTTTAATCTGCTTTGTGCTCCCTGCTTTGCCGCTATGGGAGCAATCAAAAGAGAAATGAACAACTGGAAGTGGACAGCCTTCGCAATAGGCTATCAGTGTGCATTCGCTTATGCGGTTTCACTTGTGATTTATCAGTTCGGTCTTCTCTTTACGGGTGAAATGAACATTATCGGTCTTATTGCTGCTGCAGCCGTTGCGGTTGGTATTATTTTCATGATGGTTAAGCCTGCAAAGAAAACTTTAAAGAAATAAGGTGACTGTATGCTTGAATTTTTATCAGCAAACCTCGGTACCGTTATTGTCGGTGCAGTGCTTGTGGCGATACTTGCAGCCGTGGTGCTCAAAATGAGAAAAGACAAGAAAAACGGTTCGTCCTGCTCCTGCGGTTGCGGCTGCTCAGGCTGTCCGTCAGCAGGAATGTGCCCGTCAGGTGCTGAGAAAAAAGAGGATAAATAAAAGAGATGAGGCTACTGCATTCAATTGCAATAGCCTCTTATATTATGCTTGCTTTATTTTATTGATGAAGGCAGCTTTATCACCTTGCAGATTCTGTCGAGGAAAAGAATCATAAAAAGACTTTGTATCACTGCTGAAACAAGGCATTGAGGAAGTCTTGTCATCAGTACCGCACCGTAGGGTGTGCCTGTCTGAAAGCTTCGCCAGAAGCTGTTTAAAAGGAAGGAGCCGACAAGCTGTGTTGAGAGAACGGACAGAACGATTTTCACATTCTTTGAGAGTCTAGTTTCCTCTTTTTTTGAGGGCTTAAGGTAAAGCCCGAAGATTAAGCCGACAATTGCCGCTGTAAGGGTGTAGCCCGGGAAAAATGCGCCTCCTGTAGGAAAAACGATTGCTCCGACAAGGTCGCCGAGACCGTAGACTGCCGTGCTTGCAAGGATTCCGAATTTTCGTGCCGCAATTACGACGGGGATGAAGGAAACTGAAAATCTCATCATATCGCCGATGGGTATTACTGCAAAACGGGCAAGCACCACCTGAATTGCAATAAGAAGTCCGAGGCAACAAAGATTGAAGATTTTTTCCTGGTTTAATGCTTTTTGTTTCATAAAAAACACTTCCTTTCTTTGTTCTCGCTGAAAAAGAAAGGAAGTACAGTGTGATCCTTTTTTGTAACAGCGGGATGCGATTTGTGTATCGCAAGATAATCTTTTTCGTCCTCAGGGCAACTCCCCGTCCCCAAGGCACTCAGACGCACACAAATCTACTCTGTTTTATTTAGGTTGCGAGTATAATCCGAACTCGCCAACCTACCTTGATAATATAACACCCCACAGAGCTTTAGTCAAGAGTCTGTGGGGATTTTTTATCAGAAACGGAAAAGCTTGCGGAATTTTTTCTGCCAGACAAGAACATACACGGTAACAATTCTTGTAAGAGCAAAGTCATAAAGAATGAACACGAGGTTTCCGAGACCGAGCATAATCGGAAGGGCATACTTTGAAAAGAAGGTGCTTTCACCGTCAATTCCGAGAAGATCGGCATAAGGCATTCCGAAAATGTTTATAAGTACAACTCCTGCAAGAATAATCGAGACGTTGAAAACAAGAAATTTGAGAATGTACTCGATTACCTTCGGAAGCTTGCTTTCAAAAATCGCTTTAATTATCGGGTAGTAGCCGAAGAAAGCGACATAGTAGATAACGGCTTCCTTGTTTGCAACGAGCAGAAGTCCGATAAGTGAGGTTGCGGCATAAATGCCTGCTGACCACTTTTTGTCAAGCTCCACAACAGAAAACATTGTAAGCATTCCTGCCATTGCAGGCAGAGTATAGACAAAAACCTCAAGGGCGGAGGGGATGAGAATCACAACGGAAAGGGCGGTCAGCATTGCACCCAGAGCCGTTTTTGCACTTGTTGAAAGCTTCATTGTTTTTACCTCAGCAGCAGGAAATCAGGTCACCGCCGAAGCATTCGCAGCAGCAGTCGGCACACATAAGTCCCGTACAGATGTCACATCCGTCGCATCCGCCGGTACCGCCGCTTCTGTGCCCGCGGGACTGGGTTGTTCTGAAGCCGCCGCTTCTGTTTGAGGAAACCCTCTGAAAAGCATCTCTGTAAATGGGATTACCCGGCTGCATATTATAAGCCATTGAGAAATAACTGTAGGCCTGCTGAGTCCAGCCACGCTTGTAATTGACCTGCCCCTTAAGGTAGTACCAGTGAGGATCATTGCTTTGTCCCATCGATTCAAGGATGCGCTCTGCTTCGTCGAGCTGTCCGCGGTTTATGAGGTTTTCCACAACTGAATAGTTGTTTGCACCGTAGGAATAATCCGAGGAGGACGTGCCTGAGGCTGATGCTCCCGAAATGATGGCATCGTAGGCCTCATTTATTTCCTGCATTTTTTCCTTGGCAAGGTCCTCAAGGGGACTGCCCTGATACTGATCCGGGTGGTATTTCTTTGCAAGCTCTCTGTAGGCTGATTTAACTTTTTCTTTGTCGGAGCCTCTGGGCACTCCGAGTACCTCATAGGGATCTTTCATTTTTATTGTTTCCTTTCAGAATATTATTAATAACCTTTTCTGTGCCCGAATAAATTATGTTTTCGGCAATCGGTACAAGGGTTTTGTTTTCTGTCTCGTTGAAGCTTTCTGCCGCAAAGGCGCAGCTCATGTTTAGATTTCTTTCGATTACACAAAGGTCACCGTCGGTGATGTCTTTTTCATCTTTCAGCTCCAGCATATTTACAAAAACATTGAACGAGCCGCTTTTAAGGTCATCACGAAGGTCGTCCGCCGCATCACAAAGGTAAACCCATTTACCGATTCCGTATCCGAAGCGGTAAATGCTGCCCTTGGGATCATTGAGCCCGTAAGAAAGGATTTTTCCCAGAGCGTCGGCACTTTCGTGGGCGGCCTTGTCGGGTGAGTCGGTTCCGCTTTTTTCGGCTTCCGCCTGCCTTTTCATTGATTCGCGGATTATTTCACCGATTTCACCGTACATTTTTTCTGCTTTTCTGTTTTTGAGAAAGGCATAAGGGAGAATCAGATACATAAGAAGCCGCCTGAAAAAAGAGCCGTCACTTATGTTGTCCTTTACCTTATGGTAAAACATCATCATGGAAACTGCGGCGGCGTATTTCATAGCCTCGTCGGAATTGTTGCAGAAGTTGCACTTTTTCGTCGGATTAAAGGGACATCTTCCGCTTGTGAATGACGGCACGGCAGTGCTGAAGGAAAGCCGCATCAGCACAAGGAAGGTGATGTCATAATTGAGCGTAAGACTCGAAAACAAGCCGAAGTGCTTTCTCATTGCCTTGCAAAGAGAGCAGTATAAGCCCTTGTAGGCTTCATATTCCTTGACCTTCATTTCAGGCTTGTCGCATTTCACATAACCGAACATTTCTGACCTCTTGACAATATAATAGTTCCTTATATTATATATTATTTTCAGGATAATGTAAACAATGTTAAGTTAATTACTTAAAAAATAAATAAATTTATTGATTATTTTATGCTCTTATATTATACTGTAAGGTAAAGAATAAAAAGAAAAGAGGCTTCTGTTATGGCTATAATCAAAAAAGATGCTTATTTTGTTTCATCTACTGCAGTCAACAAGATTCATTGCTGTATCTGGCAGGACGATGAAAAGGAATATAAGGGTATTTTTCAGATTGCCCACGGAGTAAGTGAGCATATTGAAAGATACGATGAATTTGCACGCTTTCTTGCAGCTGCAGGCTACATTGTCTGCGGAAATGACCATCTCGGTCACGGAAAGAGTGTTGATTCCTTTGATGATATGGGCTTTTTTGCTGAGGAAGACGGAGATGTGAGAATGGTTGACGATATGCATATTCTCTATAACATTATGCATCGCCGTTACCCCGAGCTTCCCTACTTCCTTTTCGGTCACAGTATGGGCTCATTCTGTGCAAGAGTTTACGCAACTGCTTTTTATAACGAGCTTTCGGGACTTATTCTCTGCGGTACGGGTGAGCTTCCCTCTGCAGCAGTTGTCCTTGAGGAGCCTGTAAAGTTCCTTTGCAAAAGGTTCGGCCCCAGAGCAGTTGTTCCGCCTGCACTCATTGATAAGATCGGTGACATTTCCGTAAAGGATGCGCGCACAAGCAAGGATTGGCTCAGCAGAAGAGTAGAAAATGTTGATGCTTACATTGCCGACCCTCTTTGCGGTAACGATCTTAAGCTCGGCGGCTTAAGAGACCTTCTTTCTCTTGCCAACTCTGCCTGCACAAGCGAATGGGCATACCTCATTCCGCCCACACTTCCCATCCTGCTTGTTTCGGGTGCAAAGGATCCCATCGGCTTCAACGGTAAGGGCGTAATCAATGTCTGTGACAACCTTGAGGATGCAGGTCACGAGCCCAAGTGCATACTTTATCCCGGTGACAGACACGAAATTCTCAATGAAGACGACAGAGAGAATGTATTTAACGACATCCTCGACTTTATAAACAGAATCCTTGAGCCGATTGACTTAAAGGAATACGAAAGCTATTTCACACAGAATGAACTGTAATCTTTGTCCGAGAGGCTGTAATGTCGACAGAAGCAGGGAGAAGGGCTTTTGCGGTATGAGTGAGGAAATTTACCTTGCAAGAGCGGCAAAGCATTTCTGGGAGGAGCCACCCATAAGCGGAAAAAGAGGAAGCGGTACGGTTTTCTTTTCCGGGTGCAACCTCGGCTGTGTTTACTGTCAGAATTACGAAATCAGCCACGGGTGTAAGGGTAAACAGGTCAGTGAAGAGGAGCTTCGGCTCATTTTTCAAAGACTGATAAGCGAGGGTGCACACAACATCAATCTCGTCAATCCCACTCATTACGCCCTGAAAATCAAAAATGTGCTTTCTGCCGAACGGCTTACCGTTCCCGTGGTTTATAACTCTTCTGGCTATGAAAGGGTAAGCACGCTTAAAAGCCTTGAGGGCCTTGTTGATGTTTATCTTCCCGATCTCAAGTACATAAGCGGTGACCGCTCACTCAAGTATAGCGGCGCAGAGGATTATTTCTCCTTTGCCTCACGGGCACTTGTTGAAATGAAGCGTCAGTGCCCCGTAAATACTTACGATGAAGAGGGGATTATCCGTAAGGGCTTGATTGTAAGGCATCTGATTCTGCCTCAGAACACCAATCAGTCTGTTAAAATCCTCGGATGGATAAAGGAGAATCTCGGCACGGATACGGCAATAAGCCTTATGAGTCAGTACACACCCTACGGAAAGGCAGAGACCTTTCCCGAGCTTCAGCGGAAAATCACTAAAAGGGAATACGACAAGGTGATTACTGCCGCACTTGACCTTGGCTTTACGGAGATTTTCACTCAGGAAAGCACCTCGGCAAGCGAAAGCTTTATCCCGGATTTTGATTTTACGGGAGTATAAAATATTTAATCTTAAATAAACGGAGGAACAAGAAATGAAAGGAATTTTAGACGAATTCAAAAAATTTATAATGCGCGGAAACGTAATTGACCTTGCAGTCGGTGTTATCATCGGCGGTGCTTTTCAGGCAATCGTTAACTCACTTGTAAACGACATCGTTTCACCCGTAATCTCCCTTGCAACAAAGGGCATCAACTTTGCAGACAAATTTATCGTTCTTACACTGGAGGAGGTCTCCTTCAAAACTGCAGAAGCCGCAAAGGAAGCAGGCTATGCCACCCTTAATTACGGCTCATTTGTTACGGCAGTAATAAACTTCCTTATTATGGCAACAGTTATTTTCCTTCTTGTCAAGGGCATCAACAAGCTCAGTGAGCTCGGCAAGAAAAAGGAAGAGGAAGCACCCGCAGAGCCCACAACAAAGGTCTGCCCCTTCTGTAAGAGTGAAATTTCCATTGAAGCCGTAAAGTGCCCCAACTGTACTTCCGACCTTCCTGTGGAGGAAGCTGAGGAGGTTGAAGCGTAATGACAGGCTTCATCGGTTGCGGAAATATGGCATCCGCTATGATCAGGGGACTTGTGGCAAGCGAAAAATTCAGGGGAGAGGACATTGCAGTTTATGACCTTTGCAAGGAAAAGACAGAGGTCTTTGCAAAGGAGCTTTCTCTCACCGTTATGGAAAATGAAGCCGAAATTGCAGAAAAATGCGACGTGGTTGTCCTTGCCGTTAAGCCGAATGCTTTTCCGTCTCTTCTCGGTAAAATCGGCAGTGTGCTTTCGGAAAAGGATCCTCTTGTAATTTCAATTGCGGCGGGAAAAACCACAGCTGAAATTGCAGGATTTCTTCCGTATACACCGAGGCTTATCCGTATAATGCCCAACATCAACGCGAGAGCTCAGGCGGCAATTTCCGCTTTCTGCGGCAACTCAAGAGTGACTGCAGAGGATAAAGAGCTTGTGCAGAGCTTCTGCGATTGCTTCGGAAGAGGAATTGAAATTGAAGAAAGGCTTTTTTCAATTTACAGTGCAATCGGAGGCTGTTCACCCGCCTTCAGCTTTATGTTCATTGATTCATTGGCAAGAGCAGCCGTCAAAAACGGAATGACAAAGGCTCAGGCTCTTGAGACTGCGGCTCAGGCAGTAATGGGCAGCGCAAAGCTTATTCTCGAAAGTGATGAGCATCCATGGGATCTGGTAGATGCTGTATGCTCACCGGGCGGAACAACAATTGAGGGCGTTTGTGCCCTGCAGGAAAACGGCTTTGAAGCAGCAGTTGAAAAGGCTGTTGAAGCATCCTATGAAAAGGATAAGCTTTTAGGTCAGAAATAAAAAAAGTAAAAGGGGATGTAAAAAACTCGTTTTTTTACATACCCTTTTTTCATATCAGTTGATTGTTTCAAGAATGACCTTTCTGATTGTTTCAAGTCTTTCCTCTGCAAGTGCCTTTGAATCCTGTCTTACTGAGTAATAAACCTTGATTTTTGGCTCTGTGCCTGAAGGTCTGACTGCCATCCATGTGCCGTCAAGGAAAATAAACTTAAGAACATTTTCCTTCGGGAGGTCATTTACGCCTGTGCTGTAGTCGATAACCTCCTTAACGCCGTCAAACATCTTTGTACCGTTTTCACGGAAGATAACCATAAGCTCGGCGATTCTTTCAGCACCGTCCTTGCCCTTGAGGGTGAAGGAGTCAAGCTTATCAAGATAGTAGCCGTATTTGTCGTAGATTTCATTAAGTCCGTCAACAAGTGTCATACCCTTGTTCTTGTACCATGCCGCCATCTGACAGATAAGCATTGAGGAAACAACTGCATCCTTGTCTCGTGCGTGGGTGCCCACAAGGTAGCCGTAGGATTCCTCGTAGCCGATAACAAACTCTCTTTCACCGGTTGCTTCGTACTTGTTAATTTTGTCACCGATGTACTTGAAGCCGGTGAGAGTATCCTCAACCTGAAGTCCGAAGCTTCTGCCGATTTCGGCACCAAGCTCACTTGTAACGATTGTCTTGATGAGGGTCGACTTTGAAGAGAGGCTGTCCTTCTTCATTGTAAGGATGAAGTTTACAAGAAGAGCTCCTGTCTGATTGCCGGTAAAGAGAACATATTCGTCACCGTGCTTTACGGCAATACCGACTCTGTCGCAGTCGGGGTCAGTACCGAGTACAAGGTCGCCGCCGATTTCCTTTGCCTTTTCAATAGCGATTGTAAGAGCATCCTTTTCCTTGGGATTGGGGCTTCTTACGGTTGAGAAGTTGCCGTCGGGCATTTCCTGCTCCTTGACAACCGTGACATTCATTCCGTCAATCATTTTTCTTACGGGAATGTTGCCTGTGCCGTGAAGGGGAGTGTAGACAATTTTAAGGTCGCTCTTTTCTTCGTAAACCGACTGCTCCTTTACCTTTTTGAGGTATTCTGAAAGCACATTTTCACCGATGAGAGTTATGTTTTCGTCCTTGTCGCTTCCAAAGGGAATTGAAAGGTAGTCCTCAATCTGATTGATGAAGCCGATTGCGGCATTTGCATCCTCCGTGCAGAGCTGACATCCCTTTTCGTCGTAAACTTTGTAGCCGTTATACTCCTTAGGGTTGTGGGATGCGGTGATCATTACACCGGCGTCACAGCCGAGAAAGGCAGTTGTAAATGAAAGCACGGGGACGGGAACGAGGGTTTCGTAAAGGAAAACCTTAAAGCCGCACCTTGCAAAGATGCCTGCTGCAACAGAAGCAAAGTAAGCTGAGTTGTTTCTTGAGTCATAAGCAAGCGCAACCTTGATTTCGCCGTCCTTGCGGCTCTTAAGGTAATTTGCAAGACCGAAGGTGGCCTTGCCGATTGTGTATTTATTCATACGGTTTGAGCCTGCACCCATAATGCCGCGCAGACCGCCCGTACCGAAGGCAATGTCCTTATAGAATCTGTCTTCGATTTCCTTTTCGTCAGTGATTGCGGAAAGCTCCTTTGCGGTTTCCTCGTCAAAGGAAAGCCATTTTTCGTACTTTTCACGGTATGTCATTATTATCAGATCCTTTCGAAAAAATTTTTCTTTATTTGATTATTTTCTTATGAGCTCACCGGTCTTTGCATTTACAACGTTGTTGAAAAGACAGATGTGAGTGTTCGAGATAAACTTATCCATATGAAGTGAGCCGAAATACCAGTGGCTGAATTTACAGGTACGGTTCACGTCCTCAAGATAAGTGTTGATGGCAGTGATGCTTGCGTTTGTGCCCGTGCCGAGAAGAAGGAAATCCTTGATTTTTGCGGGAGGCTCGTGGGAGACAATGATGTCAACCTTTCCGCCGAGCTTCTGCAGATTGTCAACTCCCTCTATAAGCTCTTCTCTTGTGGGAATTTCCAGGTCAGACCAGGTGTCTGTTTCAAAGCGGATGTCAATGTCAGGGCTTTCGCCTCCGCCCATGGTGAATACGGTTTTATCCTCAATTGTGAAAACCTGACCTCTCATAAGGTGAAAGATGTTTCCGCCGATGTGATGCACCTTTCCTCCGTTCCACTTTTTGATTTTGATTTTTGAAAGAAGGTTAAAGTTCTCGTGAGTGCCGTCAACAAAACAGATGTTGTATTTTTTCTTGCTCAGCTTTCTGAGAATGTTGATTTCCTCCTTTGAGCCGTTCCATAAAAAACCGAAATCTCCGCAGATGATAAGGGTATCACCGCTTCCGAGCTTTCTGAGTCTCGGATCGTCAAAGCGGGAGAAGATTCCGTGAGTGTCACCGGTAACGTATATCATAAAGCCTTTTGTCCTTTCCTTTGTTCTGTAAAAAACATTTCAAAAATTTAAAGATTATTAGAATTTTATTTAATTAGGGTATATACTTTTTACTTTAAAATTGATATAATAAACGGTAGATTATAAACTCTTGCAGTTATTATATATCTTATACAGTAATTAAAGCATAAATTCAAAAACTTGTCAACCGGAGTGAACATAAATGAAAAAGCTTATTTCTCTTTTTATTGCAATTCTGACACTGTTTGTCAGCACTTTGCCCTTTGTATCGGCGTTGTTTGATTCGGGCGCCGTTACCTCAAAGCTCAATTCTCAGATTTATTATATGGAAAATCTTGATCAGGGAACGGTGTTTTTTGATAAAGAAAGTGAAAAGCAGGTGCCTCTTGCAGGCTTTGCAAAGGTTCTTGTTGCCTGTGTCGCATTGGAAAAATGGGGCAATCTTGACGGTGAAATAAAAATCACCGAAAAGCATCTCAATGTTTTTGAAAGTATTTACGGAATGGCGCTCGCTCTTTATCAGGAGGGTGAAACAGTTACAAAAAAGGAGCTGTTTGACTGCCTTGTGATTGCAAGTGCAAACGATGCACTGAGCATAATTACATATGATGTTACGGGCACCGCAGAAAAGATGGTGCAGGAGATGCAGTCGGTTATAAATAAAGCAGGCTGCACATCAACCTCAGTTAAAAATATTCACGGCTTTGATGAAGAAGGACAGTACACAACTGCTCGCGATGTTGCAAAAATACTCAAGTACGCAACAACCTTCCCTGAGCTGAGCGAGGCACTCGGAAAGGAAGAAATCACACTCAAAGAAACAGAGCTTAATGATGAAAGAACCTATTACGCAACAAACGAGATGCGTAATGCTTCAGTTGAGGATTATTACCACAGCTCCGTTGTTGCGGGAAAGCACACAAGCACAGACCTTGCAGGTGAGTGCATAGCAACCGTTTCAAAGGCTGACGGTTATTCCTATCTCACCGTCGTAATGGGCGGCAGGTACGATGACATCGATAGTGACGGCTATGACGAAAACACATCAATGACTGACACTCAGCTTATGCTTGACTGGGTTTATGAAAACATCCGCTTTAAGGTTGTAGCTTCACCTGAGCAGATTCTTGCAACTGTCCCGGTTGTTGCCGGAAAGGGAACAGATCAGCTTCAGCTTGTACCTGAAAAGGAAATTTCCGCACTTGTTCCCGGTGCTGTGACTCCGGCATCGGTGATGTTTGAATTTGTTGAAGGTCATGCACCTGAAAAGATCATTGCTCCCGTAAAATCAGGTGAGGTTTTAACTCAGGCAAATGTGTACTATGCGGGACAGAAGCTTACAACAATAAATGTTGTTGCAAAAGAGGATGTGGAGCTCAGCTTCGGAGGCCTTGTGGTGACGGGTATAAAGACGGTTATCGGCTCGGTGATTTTTCTTATTCTTGCATTTCTCGCCGCCGCAATTGCCGTTTTGAAATTAGTGCTCGATGTTAAGGATTTCTTCGACGAGGAAAGAAAAAAGAGCTTTGATCCGCTTCCCTCGTCATTTGAGGTGCTTACGGAAAAACTCAAAAAAGCCGTTATCTTCGGTAATGATAAAAAGAAGAAGGGTGCGGCAAAAGGTAGGCCTGTCGGAGCAAAGAAGAAAAAAGCTGCTTCACCGACAAACAAGACAGTTAAAAGGACACCGTCCGACAGGCAGAAGACCGCACAGACAAGAAAGCCTCAGGCATCTGAAGGAAGACAGAAAAGTCCGAATGAGACAAAAAGTAAAAAAGCTGTTGTGCAAAAGAAAAACAACAGAAAAAAATAATCGGTTAAAACAATATATATTGTTGTTTGCCTTGACTTTTATGTCAATATAATGTATGATGAAAAAGAATATAATTACTTTTTCGAAAGGATTGATCAGATATGAAGAGAACTCTGAAAGGATTTATAACGGCAACAGTTGTTCTGCTCGTTATTCTCTGCGCCACGGCGTTTTCGGCATCTGCCGAAAGCAGTGATGCAAAATGGGTATGCGCATGGAGTACGGCTCCTACCGAGATCGGCGTTGACGGTTACCAGAACATTGCCGCATACATCGGAAATGTAACTGCAAGAACTGTTATTACTCCCACTGCAAACGGCTCTCAGCTTCGCATCCGTGTTTCCAACTACTTCGGAGATGAAGCAATGAAGCTTACAAGAGTAACAGTTGCCAAAAGCCTCGGCGGATCAAAAATCGATCCCGCTACAGTGAAAATCGTTACCTTCAATGAGGGACAGCAGTTTGTTTCCGTGCCTGCAGGTAAGGAGTATTATTCCGATCCCGTTACATACGATGTAGTTGCAGGTGAGGACATTGCAATCAGCATCTACATTGAGGATTTTACCGAAATCAAAACTATGGGTCTTTCCGGCGGTGAGACATACCTTGCTTTAAGCGATGACTATACAAGCAAGGCTTCAATGGACCTCGGGACATTGATGGACAGCGAAGAGCTTATGGAATATCTTGCAATGGTAACCGGAAGTTCTATCGACATCAAGCTTGCTTTCAGCTTCGTTAAGGTTGTTCCCTGCCTTGCAAGCATGGACGTTCTTGCTGACGAAAATGCGTACTCCGTAGTAGTTGTCGGTGACTCAACAGTTTCAAATGAATTTCCCGAGTATCTTGCTGAGGCAATCAACGCAAAGGGCATTACCAATGTCGGCGTTGCAGGTAAGGGAATTATCGGTAACCGCCTTTTAGGTGAGGGTCTCGGCTACGGCTCACTTCTTTTCGGTGAATCTCTTATTGACCGCTTCCAGAGAGATGTTCTTTCTCAGGCGGGCGTAGAATATGTAATTGTTAAAATCGGTGCCAATGATATTATCCACCCTGTATGCTCCGATGTTATAGAGATGTATCCGGGAATAAAGCAGCCCACCTGGCGTGAGATCGCCCGCGGATATAAGAAAATTTTCCAGATGTGTCACGATGCCGGAGTCAAGGTCATTGCCCTTAGCATTACTCCGTGGAAGGGCTCAACAAGAGATTATCTCGGCACGGGTGCAAAATATGTCAGAACTGCTGACGAATTCGAGCAGGACTGGAAGATCGCCCAGGATGTAAACAAGTGGCTTGCAACAACAACGACCCACGACGGCTTCTTTGATCTCAACGATTTTTCTTCAAACCCCAAGGATCCTTCAGCCTTTTATCCCGAATACACAGTTGACGGCATCCATCCTTCAGATACAATGCAGAGAGAATGGGCAAGAAGATTCCCTATGAGTGTCATCGGTGTCGGTAAAACAGTTGCCGGTGTAAGACTTAACAAGACCTCTGCAACACTTTATGTCGGAAAGAAGGGCACTCTCGTTCCCAGCATTTTCCCCTCAACCGCAACAAACAAGGCAGTAACCTGGAAGAGCAGTAATCCGTCAGCTGTTACTGTAAGCAGTAAGGGCGTTATTGAGTGCGTCGGTCCCGGTGAAGCAGTCATTACCTGTACAACGGATGAGGGCGGCTACAAGGCAACCTGCACAATCAAGGTTTACGCAAAGCCCACAAGCATAAAGCTCAGCAGAACTACTGCAAACATTTATGTTACAAAGAGCTTCAGACTTACTGCAACAGTTCTTCCCGAAAATGCTTACGATAAGACGGTTACCTGGACATCAAGCAATGAAAAGGTTGCAGTGGTTGACCAGAAGGGTAAGGTTACGGCTGTAGGCTCGGGTACTGCGACAATCACCGCAAAAACCAATGTGGGAGAGCTTAAAGCAAAATGCACCGTAAAGGTTCTTAAAAAGGTTGAGGTTGCATCTCTTGCTCTGAGCAAGGCTCAGGCAACAATGGTAAAGGGTAAGTCAGGTCGTCTCACTTATGCTGTTTATCCTGAGAATGCAACATTCAAGGATGTTACATGGTCAAGCTCAAACAAGAAGGTTGTCACGGTTGATTCAAAGGGTACCGTAAAGGCAGTCGGTCCCGGTAATGCCACAATCATCTGCCGCAGTGTTGACAATCCCAGAATAATTGCAACCTGCAACATAAAGGTTATTGTAAGAGTAACAGGTGTTGAGCTCAGCCGCTCAAAAGGTCACGTTTATGTGGGCTATTCAGGTACACTCAAGGCTACGGTTTTACCTTCAAATGCAACAAATAAGAAGGTAACATGGTCATCCTCGAACAGTAAAATCGCAACCGTTGACAAAAACGGTAAGGTTACGGGTATAAAGGTCGGTAAGGTGGTTATCACCTGCACAACAAAGGACGGAAAGCATACGGATAAATGTACGATTACCGTCAAGCCCGTTGTAAAGGTCACATCAGTCAAGCTTAACAAAACCTCAGCATCACTTTATGCGGGTACATACTGTCAGCTCAGGGCAACGCTTAAGCCCGACAATGCATCAATCAAAAAGGTTACCTGGCATTCATCAGATACCTCTGTTGCAAAGGTCAGCTCAAGCGGAAAGGTTCTTGCCGTAAAGCCCGGTACTGCCGTGATTACCTGTAAGAGCTATGAAAGCGGCAAAACTGCTACCTGTACCGTAAAGGTTCTTGCGGTAAAGGTTAAATCCGTTGAGCTTAACACAGCAAGTAAAACACTGAGCTACGGTAAGACCTATCAGCTCAAAGCAACAGTATATCCCGAAAATGCAACAGATAAGCGTGTTACCTGGTCATCAAGCAATCCCAAGGTTGTTTCTGTTTCATCCAAGGGCGTTGTAAAGGCACTTACTCCCAATGCAAGTGCAGTAATCACCTGCAAGACAGTAAGCGGCGGCAAAACTGTAACCTGCAGTGTTAAGGTAAAGCCCCTGGCAGTTAGCGGAGTCAAGCTCAGCCATCCGAAGGGAAAAATCACTGTTGGTCAGACAGGTAAGCTTACCGCAACGGTGCTTCCCGAAAAGGCAACCAACAAGAAGGTTAAATGGTCCTCTCTCAACACAGCAATTGCAACTGTTGACCAGCAGGGCAGAGTTACCGGTAAATCAGCAGGTACAACAACAATTTACTGTAAAACAGAGGACGGCGGCTATGTTGCAACCTGCCAGCTTACGGTTGTCAAGAAAACAGCTTCCGATCCCACGGGAACAAAGGTCGGCGGTGTCACAATCAGTAAGCCGTCTTTAAAAGGTAAGCTCGGTACAATTGTTGACCTTACCGCAAAGGTTTATCCCGAAACGGCAGTAAATAAAAATGTCAAGTGGTCTTCAAGTGACACAGCCGTTGCAATTGTAAGTCAGGCCGGCAGAGTCTTCCTTGTAGGCAGAGGCGAATGTCAGATAAAGGTAGCAACTGAAGACGGTAATTATGTTGATGTTTGTAAAGTAACGGTAAGTTAAATAAATCAAGGGGTTGTTTAAAAGCAGCCCCTTTGAATTTTCAGAAGAAGGTGACAGTATGATTCTTGCAGCCGATATAGGAAATACAAGTATTACTATTGGTGCATACAAAGATAAAAGGTTGGTTTTCACCACAAGAATATGCACTGCAAAAGAAAAGAGCAAAGAAGAATATACTACAGAGCTGCTTGATTTGCTCAGACTCAACGGTGCCTCTGAAAAGGCTTTTACGGGCTCGGTTGTTTCAAGTGTTGTGCCCGAAATCACGGAAAGCTTTACACAAGCACTGAAAACGTTTACAGGAAATGATCCAATCGTTGTCGGGGAGAAGCATAACGGCAGTCTTGACGTCAGAATTCTTCCTGTTACTCATCTCGGCGCTGACCTTGTTGCAGGAAGCATCGGAGCTATAAGAAAATACCCGTTGCCCTGTCTTGTTGCTGACCTTGGTACTGCTACAAAGATACTTGTAATCGATGAAACGGGTTGTTTTCGGGGATGCACGATTGCACCGGGAGTTAAAATATCTCTTGATGCACTTGCCGAGAAGGCGTCACTTCTTCCGTCGGTAAGTCTTTCAAAGCCTGAAAGAGTAATCGGTGAAAATACGGTTGAATGTATGCAAAGCGGCATCGTTTTCGGCACTGCCGCAATGCTTGACGGAATGGTGAAAAGGATAAAGGCGGAGCTTAAAAGTGAGAGGGTAACGGTTGTAGCAACGGGAGGCTACAGCAAGGAGATTGCTTCCTGCTGTGAAACGGAGATAATTTATGACGAAAGCCTGCTTCTGGACGGGCTTATATCGATTTATTATGAGGCAATTTCATAAAAATACAAAAATGTCATAAATTTGACAAAAATGAAAAAAGAGAGTATAGTTGTCGATGATATATTTTCAGATAATATACTCGGGGGGAATTTAAAAAATGGCAAGAAAGTTATTCTGCGAAATCTGTCCTGCTTTTTACAAAATTTCCGAAACGAAGGAAGTTGCAAGACGCTACCTCAGGGATTTCGTAAAAAGAGAAAAAATCGCGAAAATCAGAGAACCGGAAAATCAGTTGCCCAACATCGTCAAGTCTCACAGCTCGATTCTTGTAAGAAAGCTTCACGGTGTTGATATCAGACTGCAGGAAAACAAGGTTACAAATATTCAGATAGCCTGCAGTAAGGTTAACGGTATGATAGTCAATCCCGGTGAGACCTTCTCTTATTGGAGAACAATCGGTAAGGCAACAAAAAGAAAGGGTTACAAAAAGGGCCTTATAGTTTATACGGAAGGACTCGGCGAGGGCTACGGCGGAGGACTCTGCCAGATGGCAAATATGATTCACTGGCTTGTGCTTAACAGTCCTCTTGAGGTTACGGAGCTTCACCATCACTCTGATGCTCTGTTCCCTGACGAAAGAAGACGTGTTCCCTTCGGTACGGGAACATCAGTATACTATAATAACGTAGACTACCGTTTCAGAAACAACACAGACCAGAAGGTTCAGATTCTTGTCTGGGTTGAGGACGGTGAGCTTTGCGGTGAGCTCAGAAGCGAGAATGCTTATCCTTACCGCTATAAGCTTGTGGAGGAGAATAACCACTTCAGAAAAGAAGGGGACGAGTATTACCGCATTTCGCAGGTTTACAGACTTGTAATCGACAGAAGCACTAACGAACAGATCCGCAAGGAGCTTATTCTCGATAATCATTCAAAGGTAATGTATGATTATTCCCTTATCCCCGCAGATCAGATCAGGGAGGAAGAGACAGATGCTCGAGAAGGTACTGAATCGGTCACAGCCGAATAATATTGCCTATAATATAAACGGTGAAACGATAACCTTCGGTGAGCTTTGGGATAAAGCGGTTTTTTACGGTGAGCTTTTAAAAAAGCAGGGGACAGGCCCCGTAATGATTTACGGACACAAGAGCATTGAAATGTTTGTGTCGCTTTTTGCCTGCGTTCATGCAGGAAGAGCTTACATCCCGGTAGATCTGTACACGCCCGTTGACAGAGTGAAAAGGATCCTTGAGTGTGCCGGATGCTCTCTGATGCTTGCACACGAGGAAATTGATGTTGAGGTCGACGGTGTGCTCAAGCTGAAGCTCGGTGAGCTTGAAGGGTTTGCATCCTACGGGGAAAAGCAGACCGATGACGATACGGTTTACATAATTTTCACCTCGGGAAGCACGGGTGATCCTAAGGGTGTGCCTATTTCAAAGGGCAATCTCGAAAACTTCATTAAATGGGTAAGCGGTCTTGAGGGACTTAAGACTTCAGAAAAAGTCAATGTGCTCAATCAGGCAAGCTTCGGCTTTGACCTGAGTGTTGCCGATATTTATTATGCAATGGCAAACGGACATACTCTTGTTGCAATGGACAAGGAATGTCAGGAAAATTACGCTGATATTTTCAGTAAAATTGAAGACAACAGCATAAATGTCCTTGTTGTGACACCTACCTTCATAAAGCTGTGTCTTGTGAATAAAGAGTTCAACGCGGAAAATTATCCTTCACTTAAGTGTATTTATTTTTGCGGTGAGCAGCTTGAGGTGGCGACGGCAAGGCTTTTGCTTGAACGCTTCCCTGAGCTTAATGTGATCAACGCCTACGGGCCGACAGAGGCAACCAGCGCCGTAAGCTCGGTGAATGTTACAACTGAAATGCTTCAGGGCAATCTTCTTCCCGTCGGTAAGCCGGGAGAGTACGCAACGGAAATAACGGTCGAGGACGGTGAAATTGTCCTTAAGGGTGAAAGCGTTTCAAAAGGCTATCTTGGTGATGTAAAGGGTGGCTTTTATAAGGAAAAGGGAGTTAACTGCTTCAGAACGGGTGACCTTGGCTTTTTCAGTGACGGTTACCTTTACTGTAAGGGCAGAAGGGATTCCCAGGTTAAATTCAAGGGTTACCGCATTGAGCTTAATGACATTGAGAGTAACATTTACAAAATCGAAGGTGTCAGGCAGTGTGCGGTTATTGCAAAATATAAGGATGAGTTCAACATCCGTATGCTCAAGGCTTTTGTTGTTCTTGATGACGGCTATGATACAGATTTTGTCAGAAGGGAGCTGAAGATACTGCTTCCTGCTTATATGGTTCCGAAGAGCATAGTTCAGCTTGAACAGATGCCGATGAACGCAAACGGAAAAACGGACAGAAAGAAGCTGATTGAATTATGATTAATGTTGCAGATATTCTTTATAAGATCTGTGAGGATAAGAATGTATATAATCCTGACTTTGATCTTATTGAAAGTGAAGTTTTCGATTCTTATGCTTTTATTGAATTTTTTTCGGAGCTTGAGGATTACGGGATTGAAATTCAGCCCACGAGAATTGACAGAAGCATGTTGAGAACTCCGGGGACAATTGAAGAGCTTGTGAAGGCGTACATATAAAGCAATGCAACAAAACGGAAAGTTCTTTTGGTTACTTTCCTTTCAAGAAAAGTAAGGCCCCGCGGCGAGCGAAAGAATAGAAAGAAACACCTTACAGTTGATTAAAGGCTGTAAGGCGTTTTTGTATAGTGGGTTGTCCTTGATTTTATATAATGTATAGTATATAATTTGATAAAATAAAGAAAACAAAGGAACGGAAGCTATGTTTATTACATTCAGAAACACAGATGAATATAGCAAGGTAATTCTCACTTATGAAAACCGCACCTATACGATTGAGCCTGAAAGTGAGATTGAGTTGCCTTTTTTCGCCGAAAGGAAAATCTTTACGGTCGAATGTGTGCCTCCTGATTTCGGCGATGAGCTTAACGATGACAAAAAGCCGACAAAGTTTACCGAAAAGATGATTTACAAGCTTACAAAGAAGTTTGTGAAGAAAATTCCCGAAATGGCAATCTTTACAAGGGTTACCTATGAGGTTGCGGAAACGGATGAGGATTGTGAGATCATTCTCAGCGACGGCGCATATTCTTCTTGTGACGGTGAAATTGCAGATCTTGTTTTTGATATGATGCCCGTTGCTTATGTTTTTTCACAGGCTGAAACAAACAAAGGTGAGCTCAAGGTCACTGAGGTTAAAAGCACAAACAGAAAAGAATACCTTAAGCTGCAGAAAAAGCTTATGCTCTGGATGGATTGGGGACTTATTCTGCCGGACCTTTTTATGTTTGTGCCAAAGTATGCGGCCACAAAGTATTACTATACTACCGACAGATATGTAAGTAAGCTTATCAAGGGTTTTTATGATGTGACACCGTCGGAGCGGGCGGAGCTTTTCAGAAAAAAAGAACAACAGCTTGAAAAGGATGAAAAGGGCGGTTGTCTTACAAGCTTGCTCAAGAGTATTCTTACGGTAGTTATTCTTTTTGCTCTTTTAATCGGCATCGGTGTCTGGGCTTCATCGGGTGAGCCGGAAGTAGTTGTTGCGCAAGATTACAGCTCGGTGGTTTATTTTGATGAAACCTTCCTTAGAATCGAAGGAGGTCTGCCTGAGGATGCCGAAAAGGTTTTCCTGGAGGATTTTTACGCTGATTATCCCGAAGCTGACGGCACATACGATTCCGACAGTCACTATGTTTATCTTTACAAGGATTCCAAGGGTGACAGATATCTGTGGTTGATAACGGATTATAATAAGCTTTATGATAAGTATACGACTTATGAGGAGTATGAAAATCCGTTGGTATACAAATCGATAGGAGAAAAAGAGAACTAATAGAAGGCAATTAAGTAAATAACCAAGACCTTGCAAAAAAATCTGCGAGGTCTTTTACTATATATAGATGAATTTGACTTGTTCCACATATTGCCACAATATATGGTATGAATTTTGTGCATCAGCCACAAACACACCCGGGAGGGCATATAAAATGGAGAATAGTTGGTAAAAAAGTACAAAAAAGATTGTAAAAAACTGTTGACAAAAGAGAGAAGAGGTGATAATATATGCAAGCATTCTTCGAGGGGGCGAGAGCGACTGAGGGGGATGCGAGAGAAAAAAGGCTATGAAAAAACTTGAAAAAAGTTTTGAAAAAGTCTTGACAAAGGGTGTGCGTTATGGTATACTCTTTGAGCTGTCTCGAAAAAGAGCAGCGAATTGGACCTTGAAAATTAAACAACGAGATAAG
>JAZSAM010000107.1:0-25417 GCA_045601905.1 Acutalibacteraceae bacterium | reverse complement strand
CGAGGTTTGTTTATAGCATAAAACGCAAAAACCTTGTTTTTGCCTCTTTTAATAATTTTTATTGTTTAAAGGGTTTCTTTGGTAGTTCAATACCGAAAGAAACCCTTTAGTTATCTTGTTTTATGCGGTCTGCACTTTTTTAACATCCCCTTTGTTGTTAAAAGTATTAAATTACATACTTTTAGGGCTTTTATAGTCTCGCTTTGTATATTTACTTTTATTTTCCTTTATGCTAAAATGAAATCACCAAATAAAAAAGGAGATACAAAAAATGGAAACAAACACAAGCTACAAAAAGAGAATAGGCATATTTGCCACTGTTATAATCCTTGCAGATTATCTCATACGTATGGGTGTCAATGTGCTCATATCACACTATGCAGCATCAGGCTTTAATTCGGATATTGCGGAGATCGAAAGATATGAAATAATAAACCAGATTGCAGGTATTGGTCTGTCAGTGCTTTCAACCGTCATTATTTTCATTGTAAGCTACATTTTCACAAAGGATAAGAGAAAGACAGTAGTTTTTGCCGGCTCAATTTATTTTGCAAAGAAGGCTGCAGGACTTTTCACATCTCTTATCAGCACAGTCACCGACGGTCTCATATATGCCGGTATTTCTGCAAGTACAAGATCTGCTATTATTCTGGCAGACGATATTATTGCTCTTCCTGTTGTGATTGCGTTGGCTTACTTCGCATTCACTGCATTCGAGGGTATCAATGCAAAGCTTGAAGGCAGAAGCCTCGATAATTCCGAAATGCTTCTTTCACAGGCAAGAAAAAGATACTTTGCAGCATACATTATATCTTTGGTGGTTACCGGCGTTATGACAAGTGGTCCCTCTTTTGTTATGGCTTACCTTACATCATACGGAATCATCGATAACGACGGATACAGCGCAGTATTTACTGTAATTGCACAAATTGTAACCTGGATCAGCAGCGTAATCGGATTTGTCATCCTTTACTGTATCGGCTGTAAGCCTTACAAAAACCGTATTGACGGCATTTCCTTTATCAGCGTTGCAGGTATCAGCGGTGCGATAACCTCACTTGTCACCTCTCCCGTTTTCCTGGCTTATCGTATGGTGGCTATTAAGTTTTTTGAGCAGGCACAGGCGAGCGGAAGCTTCAATACCTACTCGGTTGTAGCTTCCGTTGGCGGAACGACTCTTTCTGTTATAGGCTTAGTTGTTGAAATTGCCGTAATACTCTTTGTGCTGAAGTTCTTCTTCTCAAAAGTGAAAATCAATCTCTTTTCCGAAATAGCAGAGACAACCGAAGAAAATGAAGCTGTTGCTGAGACAGCTGAGGAAGCAGAAGTGACAGATACATCAGGTGAAGAGGTGTCGGAAGCAACAGAGACTTGCGACGAATAAACAAATTTCCCGTCAGGTGAAGAATCTGACGGGATACATTTATTTATTGAGCTGATAAATCATAAAGTTGAGATAAGCCGCAAAGGTTACCCACAGAAGATAGGGTATCTGCAGAAGTCCTGCGATTCTGTCAACCTGATAAAACTTCACAATCATAAGAAGAATCAGCAGCCACAAGCCGATAATCCAGATGAACGCCAGACCGTAAGATTGAAAATTAAAAAAGAGGATACTCCAGAAGAAGTTGAAGAAAAGCTGGAGAAAGTAAACGAGCATACTGCGGTTACGAAGCCTTGAATTATCCGTAAGCCACACTCTTGCGGCACTGATTGCCATAAGCGTGAAAAGAATGCTCCATACTATCGGAAAAACAATGTCCGGGGGAGTAAGCGGCGGCTTTGCAGCTGTTTTGTAGCTGTCCATTCCCATATTGGTAAGAAGAGCGGACAAGCCTCCCACGGCACCCGTTATCAGCAGAAAGACTGCGTAAATTTTAATTTTGCTTTTATCGATTTTCATATTATCACCCTTTATATAATATGAAAATGAGTCTTGGTATATACATAGCATTGACAAGGCGGACAAAGATTTGTTATACTTGAAAAAAGGAGGAATTATTATGTTTTCTAAATTTATCCGATTTTTAGTTTCAGTTCTGATGGTCTTTTCACCCACGATGCCTCATCTTTTTGGCCTGCCTGCAATACCGAAGGGGCAGGAGGTTAACCTTGATAAATTCGAGCTTGTGTGGAGTGATGAATTCGAGGGCGACAGCCTTGACAAGACAAAGTGGCAGTATAATTGGTGGGAGCTTGAGAGAAAGGGCGGCTTCTGGCACGAGGATATGGTTGGTGTAAGAGACGGAAATCTCGTTATTACAACTGCTTATTTTGATGAAGGTCTTTCTGTTCCCGATGCTTACAAGGGCTACTTTGAAAAGCATCCCTCCGACAAATCCTACAAGCCCGGCTGGTACACCGGTGTGGTTGAAACCAGAGGCAAATTCGAACAGTGCTACGGCTACTTTGAGTGCCGTGCAATTCTTCCCGCTTCTACGGGAATGTGGTCAGCCTTCTGGATGATGAACGACCGGGTTGAGAATGTTGATAATTCAGGCAAGGACGGCACAGAGGTTGACATTTTTGAGTCGATGTACTACAAGGACAACGCCGTGGGCTACGGAGATGCAGTTGTAAGCGGAATCCATTACGACGGCTACGGTGAAGGTCATAAGGGTGACAGCATCGGTAAATGGTTCTGCAATAACCCCTACGAGGAGTTCAACACCTACGGTCTTGAGTGGAACGAAAATGAATATATTTTCTACATAAACGGCGTTGAAACCGGCAGGCTTTCCACCGGAGGTGTAAGTCAGAATCCGGAGTATCTTATTCTCTCCTGTGAGATTGCAGGTGCAAACGGGGTTGCTGATGCCGACAGACACGGGACGGGCAAAATCAGTATGCAGCCCGGTGATACGGCAGAGTTTATCGTTGATTATGTAAGAGTTTATCAGTATAAGTAAAACAACATTAAAGGGTTTCTTTGGTGGTTCAAAACCGAAGAAACCCTTTAGTTGTTTTGTTTTATGCCGTATTTTTCTTGTTCCGTAATTATGTATGAGAGTCAGAGGAATCGTCAGCAGCTGATTCTGATTTTTTCAGCTTTTCCTTATTTCTGGTGATTTTCAGATTCATAAACATAAGTATTCCGCCCATTGTCAGAAGAACACAGCCCTTAATGAGCATATCCATTTCCAGCATTGTGAGCATCAGAATTGCTAAAACACTGATTGCCGTAAATCCCAGGTTAAGGGGATAGAGGCGATTTTCCTTGAGTCCCTGCATGATGAACACAACGGACAACGCAAAAATGCAAAGTGCAAAAGCGAACGAGGCGAAGGAATCATAGGCCCTGGTCAGCTGGTTTGCCTCCTCGGATAAGCTCCACACAAAGGATTGGATTGCTGAAAAAAACGCACCTGCCCCGATTATGGCAATCTGCCATTTCTTAAAGTGGTTTTCTTTAAGGCTTGCTCGGCATTTGCGGATGCCGTGACCTGTTATAAGAGCTGAAAGAAGGATAACGAGAGCTTCTTCCCATAATGTGCCGCCTACGAAGTCACCTTCTGAATAAAAGCACAGCAATAAAGCAATCATATTGCCGAGAGTTCCGAAAAGATAAAGCGGCGACAAAAGCTCGTCCTCTTTTTCAAGCATATAGCAAAAAGCAAATGCAGACAGAGTCGGAACAAAGGGATTTACGAAACCGATGTCTATAAAGCCTGTGTAAATAAAGTTAACAAGCGCAATAAGGCTTATCCATTGAGCGTATCTGTGTCTTGAAAAGCCCAATTTTTGTCTGAAAATGTGAGTGAATGCAATTCCTGTGATGATGAAAGCTGCCCATATACCTATAAGCACATTGTCACTGGAGCCGTCAAAGCTCCACCACGACTGAATCATAACAGCACCTGTTCCGTACAACACAGTCAGAGCAGAAATGCTTTTCATTATAAATAATACCGGAAGAGTAAGTGCGAGAGCGATAAGTGAGATTATCACCGTGTCTGCGTTTAAATCGAGAAGCTCGTTTATGAAAACAACAGATAATATATTTCCTGCCGCCCACGCTGTTGCGCCTGTTTCCTGCATGAAATCATCTTTTTTCATTCTGATGCGAATGTACATGGAAAACGCAAAGCCTGCCATCATCGGAATAAGAGAAAATACGGTTTTTCCTATAGTCGGGATGTGCTCCCAGCACCAGACCAGTATAAGAATCACACCGGCGAAAAGCAGCAGTCCTCCGAGGACGGACATAACTGCTGTTGCGGTACTGACATAATTTTTTTCTTCATTATCGATTTTTATGTTCCGTTTTTCGCCGTAAATCAATTCTTCAATTGAAACACCGAGAGCTTCAGCAAGAGTACCGATCATTTCAATGTCGGGCTGGGTTCTGCCGGTTTCCCAGCTTGAAATTGCCTGACGGCTGACGTTGACTGTTTTTGAAAATGCTTCTTGTGTTATTCCCTTTTCTGTTCTCAGGCGTTTTATGTTTTTTGCGATATTTGCCATAATATCACCCCTTCTGCAACTGTTATACCATACAGGTGCATATTTGTCTATATAAAGCACACAAAAACAAGCTCTACAATTTGTGGCAAAGCGGTTTTCTTGTGTGGCAAACAGAAAAACACGGCTGAAATCAGTGTTCAACCGTGTTTTGCAGATCATAAGACACTTTGTGATATCACAAAATCATAGTGATGAAATTTATGATCACATTGCGAGAGCGAATATCATTACAAGAGAAAGCAGAAGAGTGAATATGCTCTTTGTCATAGTTGTTTCTGCTTTAACTTATGCAACTGTGTCTTCTTCAGTTGTTTCTTCACCTTCTTCTTCAGCTGAGCCGAAAAGTCCGCCGAAAATTTCTGAAATCATAGCAAATACCTTCATGAGGATTTCAATTACTTCGCCTACTGTCATCATGGTAAATTTCTCCTTTCACTGTTTATTTAATCCATTGTAACATACTGTTAATTAAAAATCAAGCCTTTGCTGCAGCCTCTCTCTTTTCAGCAAGAGCCTTTTCAACCTCTGCCATATGCTCTGCATCGTCGTTATCAAGGAAGAGGATAACAATCAGATAAAGCAGGGAGCCGAGTGCGGGACCGAGGATGAAGTGGTGCCAACGGTACTTGAGGAATCGGGGAGCAGTCTGAGCATTGATAACTGTCTGGTTTGATGCAACCTTAACATTCGGGTTGAAGCCGAGGAATTTAAGGAAGTAGCCCTGGATGAACTTGGGGATTGCACCTGTGAGCTTTGAAACGAAGTTCTGCATTGAGAATACAATACCCTCTGTGCGCTTGCCGGTTTTGAGCTCAGTTTCATCGATGGAATTTGTGAGAAGAGAACGGTGAGCAATGTCCTTCATGTTGGTGAAGATCTGTGCCGTTCCGAGAAGAAGCATAACAATTGCGAGAGAGCCGATGTTGAGGAAGCGGTCGTTTGCACCGACAAAGAAGGCAAGAATACGTGCGATGATTGTAACGACCTCGGAGAAAACAAGAAGCTTCTTGTTTCCGCCTAACTTACTGATAAGTCTGACCGCAAAGAACATTGCAAAGGCACCGGGTATACCCATAACGAAGCCGTAAGCAACCTGAGCTGTACCGCCTGAAATTTCTGTGCCGAAAACATTATAGGAAAGACCCTTTGTTTCAAAGAAGTATTCCCAGGGAAGTGCAATGGAAATGCTCTGTACGATTCGTGCAAGGCAGACAATGATCATTGTTTTGTTGTGTCTTAAGTCCTTGATGTCCTGCCAGATGCTGTCCTTCTTATCCTCGTCAACAGGTTCAACCTTTTCCTTCATTCTGTAGGCCAGCATCGCAACGATCATACCGCCGAGACCGAAAACAACCGAGCCGAACAGATAGGAGTGCTTTTCTGACATTATTTCGTTTTTTACGAAGATGTCCTTGATTGTGGGGAAGAGGCTTGCAATTGTACCGCCGAAGCCTGCCGCAATGGAAATCCACTGAATTACTCGTCTTCGTTCAGCCGAGTCGGGACTGGACATGGCAGCTATACCCCAGATGGAAATATCCTGAAGGGAATAGAAAACGTCAAAAAGTATGTAAAGAACAAGAACAAAGGCAATTGTCTGACTCTGGGGAAGTCCGAAATCGATAAACATAAGCATAACAAGAATGCCGATGATTGCGGGAGTCCAGAGCAGGAAGGGGCGCATTTTCTGTCCGGGCTTGTGCTTTCTGCGGTCGATGAGGGCACCGACAAAGGGGTCGTTGATGGCATCCCACATGGTGCTGACACCTGTGATCCAGCCGGTTTTTTCTGAAGGAATCTTCAGAATGGTGTTAAGGTAAACAAAGAGACGGTTTGAAACAAAGTTGTAGGTCATATTCTGACCGGTAAGACCTGCCGCATAGGAGAGCAGTCGGTCATTTGCAACCTTTGTTTCCGATTCTTCTCTTGAGAACATGAAAAGCGGATTAAATTTCATTTTCCTTCTCCTTTTCTGTATGGTAAATATAATTATATTATATAAATATTCAAATGGCAATAAGGCAAAGGAAACTTTGGAGATTATGTCAAACGGGAAGCAGTTTTATTGGAGCTATTCACAATAAAATCAAGATGCAAAAACACCGATACCCTTTGGTATCGGTGTTTTTGCAGTAATTTGAATGAGGTAACTATGAAAATGAAAATATCAAAATTAAACAAGAAACAAAACTGCTTCTTCTGTACGATTATAGTAACATTATAATCGAAAATAATCAATCTTATTTTAATAAAATTTACACAGAGTTAATAATTTAAATTGTATAAAAATCCATTTGTGTGATTTATTATGCACCGGGAAAATAATATTTCTCGCTTTCAAGTTCTTTAAATCGCCCTTTTTCTCTCTTTTCGGAAGGTATAATTTCAGAGAAAAACAAACGGAAGGATGAATTTTGTGGCAGAAGTAAAGGAAGCTGAAAAGCTTGAAAGCTATCTCGAGGATAAGGAGGTAACAGGTGAAGAGCTTCAACGGCTTAAAAGGGCTTTGCCGTCAATTGTTGCGGCTGTGGCGGGCTTTTGTCTGAGCAGGACGGATGTGTTTTCGGGAATGTCGCCCTTTTCTGCGGCGTTTCTGGGAGTTGTGCCCTTTGAGTGCTGTCTTGGTACCTTCGCAGGAAGTGTTACGGGGCATTTTTCCTCGTTTTCCGGGTGGCTTACTGTACGGCACATTATGTGTCTGTGCTTCATCTGTCTTGTCAGACTGCTTATACATAAGAGGTTTCCGGCTCTTGAGAACGGCAGAATCGAGAGCATTACGGTTGTTGTCGGTGTTGCAGTGTCTTCGCTTTTTTATCAGCTGGCTACGGGAATAAGCCTTGTGGGTATCGGCACGCTGGTGCTTGAAGTCGGAATTTCCTTTTGCAGCAGTTACTTTTTTGCACGCAGCTTCAGGACACCGGTGGCACGCATCGGGCTTGCGAGGCTTTCGATGACGGACAAGCTCAGCATCGGGATAAGCGTCTGTGTTTTCATTATGTGCTTTTCCTCGATAAGCATTGAGGGATTTTTGCCTGCAAGGCTTCTTAGCTGCTTTGCTTTATGTGTGGCGGCATACTGTAAGGGTGTGTCTGCCGGAAGTGTTGCAGGGGTGTGTCTTGGTGCCGCCTTGAGCGTGAATCCCGAAGGAAGCTTTATTTTTCCTG
Organism: Acutalibacteraceae bacterium; assembly: GCA_045601905.1. Classification (GTDB taxonomy): domain Bacteria; phylum Bacillota; class Clostridia; order Oscillospirales; family Acutalibacteraceae; genus UBA6857. The sequence continues at coordinate 17,789 of JAZSAM010000107.1, read as the reverse complement.
CCTTTGCACTCGGAGGACTTGTGGGCGGAGTGTTCAATCCGATGGGACAGATTGCAATAGGTGTTTCGTTCTGCCTTTGCTTTTGTGTGGCCTGCGTAATAGGCGGTGTCGGCGAGAGCTTTATCATTCCGATGATTGAGTGTGCTGTTGCAAGTGCGGCGTTTATGCTTGTTCCTCCCGTGTGGCTTGCGAAAGTGGCAGATTTTGTACAGAGAAACGGAGTGATAAGTGATGAAAATGCCAATCTTCAGGTTTCGTCGATTTTAAGGAGTGCTTCGGGAAATATTTACTCCTTTTGTAAAACTGTCGATGATATAAGCACAAGACTTGACAGGGTAATCAACCCCGAGGTCAACAAGCTCTTTTTTGAAATTCAGCATAATGTATGTGACGGGTGCAGTAAAAAGACCTCCTGCTGGAAGCTGCATTTTGATTATACGGCAAGCGACATCCTTGCAATTATGGGTCTTGAGAAAAGGGGAAAGGGCAGACTTCAGCTTGAAAAGCATTGCCCGAGATTGCACGAAATGAAAAATCAGATTGCAGGCGGAAAGGCACAGTACAGTCTGAGCATGCTTGCAAAAATGAAAAACAGAGAAATGCGAAGGCTTCTTACCGAGCAGTTTTCCGGGCTCGGGGATTTCCTTTCCGAGCTTTCAGAGCAGATTGCAAAAAGCAGGACTGTTGATGGGGCAAGGTCAACTGCACTTCGCTCGGTGGTTATAGATAACGGAGTTTATGTGGATTCGCTGAGTTTTCTCGGCGGTGACGAAAACGGAATAGAGATTGAGGTGACCTGCTTTGAAAAGCCCTTTGAAACCGATCACAAAAAAATAAGGACGATTCTTGAAAATGCAACGGGACATCGTTTTGAGGAGCCTGAAATAAGCACATCGGAGTCGGTTACGCTTTTAAGATTTGAGGAAAAGGCATTTTTCAGTTTGATTGCAGGTTCGGCACAAAGGCCCTTTGTGCTTGATTCGCCCTGCGGAGACAGCATAGCCTTTTCAAGGAGTAATGCTAAACGTATTGTGCTTCTGAGTGACGGAATGGGTACGGGAAGTGCAGCAGCTCTTGACAGTATGATGGCGGTTACCTTGCTTGAAAAGCTTCTCAGCGGTGGCTTTTCCTTTGAAAGCGGACTGAAAATTGTAAATTCATCCCTGATTATGAAATCCACCGATGAATCGATGGCGACGGTTGACGGACTTTGCGTGAATGTTTTTACGGGGCAGGCTGAGTTTTACAAGGCAGGTGCCGCTATCAGCTTCATAAGAAGGGACAGAGAGGTTTTTGTTGTAGAAGAAAGCTCACTTCCTCTGGGAATTCTCAGAGAGGTGCATCCTGCAAAAACGGTCTACAACCTTGAGGCAGGTGACATTGTACTTCTTGTCAGCGACGGAATCACGGCGGGGGACTGCGGTTGGATTAATGACGAGCTGCTTTCATGGAGCACGAACAATATGGATGACCTTGCAGGGCACATTGTTGAGCTTGCGGCACTTCGTCAGGACAGATTTACGGGGGATGACCTTACGGCGGTTGCGGTGAAGCTTGTGAAAAGCAGGTGAATGAAGAGCGTAAAAATTTAAAGTTCTTTTGATTACTTTCGCCTCCCTCAGCAACAAGGTTGCGGAACGAGGGAGGTGTCACGAAGTGACGGAGGGAGTAAGAAAAGTAATGCCCTGCGGCGAGCAAGAAAAAATGTATGTAAAAAAGTGCAGACCGCATAAAACAAGATAACTAAAGGGTTTCTTTCGGTATTGAACTACCAAAGAAACCTTTAAAACTGCAAAAATCAGCAAAAGCAGGCAAAAACAAAGTTTTTGCGTTTTATGCTATAAACAAACCTCGCCCTCGGAGTACCTGTGTACTCCGTCGGTTTGGTTTTTCATTCTGCGCATTTTTTCCTAGCCCCTAAAAAGAGGATGTAAAAAACTCGTTTTTTACATCCTCTTTTTTAATATTCAGTTACATTAGGGGACGGCATTGCTCTTTATCTGTAATTTTACCCGCAATCCGAATTCCGCATTCCGAATTTACACAAGTCCCCAGGTCTTACCGTTCCTGATGTCGAAGTTCATGCTTCTTGCAACACCGTCCTCGGTGAAGTCGAGTCTGATAATTCTGGAGGTGAGATACTCTGCGAAGGTTACCTCGTACTTCTTTTCTGTGAAGAATTCCTTCATAAGAGTGAGTGACTTGTAATCGTAATCGCCTGCGTTGTCGGAAACGAAGAGAACATTACCGCAGACTGCGTTTACCTTGCCGAGAAGATACTTCTGCTCGTCGGTAAACTTGAGGTTGTTCTTTCGAAGGAAGAGCACGTCGGGGTCGTTGCAGAAGGCTCTGCCGTCGAGGTGGCGGCGGAAAATTGTGTTGTTGATTGCGCCCTGAGCTGAGGGAACCTCGTTGTTGAGTCCGAGCATATTTACAATGTTGCCCTCGAACATCTTGTTGACATCACAGCTGATGCGGCAGGCATCAAAAATACCCATACAAGCACCGAGAGGTACACCGCAGCCGAGAATGAACTTGTCGCCGCAGGCCTCACGGAGAAGGTCAACGCCGTCGCACATGATTTCACCGCGGGTTTTGCCGTAGCGGGGAGTGATGCACTGAGTGAAGAGGAAGTCGAGCTTTACAAGGTCGAAGCCCCAGTCATTGAGGATAACATCAAAGAAGTGCTTGATGTATTCTCTTGCGCCTTCGTTGTAAATGTCAAGAGCGTAAGCACCGCCCCAACCGATGTGGCGAAGAAGCTTTTTGCCGGTCTTTTCATCCTTGATGAGCCAGTCGGGATGATCCTTTGCAACCTGGCTTGTAAGCTGTGCGCAGAAGGGAGCAAGCCAGATACCTGCGAGGTAGCCCTTTGCGTGAATCTTCTGAGCAAGACTCTTGAGACCGTGGGGGAATTTTTTCTTGTCAACGCTAAGCCAGTCACCGGTTGCAGTCTGGAAGCCGTCGTCAAGCTGGAAAATGTCAACGCATTCCTTTGCTCTGTCAATTCCGTCAAGGTCACGAAGACAGATTTCCTCGTTGATTCTTGAAAAATAGTTGTACCATGAGGTATAACCTGCAAGGTGCTTTATTCGGGGCTCCTTTACGCCCATGAAATTGAAGAAGTATTCGTCGAAGGCTTTTTCGTATTCGTTTTCGATAACTGCGATGTCAAATATTTCATACTCCTGACCTGCAGTGAGTCTGAGTCCTTCAACATCCTTTCTTAAGGTGAAGAGATTCTTTTCCATATCACACTCAAAAATGGTGAAGCCCTTTCTTTCGCTTCTTGAGCCGTAGAGTGTAATGTTGCTGAAGTCGCCCTTCTTACGGATGTAGGTGTAGGTGTATGAACGGAAGCAGTTCATCTTGCCGTAGGAAACATAGGAGTCAAAGGTGTAGTCGGCAAATTCGCCTGCAGCAAATTCTGCAAAGCCGCCGAGAAGTCTTGCGGCAGGGATGATGTCCTTTGTGTTTTCACCCTTGCTGAATTCTCTTGAGGTTGACCAGGACTGATAGCCGTTTGCAAAGAAAAGGGAATCGTCGGAAAACTCCATTGACTTTGTTACTGAAAAGCTTTCCATTACCATGTCGGATTTTGCCTTGAGGATGCCCTTGATGAATTTGCCGTCATCCTTAAGCTCAAAGGTGAAGTGGGTGTTGTCAAAATCCTTGTGGCTGATGATTGCGTTGTTTACCTTGATTTTTGAGGCTAAAGTATACATAAGTTCTTCTCCTTTATTTAAATTCCATTACATTATATATATATTTACTCTTGTAGTCAAGGGCGAAAAAATGAACTGATAATAAAAAGCGTTAAAAATATCTTATGAAAGGACGAAAGGAAAAGAGCCCACAAATTGCCTTTGTGAGCTCACAGCTTTTATAATTCACTCTGCTTTACAACAGGATCTGTTCTTGAGAAGGGATCGTAGGGATTATAGGAGCCGCCCTTCATTCTGATGAAAAATCTGGTTAATCCGGGAAAAATGAGGAAGGGGATGTCGCTATCAGAGCCTGCATTCCAGCCGAGAAGAGCAAAGTAATTGCAATTGAAAATCGGATCCCAGCGGTTATAATTCTTGATTTTATTTGTAACTGTGTTGAGCTCATCGGCATCAAGGTCGGTGGGAATTCCCATAAGCTGGCTGTAATGGGTGAGGGCAGTTTCGTTGTTGTAGTAAACACCGCCGCCGCGGGGACCCTCAGTGCCGAAGGAGCCTACGGAAACATCGCCGTGAGGAGCAACCTTGTATCTGCCGACAGTAATGGTTTCATCGGTGAGATTTTCAAAGTAAAGGAAAATGTGACCTACACCGCTGTTGTCACTTATTTCCGAGCAGAGCCACATTCTTGCTACAGTCGTGTCATCGGCTGCACCTGCGGAAAAACAGAATGCTGTTAAAACCAGCATCAATGCGAGGATAAGGGAAATGCCTTTCTTCATATTGTTCACTTCTTTCTGTAGTTGTTATGTTAATATTACAATTAAAATGTTAACGAAATATTAATATGAGATTATTTAACTTTAAAGCGTTTGGATCTGATGCTTTTCAAAATAAGGGTATAAAGAGGAATAAGATACAGATAAAAGGCGAAAAGGAGGCTTTCTGTCGGTGCACCTGCCGAGGTAAGAGGTACTGCACCTGCAATTGACCAGGGGATAAGAGGCGCAATTACAACAACCGAATTTTCGAGCTCAACGGCAAAGCTTTTTTTCTCCTTGTTAAGCTCGTCACAGAGATTTTCCGTAAGAATGATCGCGAGAGTCTGATTGCAGGAAATCATTGAGGTGAAAATTGAAACAAGCACGGTTACGGCAAAAGCGTTTGTTTTTTCGGCGAGTCTTTCGAGTTTTTCCTTCAGGGCAACGAGCATTCCTGTTTGATTGAAAATTCCCGAGTAGGCCGAGGAAATGCAGACAATCAGAAGGACTCTTACCATTGATGTGATTCCGCCACCGTCAAGCATTGCCGAAAGCTGTGCAGACTCTGCCTTGTAGCCCGTTACCATACATTCCAAAAGTGCGGTAAGCTCTGTTTTCTGTACGAGCAGGCTTACGAAGAATGCGGAAATTATGCTAAGGAGCATAGAAATTCTTGTTTTTACCTTAAAAAGTGAAAGGACAAGAATAACCGCGGCGGGTATAAGAGCAAGGGGAGTGACGGTGAATTCCTTTGCAAAAAGTGCGGCAATGTCCGTGCTGCCTTCTGCTGTGTCAGTGAAAAAGCCTGAGACAGCATAAATGATTACTGTTGCGGCAAAGGGGATTGCGGCAGTTTTAAACATCGCTTTTATGTTTTCGTAAATGCTTGTTCCCGTAAGCTCACTTACAAGAAGAGCGCTTGTTGAAACGGGGGAGCAGCGGTCACCGAAAAGCACACCCGAGAGCATTGCACCGCCTGCAATGACGGGGTTGACTCCCATTGCAGTGCCCATTGTCATACAGATTACGCCCATTGTTGCCGCCGAGCCGAAGGATGTGCCGATGAGAAAGGATACGAGGCAATTGAGAAGAAAGGTCATTAAAATAAATGAGCCGGGATTTATGAGGCCTACCGTATAAGAGATAATTGTAGGAATTGTTCCGCAATCACGCCATAGGGCAGTCAGTATGCCGATAAGGAAAAATACAATGAGAATGTTTTTTGAGGTTTTTGCCCCGTCAAGAATCATTCTGCCGATTGCTCTGAGAGAGTATCCTCTGAGCTTTGCGTAAAGAGAAAAAATTAAAAGCCCTATCAAAAGAGCGAGGACTATTGAAAAGTCAAAAATGATGCATACTGTAAGCACAACTGCAAACAAAGAGAGAAAAAGTGTTTCCATATATAATAACCTCTTAAAGAAAAAACTCCCGATATAATGACAGATTATATCATTATATCAGGAGTTTTGCAATCAGAAATCTGAAAGTAATTCTTTCAGGTGCTGTTTTGCTTTCTGAATTCGTGTTCTTACAGCTGAAGCGGAAATGCCGAGAACGGAGCCTATTTCCTTACTGGTAAGGTGTTCAGCCATTGAAATGAGCTGTTTTTCTTCTTCGCTGAGTTTCTGAAAGGCTTTTTGTAAAGCGATACTTTCGTCGATATTGTTTTCGACCGCAATATCCGTTTCATAGAGGTTTTCATATTTAAAGTTCATACTGTGAAGCTTAACATATCTGAGGTGGTCGTTTTTTACATTTTTTGCCACGGCGAAAAGCCATGACTTGTTTTGCTTTATGCTTACTGCGGAGCAAGCAGATATGTATCTCCACGCGTTGAGGTAGGTCTGCTGACACAAATCCTCGGCAGTGTGCTCGTCAAACTGTCGGCGGAAGTAGGCGTAAATTTTTCGGTTGTATCTGCTCCACAGCTCGTCGAATAATTCAGAGGGATGCTTTTCCATCTTATTTCCACCTGAAAAGCTTTTTCTTCTTTTCTTTTTCTTCCGCGGTTAAGATTTTGCCTACCCCTTCGCTGTTTGCCTGTATGTATCCGTGAAGCTCCTTGCGGGCAATTATTTTATTTGCGGCAATAAATTTCAACTGCTTCTCTGAAAGCATTTCTTCCGTAATGTCATTTGAAATTATTGCTTTTCCGCAGGAGAGAATGACAGTTTTAACCTTTATATTATTCATAAAATTTCTGTCCAAATTGATTTCTGCCGCAGGTCTTATAATGTTTGAATCATTATCTATTTTATAAATGGTGCCATTAATCTTCAGCGCTTCAATGGAAGCATCGGAGGATTTTACCAAAGAACCATTTATGATAACCTTTATATTCATTTCTGCGGGTATATCCCTTAGAACAGTTAAGCCGTTACATACGACAAGACTGTTTGCGGCAAGGTCATTCTTTGTGAGAATTGTCATACCGTTAAAAATAGAAGCATTACCAGAAACATTTATTTCGGTCATAACATTCGTCTTTTTTATGGAGGTGTAAGCCTCGGTGAATTCGGGAGTCGGATTTTCGGGCAACATAATAAGATGAACATTCGTTATACTTTTTATCTTTTTCAGAGCCTCGGGGGTGAAGCTTCTTAAGTCTATAGTTGCCTGATTTATAATTCTTGCCATATTGTTTCCTTCTTTCTTTTTTATAATGCCGGTTTTGCGAACGAATACGCACAGCGGGATGTCGGTGTAATATGTAAGTACATCGTCAAAATTCATACCGCCGTTTTTAAGCTCACGCAATCCGCCGTAAAGCTTTGACATAATTTAATTTCACTTTCTGTTTTATTAAAACCGGTTTCATAAAGTAAGACGAAGAAAAGCACACAAGTGTCTGCAAAAAAGAAAAAATTATCTATTACAGTAAATTTTTATCGCTTCACTTACAAACTCAGCCGTTCCGTCAGCATTTTTGTCGATGTTTGCTTTGAAGCGCTCATCAAGGACATACATCTGACCTAAGCCTGATAAAATCTCTTTTGTGCAGGTGTAGAAATTGTCCGTGATAAAGTACTGAAGCCTTTTCACAAGCTTCTGAGCTTCGCTGCTTTCGGGTGAAGTTCCGTTTTTCATTACGAGGGAAAATTCTCCGAAGATTGCATGCATTCCCTCTGAGGCGGTGTCAAAATCCTTTTTAGTGTAGGTCTTGCTCTTTTCGGTGTACTCCTTGAAGGCATCGGTGTTGCCCCATCTCTCTATTACCTCGGTTTTATGGTTTTCAAATTCAGTGTTGTTAAAAGCTTTCATAATGTTTTCTCCTTTCTTTGCCGTGTCGATGGCGGAAATAAGCCTCTTAAGCCGTTCTTTTTTCAGGATAAGCAACTTTTTCTGTTCATCAAGGGCTTTGTTTTTGTCATAATCGGGAGATGATATGATTTCAGCAATGCTCTTTAAGGAAAAGTCAAGTTCACGGTAAAAGAGGATTTCCTGCATACGAAGAAGTGAATCCTCACCGTAAAAACGGTAACCTGTAAGTTCATCAACTGAAGAAGGCTTAAGCAATCCTATTTCATCGTAATAATGAAGTGTGCGAACGCTTACTCCTGTAAGGTCGGCAAATTCCTTGATACGCATTTTCAAATTTATCACCTCGGTTAGGAGTATATATTATGACGCTGCGTCAGAGTCAATAGTTTTTTGAAATATTTTTACCAGATAAACGGTATAAGTCTGTACTTTACCTTTTGCTTGTACTCCTTGTAGCCGACAAGCTCTTTTTCTAAAAATTCTTCCTCATGCTTTATTCTCTTTGCAATTATAAACGGATAAGCGAGGAAAATGATGAAGGAATAAACCGAGCCTAAAACAAGCGGCATTGAGAGAAATAAAAGTAAGGTTGCACTGTACATCGGATGTCTTACAATTCCGTAGAGTCCCGTGTCGATTACCTTCTGATTTTCCTGCACCTCAATTGTACGGGAAAGGTAGGTGTTTTCACGCATAACCTCTGCATAAAGAGCGTAGGAGATGAGAAAGAGAACAGAGGCGGCAATCACAACGGCATCGGGAAGCTTGTGCCAGGAGAAGCGGAAGTTCAGTCCTGCAACAATGAAGCCGAAAAGAAACATCAGTCCGCTGAGCTTTACAACGAGGCTCTGCTCCTTTTGCTTTTCCTTTGCATCAAGGCGACTTCTGAGAAGGTAGGGATTTTTAATCATCATAACAATGCCTGCAAGCAGCATCGGAATGAAGAGAATACCCATAAAAATCCAGCCGTTTATGTAGCTGAAGCTGCCGGCGGGAAGGAACACAAGAAGTCCCACAAGAATCAGACCTGAGAAAAATTTAGTTATGGCTGAAAGAAATAATTTTTTGGTCATAATGTCACCTCGGTTTACGGTTTGGTTTTATGTAAAGAAATAATGCGAGCTCTGCTGCAAGGGAGACAGAAATAAGAGCTGCAACAAAAGAAAATCTTTCTAAGCCGAAACCGAGCGGACAGAGTGATAAAGCTACAGCGACTGCAAGCAAGCCTTTCAGCTCTTTGCAGATAAATTCTTTTTTTGCGATGAGATAAGCAACTATAAAAGCAAAAATGAGCACGGTTATTATTGCGGTGATGAACGGTGCAAAGTTTGCATATCCGAAAGGTATGAGGCTGAAACATGAAAAGGTTTTTCTTGTTGGTTCACCGTCAGGGTTAGCGAAGGTCAGAACTGCACCGTAGGGCAGGGCTTCGAGAATTAGCGTGATTACAGGGATAATAAGCAGAAAAAATCTCTTGCTTTTCATTGCGGAACCTCCTTTGTGTTTTTCAATTAAATTATATCACGGCTAAGATTTAATTTCAATTGTTTTATCGCTCGCCGCGGGGCGTTACTTTTCTTGAAAGAAAAGTAATCAAAAGAACTTTATTGTTTTTAGCCTTTTCAAAGAAAAGAGCAGACCTTTCAGCCTGCTCTTTATTTGGATTTAGTTGTAAACTTAACTGTTACGTCAGCGCGTTCATGTGCGCTTTTTTGATTGCACCGCCTGAGTCAAGGCTTAAAAGAAGTGTACAGTGATGGTGTTTTCTTCGAGCGAAGGTGTATGAATATACTCCGAGGGAGAAAAAACACCAAGCGCCCGAAGAAAAAGAGCAGACCCTTCAGCCTGCTCTTTCTTTGGATTTAGTTGTAAACTTAACTGTTACGTCAGCGCGTTCATGTGCGCTTATTTTAAGCCGACTTATGCTTCGGGAGCGTAGAGATCCTTAAGCTTAAGAAGATGTGCGTATCTTGCCTTAGCAACTTCTTCACTCTTTGTAAAGAGTGCGTCTGCTCTGTCGGGGAATTCACGCATAAGTCTTGTGTAACGTGCTTCGTTCTTGATGAATGCCTGATACTCAGCATTGGGCTCCTTGCTGTCAAGGGTGAAGGGATTCTTGCCTTCTGCCTTAAGAGCAGGATTGAAGCGGAAGAGGTTCCAGTAGCCGCATTCAACAGCCTTCTTCATTTCAGCCTGGCAGTTAACCATACCGCCCTTGATTGAGTGCATTTCGCAGGGTGAGTAGCCGATGATGAGTGAGGGACCGTTGTAAGCTTCTGCTTCCTGAATTGCCTTGAGTGTCTGAGCCATGTTAGCGCCCATAGCGATCTGTGCAACGTAAACATAACCGTAACTCATAGCGATTTCAGCAAGGCTCTTCTTGTTGATTTCCTTACCTGCAGCTGCAAACTGTGCAACCTGACCGATGTTGGAAGCCTTTGAAGCCTGACCGCCTGTATTGGAGTAAACCTCTGTGTCGAATACCATTACGTTTACATTCTTACCGGAAGCAAGAACGTGGTCAAGACCGCCGTAACCGATATCATATGCCCAGCCGTCACCGCCGAAGATCCATACGGATTTCTTTGAAAGGTATTCCTTGTTGTCAAGAACATCCTTGCAAAGGTCGCAGTTTGCGCCTGCTGCTTCGATAGCTGCAACGAGTGCCTTTGAAGCCTTTGCGTTCTTTTCGCCGTCGTCAAGAGTTGCAAGGTATTCCTCGCCTGCAGCCTTAACGTCTGCTGCACAAGCATCGGAAGCGATCATACCCTTAACATCGTCGATGAGTCTTGATCTGATTGCATCCTGGCCATAGTACATACCGAGACCGTGCTCTGCGTTATCCTCGAAGAGTGAGTTTGCCCATGCAGGACCGTGACCGTCCTTGTTAACGGTGTAGGGTGATGTTGCTGCGGGGCCACCCCAGATTGATGAACAGCCTGTAGCGTTGGAGATGTACATTCTGTCACCGAAGAGCTGAGTGATAAGACGTGCGTATGAAGTTTCAGCACAGCCTGCGCATGAGCCTGAGAACTCAAGAAGCGGCTTCTTGTACTGGCTGGAAACAACGTTGAGAACCTTTGTTGTTTCTTCCTTTTCTGTTACGTTTGCTACGCAGTAATCGAATACTTCCTGCTCTGCAAGCTGTGATTCCTTGGAAACCATCTTGAGTGACTTTGTGGGACATACGCCGATACATACGCCGCAACCCATACAATCCATGGGAGAAACAGCAAGAGCGTAGGTGTAGTTTGTTTTAACAACGGGCTTTTCAGCCTTCTTCATCTGTGCGGGAGCAGCTGCAACCTCTTCCTCGTTCATAGCGAAGGGACGGATTGTAGCGTGAGGACAAACGTAAGCACACTGGTTACATTTTGCACAGGTTGTGGGATCCCATTCGGGAACGAGAACAGCAACGCCTCTCTTTTCGTGAGCTGATGCGCCGTGCTCAAAGGTACCGTCAGCGTGATCAACGAAAGCAGAAACGGGAAGTGAGCTACCTTCCATAAGACCAACGGGCTTAAGGATTGTGTCAACCATCTTAACGAGCTTTTCAGCACCTTCTGACTTGACAGCTGTTGTGCAGTCTTCTGCATCTGCCCATGCTGCGGGAACATCAACCTTATGGAATGCGGTTGCACCTGCATCGATAGCGTTGTGGTTAGCGTCAACGATGTCCTGACCCTTCTTTGAGTAGGACTTTGTTGCTGCGTCCTTCATATACTGAATTGCTTCATCTGAAGGCATAACGTTTGCAAGAGCAAAGAATGCGGACTGGAGAATTGTGTTTGTTCTCTTGCCCATGCCAACCTTAACAGCAAGGTCAATAGCGTTAACTGTATAAAGCTGGATGTTGTTCTTTGCGATATATCTCTTTGCATCTGCTGCAAGATGCTTGTCGAGCTCTTCGTCTGACCACTGGCAGTTGATGAGGAATACACCGCCGGGCTTAACGTCGTTAACCATCTTGAAGCCCTTGTCGATGTATGAGGGGTTGTGACATGCAACAAAGTCAGCCTTGTTGATGTAGTAGGGGCTCTTGATGGGCTTGTCGCCGAAACGAAGGTGAGAAATTGTGATACCGCCGGTCTTCTTTGAGTCGTACTGGAAGTAAGCCTGAACGTACTTGTCAGTATGGTCACCGATGATTTTGATGGAGTTCTTGTTAGCACCAACGGTACCGTCACCGCCGAGACCCCAGAACTTACATTCGATGGTGCCTTCTGCAGCTGTGTTGGGAGCAACCTCTTCTTCAAGTGAAAGGTTTGTAACATCGTCAACGATGCCGAGAGTGAACTGAGCCTTGGGAGCATCCTTCTTGAGCTCGTTGAATACTGCAAAGATGCTTGAGGGAGGTGTATCCTTTGAACCGAGACCGTAACGGCCGCCGATTACCTTGATGTCAGCTCTGCCGTTTGTTGCAAGAGCAGTAACAACGTCGAGGTAAAGAGGCTCGCCGAGTGAGCCGGGCTCCTTGGTTCTGTCAAGAACAGCAATTTTCTTAACAGTTTCGGGGATAGCAGCAAGAAGATGCTTTGCTGAGAAGGGTCTGTAAAGACGAACCTTGACAAGACCGACCTTTTCGCCTGCTGCTGTGAGGTAGTCGATAACTTCTTCGGCAACGTCGTTGATTGAACCCATAGCGATGATGATCTTTTCAGCATCGGGAGCACCGTAGTAGTTGAAGAGCTTGTAGTCAGTGCCGATCTTGGCGTTGACCTTGTTCATGTATTCTTCAACGATTTCGGGAACTGCATCGTAGTACTTGTTGCATGCTTCTCTGTTCTGGAAGAAGATGTCGTCGTTTTCGTGTGAACCGCGCATTACGGGACGCTCGGGGTTGAGAGCTCTCTTACGGAAGGCTTCAACAGCATCCATGTCGGTCATTTCCTTGAGGTCGTCGAAATCCCATACTTCGATCTTCTGAAGCTCGTGGGATGTACGGAAGCCGTCAAAGAAGTTGAGGAAGGGAACACGGCTCTTGATTGATGCGAGATGAGCAACAGCACCGATGTCCATAACTTCCTGAGTATTTGTTTCAGCGAGCATTGCGAAACCTGTCTGACGGCAGGCATAAACGTCGGAATGGTCACCGAAGATGTTAAGAGCGTGTGATGCTACACAACGTGCGGAAACATGGAAAACGCAGGGAAGAAGCTCACCGGCGATTTTGTACATGTTGGGGATCATAAGAAGAAGACCCTGTGAAGCTGTGTAGGTTGTTGTGAGTGCGCCTGCACCGAGTGAACCGTGAACAGTACCTGCAGCACCTGCCTCTGACTGCATTTCAACAACATTTACTTTTGTGCCGAAAATGTTCTTGAGTCCCTGTGCTGACCACTGATCAACGTAGTCTGCCATAGGGCTTGAAGGTGTGATGGGATAAATACCTGCTACTTCTGTAAACGCATAGGAAACGTGAGCAGCGGCATTGTTACCGTCCATGGTTTTCATTTTTCTTGCCATTGGATTTTTCCTCCTGAATATTTTATTTTTTCAAATAATAATTTGCAAAGAAATTACCACTTGATATTTTAGCACTTATTAGTCAAGTTGTAAATACACTTTTGCTAAAAAACTTTTCCTTATAAAGTAAAAATATTTCGTCACGGGCTGTGAAGTCAAAGCAAACAACAGCATTAAGACAAATTGTTGAGAAATGTTTTATTTGTTTACATTTTGTTGACATTTTCTTAAGAGTTTTTTATAATCATCCTAACGATATAATCCGAGGAGGACAAACTATGAAAAAGATAATATCTCTCTTGCTTAGCTGCTTGCTCATTTTTTCCTTTTGTGTGCCTGCTTTTGCCACAGATGAGGAGCGCCCTACGGTTTATGTAACAGGTGCGCGTGTTACTCACATTTATGCAGCTGACGGCTCCTATCTTTTCCCCAACGATTCCGTAGACACTGCAGAGGTTATCAAGGAAGCAATAAGACCCTGTCTTCAGAAGCTCGCCCTTGGCATAATGACAGATGATTATGAGGCCTGGGCGAAGGAATTTCACAAGGCAGTAATAAAGGCTATGGGCAAAATGCCCCTTGACAAAAACGGTGAGGTCAGCGACGGAAGCTATCCCGAGCATCCTTATAACTACTCACTGCCGAAAAAATCGTCAAACTACGGTGCATACGACTACCGCTTATGGTATGACTGGCGAACCTCTCCTCTTGAAACAGCCGAGCTGCTCAAAAGGTACATTGAAGAAGTAAAGACTGTAACAGGCGAGGAAAAAGTAAACATCACGGGTCGTTGCTACGGCGCAAATGTTGTTCAGGCCTATCTTACACTTTATCCCGAGCATGCCCTTGTCAATGTTGACGATGTAGCCTACCTTTCCTCCTCCGTTGACGGTATTGATGTTCTCGGTGCCGCCTTTACGGGAGATATTGAGCTTGACGACCAGGCAATTACTAATTTTGCCGATTATTATATGGAAAACGGCGACCTTATAGAGGATGAGGAAACACGCGCCCTAATTATGGCAGCTGTAGAGCTTTTCAATGAGGTAAAGGTTCTCGGTCTTACAGGCGATGCCCTTGAGCTTTTTGTGGAAACCGTGAAGGACGATGTTTTCCCTCTTGTTCTCAAGGATGTTTTTGCAGGCTGGCCCTCATACTGGGCGATGGTTCCTGCCGAAAAATACGAGGAAGCCAAGGCATTTATTTTTAAGGGTGTTGAGGATGAATATGCAGGATTCATAGAAAAGTGCGATAATTACTATAACAATGTTCAGCTCAAGGCCGAGGAAACTCTCAAGGAGCTTGACCGTCAGGGCATTGATTTCTATATAATTTCAAAGTACAATTTCCCCGATTTCCCTGTTTATGAAGGTGCAACTGCACTTTCCGACGGCAATACCTCGGTTAAAAGACAGTCCTTCGGTGCCACCTGCTCAGATCACGGCACCGTGCTTTCCGAAAAATACATCAACAGCCTTGAGAATAAGAGCTACCTTTCACCCGATCTCAAGATAAATGCTGCTACCTGCCTTTTCCCCGAAACCTCATACTTCATCAAAAATATGCATCACGAAACCTTCCCCGCAGCAATAAATGACTTTGCTATGAATGTAATGAACAAGGATGCTACCGTAAGCGGCGGACAGTACAGCCAGTTCCTGCTTTATAACGGCACGAACACACTACAGGTAATCGATGGCCCCGATGAAGATGCTGCAAAGCCTGCAAGGAACCCTATAGCTTTACTCCTCAATTTCCTTTCAAGGCTTGCAAAATTCATTGAAAGACTCTTAAAGGGCGAAATTTCATTGTTGGGTTAAGCTTTATGAATTTCTGTAGTGAGCCGTAAATAAAGTATGCGGCTCACTGTTTTTTAAAATTTTTCTATACTTTTGCGTCAAAAGGCGTTTCGTTTACAAAATATTAATAAATTTAATTGCATAATGTGGTAAATTATTTCAGTAAGATTACATTAGTGAAAGGGAGAATGTATATATGGATCTTAAAAAAATTATTGACAAAAAAGACATTGCAGCACAGTATATGATTGATTCAATCACTCATATCTGCACAAAATTTGAAAAGCGCGGCCCCGGAGATATCGGTGAAAAGCAGGCTTGCGAATACGCCGCAGAGCAGATGAAGGAATACGGCTGTGACCGTGTTTACGTGGAGGGCTTCAAGGAAAATCCCAATGCTTTCCTTGGCTGGATTTACATCACAATTTCCTGCTGCTTCCTTGCGCTTGCTTCTTACTTCTTTGTTCCGGTGCTGTCAATTGTTTTTATCGTTCTGGGACTTGTCCTTTGCGTGCTTCAGTTCGGCCTTTATAAAAAGGTTGTCGACAAGCTCTTTAAGGAAAAAACAGGACATAATGTTGCCGGCTTCAAAAAGCCTACAGGCGAAGTAAAGCGCAGAATTATCTTCAACGGTCATCCCGATGCTTCATGGGAGTGGCCCTTCAAGTACAAGTTCTCATACCTCGGCTTTGATATACATATGATAGTATGCTTCATCGGTGCATTCTATACACTCGCAATTTCTGTTGCAAAGGTTGCGGGTATCGTTCCCGACGGACTTGTAAAAACACTCGGTCTTATAGCTCTTGTATTTGTTCCGTTCTGGTTCGGTCTTTACTTTATGTGGAATGAAAAGAGAGTCGTTGACGGTGCAAACGACAACCTTTCAGGCTGCTACATCGGCATGGCAATTCTCAAGATGCTCAAGGATGAGGGCATTGAGCTTGAAAACACAGAAATCGGTGTTGTTCTCACAGGCTCAGAGGAAGCAGGTCTTCGCGGTGCAAAAGCTTGGGCAGGAAAGCATCACGCAGAATTTGATGATGTTCCTACCTTCGTTTATTCCTATGACACAATCGCACAGAATGAGCAGCTTATGGTTAACTACCGTGACCTCAACTCTACCGTAAAGGTTGACAAGGATGTTTCCGATCTGTTTATGGAAGCCTGTCAGGAGCTCGGTATTCCCTGCAAGAAGGGCTTCGTTCCTCCTCTCGGCGGTGCAACAGACTCAGCAGCCTTTGCTCAGGCAGGTATGAGAGCAACCGGTATCACAGCTCTTAACCACGCTCTTCCCGATTTTTATCACACAAGACTTGATACTCCCGAGGCACTCAATGCTTCCTGCCTTGCAGATTGCTTTGCAGCCAGCGTCAAGGTTCTTGAAATGTTCGATAACGGCGCAAAACAGTAATTTAAAAAAAAGAAGGTTCCCGTGTAAAAAAAAATACGCGGGAATTTTTTTGCTTTTTTTAAGAAATATTAAAAAACAGTTGATTTTGTAAAAAAAGTGTGTTATGATACCTCTGTAAAATTGTGGGAGTATATATTAATATACTTTCATACAGATTCTCGCACAAAAAATAAATCGAGGAGAGAAAAACAATGAAAAAAATCACAAGTATAATGCTTGCACTTCTCATGCTCCTTTCCTTCGCAGTTACTGCTTCAGCTGCAGGTACTGCAACAAAGGACGGTCTCAGTGTGGCAATCACAAGCAATGCAGATGCTTACTTTGAGGAAGAGCCCATCGCAATTTCCGTAAAGGTTAAGAACAACAACGACTTTGCTGTAAAGAACATCGCTGTTGAAACTCTTATTCCCGAAGGTCTCCACGCTGCAAAGGGCGAATCAACAACTGCAAAGTTCAACCTTGATGCAGGTGAAACAAAGACAATCTGCCTTACTGTTTATGCTGACCGCATCCCCGATCTTCCTGTTTGTGACAAGGATGACAACAAGGGCGACAAGAAGCCCGGTAAGGAAGAGGATCCTAACTGCAACGAATATAACGACCTCGAAGGCGAAGGCTGTCTTCCCACAGACGAATGCAACAGAGGTGACTGTGCAGACGACGAATGCCTTCCCACAGATGAATGTGATAAGGATAAGGATTGCGACAAGAAGGGCGAATGTAAGGGCGACGGCACTTGTGACGAGGATTGCTACTGTAAGCAGCCCTGCACAGGCGACAGCTTCAACGCTGTTATCTGGATTGCTGTTCTTATGTTCGCAGTAGCAGGCGGTGCGCTTGTTCTCAAGGGCAACAAGAAGGCGATAAAGACTCTTTGCGTTGTATTCTGCTTACTTATGGCACTTGCAATCATTCCCGTTGACACTCTTGCTGCAAACAGCTCAATTGTTGTTGACAGAACAGTTCAGGTCGGCGCTTATGATTACATTGTAAAGGCAAAGGTCACATTTGATATTGGTAAGAAGGCTCCTGTAGTAGTTGCTCCTACAACTGAGGCTCCCGAAATTGAAGAGGACATCGTTGTTGATTTTGAAGAGCTTGAAGAGCCTGATGAATACTATGAGGAAGCAGCTACAACAACTGTTCCTGCAGTTGAAGGCACAACATCAGTTCTTGATGCAGGCATCGATATGATTTCAGGTGTTGTTTCCGACCTCGAAGCAGACGGAACACTTGATAAGATCATCGATATGTTCAAATAAGACATAGCTTTTAAATTGAGAAGGGGCTGTAAAAAAAGTGCAGACCGCATAAAACAAGATAACTAAAGGGTTTCTTTCGGTATTGAACTACCAAAGAAACCCTTTAAAACTGTAAAAATCAGCAAAAGCAGGCAAAAACAAGGTTTTTGCGTTTTATGCTA
>JAZSAM010000106.1:0-31538 GCA_045601905.1 Acutalibacteraceae bacterium | reverse complement strand
GGGGATGTAAAAAACGAGTTTTTTTACATCCCCTTGCTTTTTACTTTTTCAAGGAGAGCGCCGAACAATCAAAATAACATTACTGATCTGTCGGCATCTCACTTTCGGCTTCCCGAGAAATTTCCCGCAATTCCGAATTCCACATTCCGCATTATCAGAATATGTATTTGAAGTAAGCCTTGAGTCTTTCCCAGGTTCCGCGCTCACCGTCGCCGTTGCTGAAGATGAAACGGAGCTTCATTTCCTCGTCCTCAAGGTCGTAGTAATCTCTGAAGAAGATAACATCGGTTTCGTAGCTTGTCAGATCCTTCTCGTTGAGTGTGATTGTTCTTGCACCACGGTTGATGTCACCGTAGGAGCCGAAGGAGGCTGTGGGTGTCTGCACAATGTCAAGGCCCTTGTAGGGAATTACAAAGGAGTTCTTGTGGTCGTGTCCGACGGCAATGCCCAGAACTCTGCCATTGTCAACAAGCGCATCAGCCTGACCGTTTGAGTATTTGGGAGGACAGCAGGTTTCACTCAGGAAGGTATCCTCGTCAGCGTATTTTTCGGGAAAAGCATAAACAAAGCCGTTTTCTGAAATTGTCTGTTCACCGTAAACGGGGCCGGGGGCATCAAGCTTCTTTGTCATTTCGCCTGTTTCCTTGTCAGCCTCGCCCACCTTGTAAAGCACGTCAAAAATTTCGGGCACAATGATGTGCTGGAAGGCAAAGGAGGGGATGATTTCGCCTCCGTTTGCTTCGGTGAGTGCCTTTTCGGTCTTTATGTACCATTCGATCTGATCCTTTTCAACACAGCCGTAGCCGCCAACGCTTTCGTCCTTGTTATAGTCCTGGGAATCGAAGAACCAGAGGGTGAATTTCTGCTTGTCGGAGTCTGAAGCGTTAATGGGAAGGTAGTAGGTGCCGAAGCCCGAAAGCTCCTCACTGTCCCTTACACCGACAAAGCAGTTGTATTTTTCGTAAACCTCCCACTGCTCCTCTTTGTTCATACAGTTTTCTTCATCGTGATTGCCGTAAACGATTGCTACGGGAACACCCTTCTCTTCAAAAATTCTCATAAACTTGTCGATGCTCTTTTCCACAAACCAGTTGAAGATCTTACCTGCACCGTTGGAGATGTTGTCTCCGGTGAGAACAACGAGATCGGGCTTTTCTTTGTCAACAAGGTCTGTGATAAACAGACGGTTAAGTCCTTTGAAAATAATGATGTCCTGAATGTCGGCAATCTGCATAATTTTGAATGAGCCGTCGGAGTTGAACTTAAGGGGTTCCTTTTCGGTGTTGCCGTTTGTTACATTTGATTCGGCAGCTGCAACCAGACCGAACATACCTAAGGCTGTGATGAGTGCAAGGGTGAGAGCGAAGATTCTTTTCATACTGTTTTCTCCTTTATTTTAAAATTCAACCTTCTGGGGTGCGCCACCGTTTTCCCTTGATTTGTCGGCAAGGTAAACGCTTAAATGTCCTGCAACGGAGTCAAAAATCGAGGTGCAGGCAAGGGAAGGCTCTTCACCGCGGATGAACTTGACAAAGTCCTCGGAGAGTCTCTCATCTCCGCCGCCGTGACCGCCATAGGCACCTACCATATCACCGCTGACCTTAAGGTCAACGACCTCGACATCACATTCCTCGTTGTGGGCATCGGGTGAGGGATTGATTTTCAGCACCGTGAACTTTGATTCCTCGAAGTTGCCGAAGATTTCGCCCTTTGTACCGACGATGTGGATGTTTCTTCTCGGCTCGGCAGATCCTCCGACCATGTTGTGAGTGCCCGTTGCACCGCTTTTGAAATTGACAAGGACGCTCTGATGATCAACAACATTGTTGTCGCATTTGTAAATGCATCTTGCATAGGGGTTGTCGGTTTTCATAAGCGCGATTTTGTCCTCGATTGTGGGGCTTTCGAGGTGTTCGAGAGCATCCCACACATAAAAGCTCCAGCGGTCGGGATGGTCTATGTAAAGTCTCTTTGTGGAGTAAACGCAGGTGTTCACGTGGGGGCAGTCTCTCATACAGACTGTACCTGCACCCTCGGGGGCGTTTTCGGGCGTAAACTGGTACTTGCCGCCGAAGGAGCTTATCTGTGTCGGCTCGGTTTCAGCCATCATCCACATCATAATATCAATGTCGTGACAGCATTTTGCAAGGAGCATTGAGGTGTGGCATTTGTCGCTGTTTGCCCACTTGCCTCTGACATACGAAGTGGAAAGGTGATGGTAGGAAACATGCTCCGTTGTCTGGATGTTGATGATGTCGCCGATTTCACCTCTTGCGATTCTTTCCTTTATGCCGTAGTAAAAGGGCGTGTAACGAAGCACGTGGCAGATCATAACCTTTGAGCCGTTCTGCTTTGCCACATCAACAAGGTGACGCATTTCCTCTTCGTTTACGGCAAAGGGCTTTTCAAGAAGCATATCATAGCCCTTTTCGAGAAGAGGAACGGCAGTTTCGATGTGCTGCTCGTCCATTGTGCCGTTGATGACTGTGTCGGCAAGCTTACCCTTTTCAGCAAGCTCCTTTGCACTTTCAAAGCACATTTCTTCTGTAAAGTCGAAGTAGTCCATTGCCTTTTTTCTTCTTATGGGATTAGGATCTGCAACACCGACGATTTTAAGAAGGTCAGGTCTTACCTTTGCAAGCTCACTGTAAACAAAGGCTCTGTGGCCTGCACCGACGATTATTGCGGTTACGGGATTATTACTCATATCTTTTTACCTCACAAGGTTTATTCAGAAGAATTATAACACAGTTTGAGGTAAAATCAATAGGAATAGGAAAAAAGCTTTCTCAATGCAGTTGCGGGGAGCATCTCACCTGAGCTTTTCATTGAGCTTTCTGCTTGTGCCGCGTACAGAAACATATACTATACCCCACACTGCAAAGTAAATGCCGACAAAAACCGCTGTAAAAATCAAAAGCACCTTAGGTTCAAAGGGTATCCACGAATTGATGATGTAGCAAAGGCTGTAAACAATATAAAGCGATGAAAAATGGAAGAATACGGATTTGGGCAGACTCCAATGCTCAATCTGATTGAAAACAGATGCGCCGGCGTGGATAAATGCCAGAAGATAAATTGAGACTGTGGATATCAGATAATCCTTTGCTGTAAGAGTGACCGCTTCGCCTGACAAATTGACTGCAAGCAGTATGATTCCGACTATAATCGGACCGAAACCGCCGAAAATAAGCCCTCTGTGGAAAAATTCCTTTACATACTTATTCATTTTAAATACCTAACCTTTCTTTAACTGTCTTTACTTGTCTTCGTGAAACATAATCCTTATAGCCGTTTTTGAAAACAACCGTAAGCGAGCCGTAAATGTTTGCCTCAAAGCGTCTGATTTTGCTTATATTTGCAATGCAGGACTGATTGAGCCTTACAAAGCCGTCATCAAGACGGCCTTCTATAACATAAAGCCTGGATTTGATAACAAGCTTTTCCTTTTCCGTCAGGGCGTAGGTTTTGCCGTTTTCACTTATGAAACAGTAAATTTCATCGGGATAAAGCATTGTTGCACCTTTTTCGCTGTAGCCCATAAGCTTTGGGGAGTTATCTTCAACAAGTCGCTCAATGCTTTCAATAAGCGGTGTTTTTTCGTGGGAGTAAATAAGGATTTGTTCTTCTTTGTCTTTGTCAATTACAATTCTGAGTTTCATGAAATTCCTCCTTGCAGAAATATAATATAATCTGCTGCCAATTTTTTCAACAGTTTTGCTTTCTTCGGCGGCTTTTCGGTGGTATTCGGTAAATATTCAAAGCTTCGTTGTTGACTTTAACGGCGGTCAGATGTATAATTTAAAATGTAATTTTATGCAAAGGAGAAACCTATGGACAGCTACGCAAAAAGATTCAAAATTGACTGCTCACCGAAAGCACCTGAAGAACAGGTGTATGTTTTCGGTGAAACGAGATTTACTGTTATAACTCCCTGCCTTTTAAGAGTTGAAAATCAGTCGAAGGGTAAATTCTGCGACGAGCCTACACAGAGCGTGTGGTTCCGTGATTTTGAAAGTCCGAAGCACGAGGTAAAGGAAGAAAACGGAATTGTCACAATCAAAACAACAAAGGCAAACTTCCGTTACAGCCTCAGGGACAGAAAAATGCTTCGCATCAAGCTTGTTGACGGCAGAACGGTCACTGATTATAACAAGGGCAACCTTAAAGGCACCTGCCGTACGCTTGACATCACCGCAGGCATAATCACTCTCGGCGACGGCGTGTGCTCACGTGAGGGCGTTGCAATCCTCGACGACAGCGACACCCTTGCAATCAAGCCTGACGGCACAATCCTTCCCCGTGAAAACAAGGAGAGCGACAAGTACTATTTTGCCTACGGCAACGATTACATCGGAGCAACAACTGCTCTTTACAAACTGACGGGCAAGGTGCCCCTTATTCCCCGTTACGCTCTTTCCAACTGGTGGAGCCGTTATAAGGCTTACTCACAGCAGGAATACCTCGACCTTATGGATAAATTCAAGGAGGAAGAGGTGCCCATCACCGTTGCCACAGTCGATATGGACTGGCATTGGGTAAACATCAAGGATAAGTTCGGTAAGGACAGTCACAAGGTTATGCCTCACAAAAACTTCATGGAGTATGTTTACGACGTCTGGTCAACGGGCTGGACGGGCTACAGCTTCAACACCGACCTTTTTCCCGATCCTGAGGGCTTCCTTAAAAAGCTCAAGGACGACAATTACCGTGTAACCTTCAACATCCATCCCTCAATGGGCGTACGCTGGTTCGAGGATCAGTACGAGGAGATGTGCCGTGCAATGGGACAGAATCCTCTTGAGAAAAAGCCCGTCAAGTTCGACATCACCGACAAGAAGTTCACCGAAAGCTACTTTGACATTCTTCATCATCCCTTTGAGAAGATGGGCGTTGATTTCTGGTGGATCGACTGGCAGCAGGGCACAAGAACAAACACTCCCGGGCTTGATCCCCTCTGGGCTCTCAACCATTATCACTTCCTCGACAATGCCAAGGACAACCACAGACCTCTCATCCTCTCCCGCTTCTGCGGTGCAGGCAGTCAGCGTTACCCTCTCGGCTTCAGCGGTGACACAACCCAGACCTGGAAGAGCCTTGATTTCCAGCCCGGCTTTACTGCAACGGCATCAAACATCGCTTACCCCTGGTGGAGCCACGACATCGGCGGTCACTGCATGGGTAAGAAGGATGATGAGCTCTATCTCCGTTGGGTACAGCTCGGTGTGTTCAGTCCTGTAATGAGACTTCACTCCACAAACAACGAGTTTGCAGGAAAGGAGCCCTGGAATTACAGCGGTCCCGTTGAGCGCATTGCAAAGGATGCCCTGCGTCTGAGACACAAGCTCCTGCCCTATATTTACACAATGAACTTCCGTACCCACAACGACTGCAGAGCTATCTGCGAGCCGATGTACTACCACTATCCCGAGGATGAAAACGCCTACAAGTGCAGAAATGAATTCTTCTTCGGTACAGAGATTATCGTTGCTCCCATCACAGAGCACACCTCAGAGGACACAAACCTTGCAGGCGTAAATGTCTGGGTTCCCGAGGGACGCTACACTGACATCTTCACGGGCAGAATTTACAAGGGCAATCAGTTTGTCAGAATGTACCGTGATATCGACAACATTCCCGTTCTTGCAAAAGAAGGCGCAATCATTCCCATGAGCGTCAACGACAGAACAAACGACTGCTCAAACCCCGAAGCTCTTGAGCTTCTTGTTTACAGAGGCAACAATACCTTCATTCTTTACGAGGACGACGGCGAGAGTCTTTCCTATCAGCAGGGCGCATACCTTAAGACTGCTTTCACGGTAAAGGAAGATGGCGACAAGGTAAGCTTTATCATTGAAAAGGGTGAAGGCGATGTAAGCGTTTCTCCCGAAAAGAGAACCTACGTAATCAAGCTCAGAGACATCACCGATGCCGATGTGACTGTGACAGTCGGCGGCAGAAAGGTAAACGCCGAGCTTAAAAAGGAAGGCAAAACCCTTCAGCTCACCGTCTCCGCAAAGACAACGGCAAAAGTTGAAGTAACTCTTGAAAACTGCAGCTTCCTTCAGAATGAGGACAAGAAGAAGGCTCTTACAACAGTAATTTCAAAGTTCCAGATGTCAACGGACTACAAAGGACTGCTCTTCGGCTCCTTCATCAAGGACGGCAAAATGCCCGGAAGACTTTCAAAGGACTTCGCAGGTCCTATTGAAGAAATTCTGAATATGGAATAAAAATATAAAAGATGCTTCTCAATTTCTTGTTGCGGAAGCATCTTTTTTTCTTGTTTTTGTTGTAAATTTTATTTTTCTATGATAAAATTAAATTAATATAATTTCAGGAGGGAAAAATATGAAAACAGGTAAACGACTTTTTGCAATGCTGCTCGTAATGCTTATGCTTTTAAGCTGTGTGCCCCTGAACGGTGACTTCCTTGTACAGGCTGCACAGGAAGAAAAGCCCGAGGTATTCGAGTACCGCCCTGATGAGGCAGAAGAGCCCTGGAGCATTCCCGAGGGCTATGTCTTTACAGGCAGAACTAATTATTATGATGATAACTGTAAAATTTTCGAGCTCGTAAGACAGGAGGGTACCGGCGGACTTGAGGACATTATGTGGATAAGAGCCGACGGGTCAGAGGTACCTAATCCGGATATAGCGGAATATATTCCCAACAATAAGGGAAATCCGGGAGAGGTCAGAGCTTCAATTCCCAAAAGCTATGATGCACGTGATTACGGATATGTTATGCCTGTTGAAGATCAGGTAGGCGGAACATGCTGGGCACACGCAACTATATCCTGTATGGAAACAAACTTTATCAAGAAGGGCTATGCCAAAAGCATCGACCTTTCAGAGTATCACCTGACGTGGAATGCCCTTAACGGTTATGTTGACGGAAACACGAGCTCAATAAATGACGGTCTGAAGTCAAAGACTGAAGAAAATGTTTATGCAGGCGGATCTCCCTTTTATTCCTCAAATGTTCTTTTCAGTTTTTCCGGAGCTGTTAAAGAAAGTAGATTCAACCTTGATACCTCATCAGAAGCAAATTTGCTCAAAAGCATGAAGAAAACCTTCAATCTGGAAAACAGATATATGTATGATGCTGTACTGACAGATATAGAATACATTTTATACTCCAAAATAGAAAATGTAAAATCTGCGGTAATGGAATTAGGTTCAGTATACCTTTCTTTTGCTGCTGCCCCCAATACATATACCGGTAAGGGCGGAGTAGAAACTTCTGCCGGAGAAATAATATGCGCTTACAGTCCTGTTGAATATACTACGGACCATGCAGTTACGATTGTCGGCTGGGACGACAATTTCAGCAAAAACAATTTCGGAAAATACAAGCCGAAAAATAATGGTGCCTGGCTTATAAAAAACAGCTGGGGAACCGGATGGGGTAATGACGGATACTTCTGGCTTTCTTATGAGGACAAAACTATAGGTACAGTTTGTTATGCCTTTGAAACAAGCAGGCCTGAAGATTTTGAAAATGTTTATATGTATAACGGTTATACCTACGGAGATGTTAAGAAAAATGCTTGCGGCGGTAATGTTTTCAGATCTGAAGGATCTCAGAAAATAACAAAGATCAGCTACGGAGGAATGTCAGATTTTGATTACACACTGAAAATATATAAAAATCTTCCGGAAAATTACAGTAACCCCACACAGGGAACACTTGCCTACACACAAAAAGGAAATACTGCTTTCAATACATTTATCGATCTTAATAACCCTGTAAGCATCAGTAAGGGTGAGCTCTTTTCTGTTGTTCTGGAAATGGATTCAATTTATGTGGAAGGCAAAGATTATTCAAAACCAGATGAGTACGTAAGGCTTAACAGCGCTTCCAGAGAAAGCTACTATTATACTTCCGGGACAGGTTGGGTAGACTCAAGCTTAATGGGCGATAACAATGTCTGCATAAAGGCCATTACCAAAACTTACGATAACCAGCCTCCCTACAGCATCACCTTCAGAGATCCGGGTTACTATGAAATGACATACACAACCAACACGAGCTCAATTTCTCTTCCTTCTGTTCAGGGATATACCTATGTTTTCACCTATAACGGTCAGCCCTTTACAGGCACCGGTATAGACAGTGATATGATAGTTGAGATGCATTGTTATCCCACTAACGGTAAGCAGACATCCGAGTGTACGATAGAATATAAATGCTATTACTGCAAAAAAACTATGAAGGCAGCAAAGGAAAATCACGTATTTAAAACAACGACTGTGTCTGCAACCGAAACCTCGCTCGGATATACTCATAAAAAATGCTATACCTGCGACGAGGAAAGCTTCGAAAGCTACAAATTCTATCCGGGCGCAAACTGGGGAATGAACTTCCAGGGGAACAGCCCTATGGTCTGGCAGTATTACAAAAACAACCTTTCGGTTCTGTGCATGGGAGATACTCCTGATTTCACAGCTGCCTCAAGTCAGCCCTGGAGTGAATATAACAGCCTCATCAAGAAGGTGACGGTCGGTAGGGGCACAACCCGTATCGGCGATTACCTTTTCGCAGGAATGAACAAGCTTACTTCCGTTTCCCTTCCGTCATCAGTTACCGAAATAGGCGAATACTGCTTCTACGGTGCAAGTGCACTCAAGACCTTTACCTGCCCGTCAAATCTTACGGTTATTGAAAACTGTGCATTCAAGGACGCAACTTCACTCGTTACAATCAATTACAACAAAAAACTCACCAAGCTCGGCAGTGATGTTTTTGCAGCCTGTCGCAGTATGAAGGTAGGTGTTGTTCCCGGAACCCTTGTTGGACCCGATGCAATCGGTTGGGCAATTTTCGGGGATTGCGAGTCTCTTGAAAAGATTGTAATCGAAGAGGGTGTAACGCATTTTGATAAGATTATGTATTGGGGCGGAGGCAAACTTGCACTTGAGGAGATCGTGATTCCCTCTACACTTGTAAGCTTTGTACCCTATAATTTCATAGGCCTCAAAAAGTATACAGTTTCACCCTACAACAGATATTATACCGATGTTGACGGTGTGCTTTATAACAAGAATCTAACAACACTTGTTTCCTATCCTGGTTACAGAGAAGTTAGTTTTTACAATATTCCTGATTCTGTTAATGAAATAGCAGAAAGCGCTTTTTACTGCACGTGGTATCTTCGCTATCTTGATATGTCCTGTGCTGTTACAACCCTTGAAAAGAGTGCCTTTTGGTGCGCATACAACATTAAAATAAACCTTCCTTCAGGACTTAAAAAGATTTGCACAGAAGCATTTGATTTAGTGTCATCTCCGGCTTTTTATATCCCGTCATCGGTTACAACAATTGAGCCGAATGCTTTTATTACCGGCGAGGGCTACTATATAAATGCATTTTACACAAACAGCTCTTCGGCAGCGATAAAAGCTTACGCTTCAAATAATGGATATAAATGCTATACAACCCACACGGGCCATAGCTATTCCACAAACATTAATGAAATTGCCACTCGTGAGAATGACGGTATAAGCCTTAAGGAATGTGCCTGCAGTCGCTTCAAGTGTTCATCCTTTACGCCCCGTGTTGCAACTCTCAAGCTGTCCTCATATGAGGTTACCTATAACGGCAAGAAAAGAACGCCCTCCGTTATCGTTAAGGACAGCCGGGGTATAGATCTTGTAAAGGGTACGGATTATATCGTTGACTATACCTATGCAAGCGGAAGAAAGCTTCCTGGCGAGTACACAATTACAGTTAAGTTTATGGGCAAATATTACGGAACATGGTATCTTCTTTTCACAATTCTTCCCAAGGCTCCGACAACAATTTCTGCAAGTCAGTCAACGAGTGTAATCAACCTCAAATGGTCCGCCTCAACGGGTGCAACGGGCTACAGAGTTTACCAGTACAGTCCCTCAAAGGGTAAATATGTGCAGATTGCCTCGGTCAAGGGCGTGACAAGCTACAGAAAGGATAAGAACCTCAAAGCCGGCACACAGTACAGCTTCAAGATCAAGCCCTACACAAAGCTTTCAGACGGAACGGTGCTCTGGGGCACAGCCTCCTCCGCCTTCCTTACCGCAACGGAATGTGTTGCTCCGTCAATCGTTTATGTAAGCTCGCCCTCAAAATCAAAGGCGACGGTTGAATGGACGGATGTCAGCGGTGAAACAGGCTATCAGCTTTACTACTCCACAAGCAAGAACGGCACCTACAAGAAGGTGAAGTCCTACGGTGAGAATGTGGACATTGCATCAAAGACCTTCTCCTCGTCGGCAAGCGGCAAAACAATTTACTTTAAGGCCAGAGCCTACAGCAAGGTAAACGGCCAGACAATTTTCAGCCAATGGAGCAGTGTAAAGAGCGTTAAGCTTAAATAAATAATCATACATCACGGGCGGCTATGTGTAAGACTCACATAGCCGCCCACTTTTGTTTTGTTAATTATTGCAAAGCCGTTTCATAAAATTTAATTTTACGGAATAATTTATTACAAATGTGTTTCAAATATTTAACTTGCGAAAAATTTGTGGTATTATGTCAAAAGTAATATTTTTAAGTTTTATGGAGAAAAGGTAAAATGAAAAGGGTAACTGATTTTATAGAAAGTGAGCATACGGCTCTAAAAAAAGAGCTTACTGCTGCCGAATACATAAGCTGGTGGCTTTTAAGGGCGGCACAGCTCTTTGTGCTTGTAAGGCTCATCATCAACGACAGAACAAACACCAATGTGCTTCTTCTGGCGCTCAACCTTCTTGCAACCTTCACTGTGCCTCTTGTAAGGCTTCTGCTTTTCCCGAAGAAAGTTTTCTGCCGTCTGCCCTTCAGGACACAGACCTGGCTTAATGTGCAGATTTTCTTCGGCTCCTTCCTTGCTCAAGGGCTCGAATGGAATCATAAGGTTACAAGCTGGGACAAGATTCTGCATGTGCTTGCAGGCTTTCTGATTGTTTTTATAGGCAACGGAATTGCACAGATGTTTCTTGACAAAAGCGACAGGGTCTCGCCCTTATTCAGAACCTATTCCTCGGTGGGCTTTTCCTTTTTTGCTATTGTTGTATGGGAGGTTTTCGAGTTTTTTGCTGATTATTACTGGGCTGGCTCGTGCAATCAGGCATACAACATCAGCCCTGAAAGAGATCCCTTCTTTTTTATAATTTTCGGCCACGGTGCACAGAACGAAAACCAATGGGCAGTTTTTGATACGAATGTTGATATGCTCTGTGCTGTGGTGGGAAGCATACCTGCAGCGGTGATTCTTTTTCTGTGGCTGAGGAAGAAGGAGAAGGCAGAATCCGGAGTCCGGAGCACCTGCGATGCAACAGTAAGCAGTAATAAATAGTCAAGAAAGTAGATGTAAAAAAGTCCAAGCCTCATAAAACAAGATAACAAAAGGGTTTCTTTCGGTTTTCAACTACCAAAGAAACCCTTTAATGTTATAAAAAGCTCAAAACACTCCCCGCAATTCCGTATTTCCCCTCTCCGAATTTGCTTGACATTCTCCCCTGACCGTAATATAATCTATAAATAGTTAGCAAACTAACAAATTATTGCGGTTGAATCGGAGGGGATACAGTGAAAAAAATCAGAATCGGCTTTGAGCTCGGGCGTACCTCAAGGCTTTTGTGCCGTTACATAAATACAGGCACCGCCAAGCTCCAGGCGGATGAAATGACAGGCACCCACGGCAGAGCAATCGGCTATTTTTACCGTAACCGTGACCGTGACATTTTCCAGAAGGACTTTGAAAAGGAGTTCGATATCCGACGCTCAACGGCAAGCAACATTCTTTCCCTGATGGAAAAAAACGGACTGATTGTCCGTCAGAGCGTGCCCTACGACGCGAGACTTCGTAAAATTCAGCTCACACCGAAGGCTGAAGGACTTCACCGTGAGCTTGAGGCATTCTTTGATAACATGGAGCAGGAGCTTTCAAAGGGCATAAGCGATGAGGAAATGGAATTCTTTGTTTTCACCCTCAATAAAATAAAAGGTAATATAGAAAGGATGAGCGCTGAAAATGATAAAGCAGCTGAGTAAATGTATAAGAGAATATAAGCTTTCGTCAATTCTCACCCCGTTTCTTGTCTCACTTGAGGTAATTATGGAGGTCTTTATACCCTTTTTGATGGGTAAAATGATTGACGACGGCATAAATAAGGGAGACACCGCCTTCGTTGTGAAAACGGGCATACTCCTTGTGGTGCTCTGCCTTTTCAGCCTCTTTTTCGGTGTGGCGGCAGGCGTTACGGCGGCAAAGGCATCGGCAGGCTTTGCCAAAAACCTCCGTCACGACATGTTCCACAATGTGCAGAGCTTTTCCTTTGCCAATATTGACAGATTTTCCGCCGCAGGTCTCGTCACAAGACTTACCACCGATGTCACCAACCTGCAGAACTCCTACCAGATGATCATCCGTATTGCCGTGCGTTCCCCTGCAATGCTGATTTTCTCCCTTGTGATGGCTCTGGGCATCAACGGCAAAATCTCCTCGGTTTTCCTTTGCGTCATACCCCTTCTCGGGCTGGGTCTCGGACTTGTTGTAAAATACGCCCATCCGATTTTCAAAAGAGTTTTCAAAACCTATGACAGGCTTAACAGCGTTGTTGCTGAAAACCTTCACGGCATCCGTGTTGTAAAATCCTTTGTCCGTGAAAACGAAGAGGAAAAGAAGTTCCGTTCAGTTTCAGACACGATTTACTCCGATACAAAAAGAGCCGAAAACATCATCGCCTTCAACGCTCCGCTGATGCAGACGGCAACCTATACCTGCACCCTGCTGATTGCCTGGTTTGGTGCAAAACTGATTGTGGGAAGCGGTGAAACAGAAATGACAACGGGCGACCTTGTTTCCCTTCTTTCCTACGTAATGCAGATTCTTATGAACCTTATGGCGCTTTCAATGATTTTTGTTATGCTCACAATGTCCAAGGCGGCCGGTGAAAGAGTCTGCGAGGTTTTAAGCGAAAAAAGCGACCTTGTCAACCCCGAAAATCCCGTTTACAGCGTGAACGACGGCAGCATTGACTTTGAAGATGTTTCCTTTGCCTATGCCAGGGGAAGTGAAAATTACTGCCTCAAGGACATAAACCTGCACATTGAATCGGGTGAAACCGTTGGCATCATCGGCTCAACGGGCTCATCAAAAACCACCCTTGTCCAGCTCATTGCCCGACTTTACGACACAAGTAAAGGTACCGTCAGAGTAGGCGGAAGAGATGTCAGAGACTACGACCTTGATACCCTTCGCTCAGCCGTTGCAATGGTGCTTCAGAAGAATGTGCTCTTCTCGGGCACAATCAGCGAAAACCTCCGCTGGGGTGACGAAAACGCCTCCGACGAGGAGATACGCAGGGTCTGTGAAACGGCTCAGGCTCATTACTTCATCGAAGAAAAGGAGGAGGGCTACGGTACCTTCATAGAGCAGGGAGGCACCAATGTTTCGGGCGGTCAGAAGCAGAGAATCTGCATTGCCCGTTCACTTCTCAGAAAGCCGAAAATTCTCATTCTCGACGACTCCACAAGTGCCGTTGATACGGCAACGGATGCAAAAATCAGAAAGGCCTTCAGCGAATATATACCCGAAACCACAAAGATAATCATTGCCCAGAGAATTTCGTCAATCGAAGGGGCAGACAAGATAATAGTCCTTGACGACGGCGGTGTGTCGGGCTTCGGCACGCACAAGGAGCTTCTTGAAAATAACGCAATTTACCGTGAGGTTTACTTCTCACAGCAGAAAGGAGGAAACGACAGTGAGTAATCAGACACAAAGCAGAAACGTACCTTCCCGCCCTCCCGTGTCCCGTCACGGAGGCACACCCGTGAGAATGAAGGGTGAAAAGCTCGACATGAAGGTTATAAAAAGAATTTTCTCCCTTGTAGATAAGAAGTACGCTCTTCTTATGGGGCTTGTGATTGTGTGTATTTTCGTCTCCTCCCTTACGAGCATCGCCTCGGCAAGCTTCACGGGAACACTCATCGACGATTACATTACCCCCATGCTTAAGGAAAAATCAACGGACTTTGCGCCGCTTGCCGCAATGCTTGTTAAAATGGCTCTCGTTTTCCTTCTCGGCATCACTTCGGCATTCTGCCAGCAGAGGCTTATGGTCGTGATCTCCCAGGGCATTTTAAGAGCCGTGAGAGACAGACTTTTCTCCCATATGCAGACCCTACCTGTAAGCTTTTTTGACCGTAACAGTCACGGCGACATAATGAGCCGTTACACCAACGACACCGACACCTTAAGACAGATGATTTCCCAGTCAGTGCCTCAGTTTCTCACCTCGGCGGTGACGATTGCCGCAACCTTCTGTGCAATGCTTGCAACAAGCATTCCTATGACAGCAGTTGTGGTTGTATGCATTTTCTTTATGCTTATTGCAACGGGCAAAATCGCAGGAAGCAGCGGTAAGTTCTTCTTTAAGCAGCAGCAGTCCATCGGCGATGTAAACGGCTTCGTTGAGGAGATGATAACGGGACAGAAGGTCATCAAGGTTTTCTGTCACGAGGGAAAAACCAAAGAGGAGTTTGACAGAAAAAACGAGGAGCTTTTCAAAAACACCTACAGTGCAAACAAGTTTGTCAACATCCTCGGTCCTGTCAACAACAACCTCGGACATCTTCAGTATGTCATTCTCGCAATTACGGGCTGTATTCTTGCAGTTCTTTCCTCGGACGGAAGCTTTACGGAAAAGAGTATTTTCTTTCTTGAGGTCGGAAGCGTAGTTGCCTTCCTTCAGCTTTCCAAATCCTTCACAATGCCCATCAACCACATTTCCCAGCAGCTCAACTCCGTTGTAATGGCAATGGCAGGTGCAAAGAGAATCTTTGAGGTGCTTGACACCGAAAGCGAAAAGGACGAGGGATATGTCACTCTCGTCAACGCAAAATACGGTGATGACGGCAAGCTCACGGAAACCCCTGAGCACACGGGACTCTGGGCGTGGAAGCATCCTCACGAGGACGGTACAACCACCTACTCAAAGCTTGAGGGAGAGGTACGCTTCTTTGATGTTGACTTCGGCTACAACGAAGACAAAATCGTTCTTCACAACATCAGCCTTTATGCTGAACCGGGACAGAAGGTTGCCTTTGTAGGTGCAACTGGTGCAGGAAAAACCACAATCACCAACCTTATCAACCGCTTTTACGACCTTGCCGACGGAAAAATCCGTTATGACGGCATCAACATCAACAAGATAAAGAAGGCAGACCTTCGCCGTTCGCTCGGCATTGTGCTTCAGGACACAAACCTTTTCACGGGAACTGTCAAGGACAATATCCGTTACGGCAACCTTGACGCCACCGACGGGGAGATCATCGAGGCGGCAAAGAAGGCAAACGCCCACTCCTTTATCAGCCGCCTGCCTCAGGGTTACGACACGATGCTGACAAACAACGGTGCAAACCTTTCGCAGGGACAGCGTCAGCTCATTTCAATCGCCCGTGCCGCCGTTGCCGACCCTCCCGTAATGATTCTTGACGAGGCGACCTCGTCAATCGACACAAGAACAGAGGCTCTCGTTCAAAGGGGTATGGATGCGCTGATGAAGGGCAGGACGGTCTTTGTCATTGCTCACAGGCTTTCGACGGTTATGAACTCCGATGTCATTATGGTGCTTGAAAACGGTGTCATCATCGAAAGAGGCACTCACAACGACCTTGTTGAGAAAAAGGGCAAGTACTATCAGCTTTACACCGGTGCCTTTGAGCTGGAGTGATAAGCGCCGAGGAATGCAGTAGTAAGTAGTAAGGACACGGAGAATCAAATAATGAAAATGAACACCGCCGGAGTAAAATCTGACGGTGTTTTGTTATCAGAAGCAATTTTAAAAAAGCTTTTTTCTCAAAGATGCTTGACAATCTCCTCCTTTTGTATTATAATCGCTCTATCACTTTAAATCTTTAAAGGTTTAAAATACTAAAGCGTTAAATCGAGGCGATTACAATGACACAGCAAACCATCATCTGGCTTACCATCGGCGTTTACATCCTTTTCATCGGAGCCGTCGGTCTTCTCAACTCAAAAAAATCCAACACCATCACCGAATTCACCGTTGGAAAGCGTAACGCAGGTGCATGGCTTTCCGCCTTTTCATACGGTACGGCTTACTTCTCAGCCGTAATGTTCATCGGCTATGCAGGCGGCACAGGCTGGAAGTACGGTCTTTGGGGTATTCTCCCCGGCATCGGCAATGCGGTAATCGGCTCGCTGCTTGCCTGGGTTGTGCTTGCAAAAAGAACAAGAGAGCTTACAAGGCAGCACAAAATCAAATCAATGCCCCAGTTTTTCGAAAAGCGCTTCAATAGCAAAAAAATGAAAAGCTTCTGTGTTGCAGTCATCTTCCTTTTCCTCATTCCCTACTCAGCCTCTGTTTACAAGGGACTGACAAGCGTCTGCTCGGTGCTTCTGGGCGTTGACGAAACGGTGTGCATGGTCGTAATTGCCATTGCATCGCTTCTCATTGTAATTCTCGGCGGCTACGGTGCAACCCTCAAGGCTGACTTCGTTCAGGGATTAATAATGCTTGTCGGCGTTGTACTTCTCATCATCTCTGTTATGAACAGTGACACCGTCGGAGGCTTTACCGAAGGACTTTCAGCAATCGCCAGGGAAACGGAAAACCTCAACCTCACCCCTGCAAGCCATGTGGGACTCTGGGCAACGGTGCTCATGACCTCCTTCGGCACCTGGGGCCTTCCTCAGATGATTCACAAGTACTACGGCATCCGGGACAACCACGAGGTAAAGCGCGGCACCGTAATTTCCACCTTCTTTGCCTTTGTTGTTGCAGGCGGCGGTTACTTCATCGGCTCACTTGCCCACCTTTTCTTCGGCTCACTTGACGAAATCCCCGGTGCGGGTGCAGGCAAAACCGACTACCTCATCCCAAATATGCTTAAAATGAGTGAGATTTCCGACATTCTCATCGGCGTAATTCTCGTTCTTCTGATTGCTGCATCGGTTTCCACCCTTTCCTCAATCACAATCACCGCAACCTCAACTCTCACAATGGACTTCATTGCTCCCGTTGTGATGAAGACCGACAACAAAATCAAGGAGGGCAAAATCACAAAGCTTCTTTGTGCCGTTTTCGTTGTTTTCTCTTACATCATCGCAAACAGCAACACCCCCATCCTCGACATGATGTCCTACTCCTGGGGCATTATCTCCGGCTCCTTCCTTGCCCCCTACGCTCTTTCACTTTACTGGAAAAAGCTCAGCACAAAGGGTGCCTGGGCAGGAATCGTTTCCGGCTTCATTACCGCACTTCCTCCCGTTGTCTGCAAGCTTTGCGGCATTGAGGCTTCTCTTCCCCTTTTTGGAAAAATCATGGACCTTGGTCCCCACTTCGCCTGCCTTGCAATGATCATTTCCATCGTTATGTGCATTGCAGTCACCAAAGCAAGCAAGGGAGATAAAGAGGCTTTTGAAGAGTTTTACAGAGTAGAAACAAAAGTGTGAGAATTCGGAATTGCCCTCTCCCTCAGACCGTAAGAACCCTCTGTCAGCTTTGCTGACACCCCCCTTTTTCGATTGTTTATCTTTCCCCTCTTGCGGTTTCCAAAAATCGCTTGTCGGCTTGGAGTGCCGAGCGATTTTGACCGCTGCGCCATCCTCACCTCGCTTCATCTCGCACTGCGAACGCTTCGGTGACGATGCCCGCAACCACAATTTGCATTTTAAAAAAATATCCAAAAACACAATTTTATCTCTCGTTAATTCTTTAATCGAAAATAAAAATTGAATGTCAGTTGTATAATGTAGGGTAACTTTATTCTTCAATAGGGTTACCTTTTCATAGGATATAGAAAGGACTACACAATGAAAAATCAGATCTGGAACCCCCAAATTGAATGTATGGACAGAAAGGAGCTTGAAGTTCTTCAGCTTGAAAGACTCAAAGCACTTGTCGATTACTGCGACAAAAACGTAAAGTTTTATCACGACCGCTTTGAAAAGCACGGCATCACCGCCGACAAAATAAAGTGTCTTTCCGACATTCAGTACATACCTTATACAACAAAGGAGGACCTTCGTGACAACTACCCCTTCGGACTGTTCTCCGTCCCCACGAAGCAGCTTGTCCGCCTCCACGCCTCCTCAGGCACAACAGGCAATCCCACCGTTGTCGGCTACACAAGAGAGGACCTTGACAACTGGAGTGAGCAGGTTGCCCGTCTCGTTTATGCCGCAGGTGCATCCGATGAAAGCATCGTGCAGATCTGCTTCGGCTACGGAATGTTCACAGGTGCCTTGGGTCTTCATTACGGACTTGAAAGGATCGGCGCAACCGTTGTTCCCACCTCCTCGGGCAACACTGAAAAGCAGCTTAAATTTATGCGTGACTTCGGTACGGACACAATCGTTGCCACACCGTCCTACTGTCTCTACCTTGCAGAAAGTGCAAAGGAAAGAGGCATAGAATTCCCCCTCGACTCTTACAAGCTCAAGCTCGGTCTTTTAGGCAGTGAGGGCTGCACTCCCGAAATGAGAAAGCAGATTGAAGAAAGCTGGGGCAACGGCTTCTTCTGTACGGACAACTATGGCATGAGTGAGCTCAACGGTCCCGGTATGAGCGGTGAATGCGTGATGCGTAACGGTCTTCACATCAACGAGGACCACTTCCTTTGCGAGGTTATCGACTCAAAGACAGGCGATGTGCTCGAAAAGGGCAGCACGGGTGAGCTTGTTGTCACCAACCTGACAAAACGCGGCATCCCTATGCTCCGCTACAGAACAAAGGACATCACCAACATAAACTACGAAAAATGCGAATGCGGAAGAACAAGCGCAAGAATGGCAAAAATCATCGGCAGAAGCGATGATATGCTCAAAATCCGCGGCGTAAACGTCTTCCCGACACAGATTGAATCCGCCCTCATCGGCATTGACTCAATCAGTCCCCATTACCAGCTTGTTGTCCGCCGTGAAGGCTTCTCCGACACCCTTGAGGTAAGAGTTGAGCTTATCGACGCTTCCCTTCTTGAAATTTACGGCGAGCTTGAAAAATTAAGACGCAACATCCACGACAGAATCAAGGCTATCCTCGGCATTGAAATTAAGGTCACCCTCGTTGAGCCCAAGACAATCGAACGCTTCACGGGTAAGGCGAAGAGAATACTTGATCTGAGGAAGCAGTAAATTTGAAATTCGGAATTCGGAATTTCCCACTCCGTCAGACCTTACGGTCTGCCACCTCTCCCAAGAGGCAAGAAATCATCTCAGACAGTAGTAGCCCATCCCAATCGCCGTAAGACGACATAGCGCAACTTACCCCGATACAAAAATTACAATAAAAAAGAATAAGAAAAATCAAAGCGCAATTCCGAATTTAGAAATCCGGATTGCTCCAAAGGAGTATAAACCTATGAACAAATCCCTTATGCTCGGTAATGAAGCCGTTGCCAGAGGTCTTTTTGAGGCAGGAGTAAATGTCATCTCCTCCTACCCCGGCACCCCCAGCACGGAAATTACCGAATTTGCAAGCAAATATAACGAAATGTACAGCGAATGGGCGCCCAGCGAAAAGGTTGCCTTCGAGGTTGCCTTCGGTGCAGCTCTCGGCGGTGCAAGAAGCTTCTGTGCAATGAAGCACGTCGGCCTCAACGTTGCTGCTGACCCCCTTTACACTGCATCCTACATCGGAGTCAACGGCGGTATGGTCTGTGCCGTTGCCGATGACCCGGGCATGCACTCATCCCAGAATGAGCAGGATTCCCGTCACCACGCAATTGCATCAAAAACACCGATGCTCGAGCCCTCGGATTCAGCTGAGTGCAGCCTTTTCACAAAGCTCGCCTTTGACCTTTCGGAGCGCTTTGATACCCCGATGCTCCTTCGACTTTCCACAAGAATCTCCCACGCACGTTCAATCGTGGAGCTTTACGACAGAAAGGACATCCCCCTTAAGGACTACAAGAAGGATGTTATGAAAAACGTTATGATGCCTGCAATGGCAAGAGGTGCTCACGTTAAGGTTGAAGCACGCCTTAAAGCTATGACCGACTTTGCCGACACCGAAGCAGTTGAGCTCGGCATCAATAAAATTGAAATGAACTCTGAAAAGCTTGGAATCGTTGCCGCAGGCTCAGCTTATGTTTATGCCCGTGAGGCAATGGGAGAAAATGCAAGCTACCTCAAGCTCGGTATGGTTAACCCCCTTCCCGTAAAGCTCATAAAGGACTTTGCAGATAAGGTTGAGGAGCTTGTTGTAATCGAGGAGCTTGACGACATCATCGAAACTCACTGCATCAAGCTTGGACTCAAGGTAAAGGGTAAAAAGCTCTTCTCCCTTCTCGGCGAATTTTCACACAAGACAGTTCTTGATGCTCTTACAGACAAAAAGGCAGATTTTGATTCCTTCTCAGAGGACGTACCTGCACGTCCTCCCGTGCTTTGCGCAGGCTGTCCCCACAGAGGTCTCTTCTACTCCCTTAAGGGAATGGGACTTTACGTAAGCGGTGACATTGGCTGCTACACCCTCGGCGCTCAGGCTCCCCTTTCAATGCTTGATAGCTGTGTGTGCATGGGTGCATCCGTAAGCGCCCTTCACGGCTTCAACACCGCAAGAGGCTCTGAGCAGGCTAAAAAGAGTGTTGCCGTAATCGGTGACTCAACCTTCATCCACTCAGGCATCACAGGTCTTATCGACATCGCATATAACAAGGGCATTTCAACCGTAATTGTCCTTGATAACTCCATCACAGGTATGACAGGCCACCAGAATAACCCTGCAAACGGCCTTACAATCAAGGGCGACCCCACCGTAAGTGTTGACCTTGAGGCTCTTGCAAAAGCAGTCGGCTTCAAGAATGTGGCAGTTGTTGACCCCTTTGATGTTAAAACAACCAAGGAAACAGTAAAGGCAGAGCTTCAGAAGGACGAGCCCTCACTTATCATCTCACGCCGTCCCTGCGCTCTTCTTAAAACAGTAAAGCACTCTGCTCCCGTTGTAATCGACGAGGAAAAGTGCATCGGCTGTAAGGCTTGTCTTTCTGTCGGCTGTCCGGCTCTTTCCCAGGGCAAAAAGACTGACGGCAAGGGCATCGCACTCATCGACAACACCCAGTGTGTAGGCTGCGGCGTCTGTGCAGAGGCCTGCAGATTTGACGCAATTAAAAAAGGAGGTACAAACTGATGGAAACAAAAAACATTCTCATCGTCGGTGTCGGCGGTCAGGGTACACTCCTTGCCTCAAAGCTTATGGGTAAATGCTTTATGGAAAAAGGCTTTGACGTAAAGGTCAGCGAGGTTCACGGAATGAGTCAGCGTGGCGGCAGTGTTGTAACCTACGTGCGCTACGGCGACAAGGTCTACTCCCCCGTAATCGAAAAGGGCGAGGCTGACATCATTATCTCCTTTGAGCAGCTTGAATCGGCCCGTTGGCTTCCTTACCTAAAAAAGGGCGGTGTTCTTATCTCAAGCACCCAGCGCATTGATCCCATGCCCGTAATTATGGGTAAAGCAGAATATCCCGAGGAAATACTTAAGAAAATCGAGGAAAAGAACATCCGTCTTGTTTCCCTTGATGCACTTTCACTTGCCCTTGAGGCAGGCACCGCAAAATGTGCAAACATTGTGCTTTTAGGTGCGGCAGTCCCCTTCCTTGGAATTGACAAGGAAACCTGGATTGAAACCATTAAATCAACCGTACCGCCGAAAACCGTTGAGACAAACCTCAGGGCCTTTGAGCTTGGATACGGAAATTAAAAGGAGTGATAAAAATGGCAATTTTCAAACCCGAAATTGAATGTGCCTCCAGAGATTATCTCCGTGCCCTTCAATCAGCAAGACTCATCAAAATGGTGAAGAACGCTTACGAAAACATCCCGTTTTACAAAAAGAAGTTCGATGAAATCGGCTTAAAGCCCGAGGACATCCACTCAATTGATGACATCACAAAGCTTCCCTTCACAGTCAAGACTGACCTTCGTGACAACTACCCCTTCGGTCTTTTTGCCTGCAAGAAGGACGAGCTTGTAAGAATTCACGCATCCTCAGGCACAACCGGTAAGCCCACCGTTGTAGGCTACACAAAGGCTGACATCGATGTCTGGGCAGACGGCGCCGCAAGAGCAATCTGTGCTGCAGGCGGTACAAAGAATGACACCATTCACGTTTCCTACGGCTACGGTCTTTTCACCGGCGGTCTCGGTCTTCACTACGGTGCAGAATATATGGGTGCAACAGCACTTCCCGCTTCATCGGGTAATACTCAGAGACAGATTCAGATGCTTCAGGACTTCGGCTCGGACATTCTCTGCTGTACTCCTTCTTATGCAATGTTTATCGGTGAAACAATCCGTGATATGGGTATTGATCCCAAAACCCTCAAGGTACGTGCAGGCATTTTCGGCGCAGAGCCCTGGACTGACGAAATGAGAAAGCAGATTGAAGAGCTTCTCGACATCAAGGCATACGACATTTACGGACTTTCCGAAATTGCAGGTCCCGGTGTTGCCTACAACTGTGAATGTCAGAACGGTCTTCACATCTGCGAGGACTATTTCTACCCCGAAATCATTGATCCCGACACGGGCGAGGTTCTCCCTGACGGGCAGTACGGCGAGCTTGTTTTCACCTGCATAGGAAAAGAGGCTCTTCCCCTCGTAAGATACCGAACAAGAGACATCTGTGCACTGACAAGAGAACAGTGTGCCTGCGGAAGAACAACCGTCAGAATGGAAAAGCCCAAGGGCAGAAGCGATGATATGCTCATCATCCGCGGAATCAACGTCTTCCCCTCACAGGTTGAGCACGTGCTTCTTTCACTGAATATGAACCCCAACTACCTCATCATCGTTGACCGTAAGGGCAGCCTTGACACAATGGAGGTTCAGGTTGAGATGAATCCCGATATGTTCTCCGAT
Organism: Acutalibacteraceae bacterium; assembly: GCA_045601905.1. GTDB lineage: Bacteria > Bacillota > Clostridia > Oscillospirales > Acutalibacteraceae > UBA6857. Next base: position 8,680 of record JAZSAM010000106.1, on the reverse strand, counting down.
ACAGTCAAGGGTATGGAAAAGACTGAAAAGACAATCGAAAATGCTCTTCAGTCAACCCTCAACATCCACGCAAAGGTACGCCTTATGGCTCCCGGCTCACTTCCCCGTTCGGAAGGCAAGGCAAAGAGAGTTATTGATAACCGCAAGATTTAATTAATGAAAGGAGAAAACATTATGATTATCAAGCAGATTTCCATTTTCGTTGAAAACAAAGCAGGCAGACTTGCCGAAATCACCGAAACCATCGGCAATGCAGGAATCGACATCCGCGCCCTTTCAATTGCCGACACAACAGACTTCGGTATTCTCCGCCTCATCGTTGACAAGCCCGAAGAAGCCGCCCTCACTCTCAAAGAGGCAGGTCTCACCGTTTCAATCACAAATGTTATAGCCGTAGGCATCGACGATACTCCCGGTTCATTCAGCGTACCGATGAGAATTCTTGCCGATGCAGGCATCGACGTTGAGTATATGTACGCCTTCATTTCAAGAGACACAAAGAAAGCCTATGTCATTCTCCGTGTTGCCGACAACGATGTTGCCGCAAAGGCTCTGACCGACAAGGGCGTAACACTCCTTGATGAAACAGGCTTTTACGGTATGATGTAAAAATGGATACGGTAATTTTAAAAAAGAGCTCACTTGCACCCCGTCCTTTTGAAGGATGGGGTACAAGTCTTTGCTGGTGGGCTCACCGACTCGGCTTTGACGATGAACTCTCACAGTCTGCCGCTGACCTTTTTTACTCAAAGGAAGGTCTCGGACTTAACATTATGCGCTATAACATCGGCGGCGGTGACAACCCCACCCACAACCACATCACCCGCACCGATTCGAAAATTCCCGGCTGGGTAAGCCTCAGTGAAAAGGGCGAAACAATCTTCAATCCCCACGCTGACCGCAATCAGCTGAATGTCACAAAGCGCTGTGTTGCCGCCGCAGGGGACGATGCCTTTGTGGAGGCTTTTTCAAACTCGCCACCTTACTTTATGACCGTAAGCGGCTGCTCAAGCGGAAGCAGTGACGCCGTAAGCGACAACCTTAAAAATGAGTGCATCGACGAGTTCGCCTCTTACCTTGCCGATGTCTGCCTTCACCTTGAAAAGAACGAGGGCATCACCGTCAAAAGCCTCGCCGCAATGAACGAGCCCAACACCAACTACTGGCGTGAGGGCTCCGTTAAGCAGGAGGGCTGTCACTTTGATGCAGGCGAAAGCCAGAACAGAATCCTCATTGCAACAAGCAAGGCAATGAAGCAAAGAGGCCTTACCCACACTCACATCACTGCAAGCGACGAAACCAACTGCCGTTTGCAGCTTGCCGCCATAAAGGGCTACTCGAAGGAGGCGTGGGAGCACATTGACCGACTGAGTGTCCACACCTACGAAAGAGCGTGGAAACGTCTCGGCACCTTCGCAAGAGAGAGAAAAATCCCCCTCTGGATGACGGAAACGGACTGGAGCAACAGTGTAAGAAGCTGTAAAAACGGAATGGGCCCGGGACTGTGGTTTTCAAAAAAGATCATCGAGGATCTTACAAAGCTTTCACCTCAGGCGTGGATTATGTGGCAGACAATCGGCTCATACACGGGCAGCGAGCCCTTTGACGGAAACTACGATGGCCCTCAGGTCGATATGACGAGAGGCTTCTGGGGTGTTGCCTCTTGTGATTTTGACAAAAGAGTAATACTTCTCTCACAGAAATATTACTGCTTCGGTCAGTTCACCCGTTACATCCGTCCGGGAATGACTCTTATTCCCATTAACAAACTTACCCTCGGCGCTTACGATGAGGCTGACAGCAGACTTGTAATCGTTGCCGTAAATGACAGCAAAAAGGAAAGAAGCCTCTCCCTTGATGTCCGTGAATTTTCACCCAAAAGGTGCTTTCGTGTCATCCGTACAAGCGGAAGCCTTGAAAAGGGCGAAAACTGGAAGGAGCTCGGCGAAACCGGGCTTGACGGCGATGTTCTTTCTGCCACCCTCAAACCCTACAGCGTGACTACGTTCATAATCTGAAAGGAGAAACAAAAATGCTCGAACAACTCAAAAAGGAAGTTCTTGAGGCTAACCTCAGCTTACCGAAATACAACCTTGTAACCTTCACCTGGGGAAATGTCAGCGGCATTGACCGTGAAAAGGGACTCATCGTAATCAAGCCCAGCGGCGTTGAGTACGATGTTATGACCGACGACGACATGGTCGTTGTTGACCTTGAGGGAAATGTTGTCGAGGGCAGACTCAACCCCTCCTCGGACACACCGACTCATATTGAGCTTTACAAGGCCTTCCCCGGAATCGGCGGTGTGATCCACACCCACTCCCCCTGGGCAACCTCCTGGGCACAGGCTGGAAGAAGCATCCCTGCTTATGGCACGACCCACGCCGATTACTTTTACGGTGCAATCCCCTGCACCCGTCAGCTCACACCCGACGAGGTTGAAAGAGCTTACGAAAAGGAAACAGGCACCGTCATCATCGAAGCCTTCGAGGACATCGATCCCATGGCTGTTCCCGGTGTTGTTGTTTACAAGCACGGCCCCTTCGCCTGGGGTAAGAATCCCAAGCAAGCAGTTCACAATGCCGTTGTAATGGAAACTGTTGCCAATATGGCTTATCACGCAGAGATGCTCAATCCCCAAAAGGAGCCCATTGAGCAGTACCTGCTTGACAAGCATTATATGAGAAAGCACGGCCCAAATGCGTATTATGGGCAGAAAAAGTAGTAAGTAGTAAGGAGGGGCTGTAAAAAAAGTGCAGACCGCATAAAACAAGATAACTAAAGGGTTTCTTTCGGTTTTCAACTGCCAAAGAAACCCTTTAAACAATAAAAATTATTAAAAGAGGCAAAAACAAGGTTTTTGCGTTTTTTGCTATAAACAAACCTCGCCCTCTTAAGTACCTCTGTACGCCGTCGGGTAACCCAAAATAAAGCAAAAGCTTTATTTTGGCTCGGTTTGTTCATTCTGCGCATTTTTTCCTAGCCCCTAATTAAATAGTCAGTAGTCACGCGCGAGTAAATACTGTGCGTGACTTTTTTGTGGGTACCGCACGGAGAACTCAGAATTGCGGTCGCGGTACCGGATATATCTGATTTTTGAATTTCTCCCCTGAAGGGGGGGAGATGTCAAGGGGTTCCTTACTACTTACTACTCACTACTAATGTCAAATTTACACATTATTTCCTTAATTTTTAAGTTATTCTTGGGCATAGTTTTGTTGACCGAGGGAATGCTTTATGATATAATAACTTTTGTAAAACAGTGAAAAAGAGGGAACAGCACAATGAACTATAATTTTGAGGAATGGAAGGGCTTTGAAGAAGGCACCTGGTCAAAGGAAATCAATGTCAGAAGCTTCATCAAGCACAACTACACTCCCTACGACGGCAACGAGGATTTCCTCGCAGGCCCCACAAAAAAAACAGAAGAGCTCTGGGAGCAGGTGCTCGAGCTTTCAAAAAAGGAAAGAGAGGCAGGCGGTGTTCTCGATATGGACACCAATGTCATTTCCACAATCACTTCTCACGCTCCCGGCTATCTTGATAAAGAAAAGGAAACCATCGTCGGCTTCCAGACAGACAAGCCCTTCAAGCGCGCTCTGATGCCCTACGGCGGAATCCGCATGGCGGAAAAGGCATGCAAGGACAACGGCTACGAAATCGATCCCACCATCAAAGAGTTTTTCACAATCCACAGAAAAACCCACAACGCAGGTGTCTTCGATGCCTACACTCCCGAAATGAGAGCCTGCCGTTCAAGCCACATCATCACGGGACTTCCCGACGCTTACGGCAGAGGCAGAATAATCGGCGACTACCGCCGTGTTGCCCTTTACGGTGTTGACCGCCTTATTGCTGACAAAATGGAGCAGAAGGAAACCACAAGAAGCGCAATGTACTCCCAGGTCATCCGTGACCGTGAGGAGCTTTCCGAGCAGATCCGTGCCCTTGAGGACCTCAAGAAAATGGCAATGAGCTACGGCTTTGACATTTCAAGACCCGCCGGGGACACAAAGGAAGCAATCCAGTGGCTTTACTTCGGTTACCTTGCCGCCGTGAAGGAGCAGAACGGTGCTGCAATGAGTCTCGGAAGAACCTCAACCTTCCTTGACATCTACGCCGAAAGAGATCTTAAAAACGGCGTTTTCAATGAAACTGAAATTCAGGAAATGGTCGATCACTTCATAATGAAGCTGCGACTGATCAAATTCGCGCGTACCCCCGAATACAACGCCCTTTTCTCAGGTGATCCCCAGTGGGTAACCGAATCGATCGGCGGCGTTGCAATCGACGGCAGACACCTTGTTACAAAGATGTCCTACCGTTACCTGCACACCCTTGAAAACCTCGGCGCAGCTCCCGAACCAAACCTCACGGTTCTCTGGAGCATCAACCTCCCCGAAAACTTCAAGCGCTTCTGCGCAAGAATCTCAATTGAAACCTCATCGGTTCAATACGAAAATGACGACCTGATGCGCTTTACCCACGGTGATGATTACGCTATCGCCTGCTGTGTCTCATCAATGAGAGTCGGCAAGGAAATGCAGTTCTTCGGTGCAAGAGCAAACCTTGCAAAATGTCTGCTTTATGCCATTAACGGCGGTGTTGACGAAATTTCAGGCAAGCAGGTTGCTCCCGAATACAGACCCATCACAAGCGAATACCTCGATTATGACGAGGTTATGAAGCGTTACGACGAAATGATGAAGTGGCTTGCAGGCGTCTATGTCAACACCCTTAACATCATTCACTATATGCACGATAAATACTGCTACGAAAAGATCCAGATGGCGCTTCACGACAAGAAGGTCACCCGTTGGTTTGCAACAGGCATCGCTGGTCTTTCCGTTGTTGCAGACTCCCTTTCAGCAATCAAATACGCAAAGGTCAGGGTAATCCGCAACGAGCAGGGCATCGCAACCGATTACGAGGTTGAGGGCGACTTCCCCAAGTACGGCAACGACGATGACCGTGTTGACTCAATCGCTTACAACGTGGTGCACCGCTTCATGGAGCACATCAGAAAGAATCACACCTATCGTGACAGCATTCCCACCACTTCAATTCTTACAATCACATCAAATGTCGTTTACGGTAAGAACACCGGTGCAACTCCCGACGGCAGAAAGAAGGGCGAGGCCTTCGCTCCCGGTGCAAACCCCATGCACAGACGTGACACCCACGGCGCAGTTGCATCACTTGCCTCCGTTGCAAAGCTTCCCTTCATCGACGCACAGGACGGCATTTCAAACACATTCTCCATCATTCCCGGAGCTCTCGGCAAGGATGACAGGATCTTCTCAGGCGACATTGACATCGACTGCATTTCCGGCGCCTGCTCAACTCCGACACTCTTTGAGGGACTGGACAGAGAATAATAAAACAAACAAATTAAGGAGGAAACTAAAATGGCAGCAACACCTCAACAGATCGACAACTTAGTCTCTCTTCTTGACGGTTATGTAAAAAAAGGCGGACATCACTTGAATGTCAACGTCTTTACAAAGGAAACTCTTCTTGATGCACAGAAGCATCCCGAAAAGTACCCTCAGCTTACCGTACGTGTAAGCGGTTACGCTGTTAACTTCATCAAGCTCACAAAGGAGCAGCAGGATGAGGTTATCTCACGAACCTTCCACGACGAAATTTAAGCTATGAACGGATATATTCACTCTCTGGAATCCTTCGGCACTGTTGACGGCCCGGGCATCCGCCTTGTTGTTTTTCTTCAGGGCTGTCCCTTGCGTTGCCTTTATTGCCACAATCCCGACACCTGGGAAACAGGCAAGGGCGAAGCTATGTCCGTCGGGGAGATTCTTGAGGAGTACGATAAAAACCGTGACTTCTACAAAAGAGGCGGCATCACTGTAACCGGTGGTGAGCCTCTTTTGCAAATTGACTTTGTCACAGAGCTTTTCACAATAGCAAAGGAAAAGGGCATTCACACCTGCCTTGATACATCGGGTATCACCTTCAATAAAAAAAGTGAGGACTGCATAAAGAAATTCAATGAGCTTATGAAGCACACCGACCTTGTCATGCTTGACATCAAGCATTCTGACAGTGAGGCTCACAAAAGACTCACAGGCACAGGTAACTCAAATGTCCTTGATTTTGCCTCATTCCTTGAGGAAAACGGCAAACCCTTCTGGGTAAGGCATGTTATTGTTGAAGGCTATACCGACAAAAAAGAAGACCTTTTAAGCCTCGGCAGATACCTTGCAAAATTCACCTGCCTGAAGGCACTTGACGTAATCCCCTACCACACAATGGGTGTCGGAAAGTACGAATCCCTTGGCATTGATTATCCCCTCAAAGGCGTTGATGCCACCTCCGTAGCCGCCGCCGTAAAGGCAAAAAGCTACATTATGGAAGGTCTTCGCGACGAAAGGTTGAGAATAAAAAAATGACAGAGGTTATTGACAAATTACAAGATCCTCAACGCTCAAAGCTTAAAATCACAAACTGTCTCGGCCCAGTGGGCGGAGACTGTTTTCTTATCCGCGGCAGCAGAGCAAACATCCTTGTTGACTCGGGCTTTGCCTTCTGCAGTAAAAGGCTGACTGAAAACATCAGAAAAGAGCTTAAGGATGAAAGGCTGGATTACATACTTCTCACTCACTCCCATTACGACCACGCAATGGGTATCCCTGAGCTTAAAAGAGCCTTCCCCGATGTGAAGGTTATCGGCAGTGAGTACTGCAATTACATCCTTACAAAGCCTACGGCAAGGGTAAAAATGTACGAAATGGATTGCAAGGCGGCAAAGGCCTACGGTGAAAACGAAGGTGATGACCTTACGGAGCTTCTTTACTGTGACATCGTGCTAACTGACGGTGAGGAAATCCTCCTTGGCGATGAAAGAGTCAGAGCTGTCGCCTTCCCCGGTCACACAAAATGCTGTATGGGCTTTTATTTCACAAAGGAAAAGCTCCTTGTTTCCTGCGAGACTCTCGGCATTTACGCAAACGAAATGAAGGTTTTCCCCGGCTGCCTCATCGGTTACCAAATCACACTCGACTCCATCGAAAAGGCACTCGGACTTGACCTCGAGGAAATTCTCATCCCACACAGCGGTATTCTTTACGGCGAGCACATAAACACCTATCTCAAAGAGTCGAGAAGGGTTACAAATGAGTGCAAAGACCTCATTGTAAAGGCTCACAGTGAGGGCAAGGATTTTGATGGCATTGTTGAGGAGTACAAAAAACACTACTACAGCCAAAGCATTTCAAAAAGCTATCCCGAGCACGCACTTATGGCAAATCTTTCCGCACAGATTCCGATGTTCATAAACGAATGCGCAGAAAAATGAAGCCGCGGTGACGGGATCGAAAAGGAAATCGCATACTACTAAAAATAATCCGAACCTTTACCTGTTACGGTAGGGTTCGGATTTGTTCTATTTGGTCGAGGCGACAGGATTCGAACCTGCGGCCCTCTGCTCCCAAAGCAGATGCGCTACCAAACTGCGCCACGCCTCGATATTAAATTTTATCAACTTATTGCTTTGGTCGCCCTCTTGTGGTTCCCAAAATTTCCTTGCGCCTTGGTGCGGCACAGAAATTTTGACCACTACGCCTTTGTCGCCCTCCCTTTATCCGCCACCGGCGGCGGTCAGGCTCAAAGCCCAAAGCAGATGCGCTACCAAACTGCGCCACGCCTCGATATTAAATTTTTATCAACTTATTGCTTTGGTCGCCCTCTTGTGGTTCCCAAAATTTCCTTGTGACTCAATGTGTGTCTGACTTTTTCAACCCCGTAAGTATACAACAAAAAGTATTATTTGTCAACACTTAATAGCCGTACGAAAAAGCTTTTACTATGCTTATTGTATATTAACCCTTTTCATGCTATAATAATAAAAACTCAACTTAAGGACGAAACGCTATGCAAACCAGGCTCTACTACGCAACAACGGACATAATAAAAAGCCCCGCCGACCTTGATCGGCTTTACCGTAAGGCTTCACCCGGGCGTCAGCATAAGGTTGACAGAATCCGCCGTGAGGATGACAAAAGGCTCTCCCTTCTCGCAGAGTATCTTATGATAACCGCCCTTAAAAACGAGGGTATCGGGGAGATTTCACTCACCTGCGGTGAAAAGGGCAAGCCCTACCTTACAGACAAAAGCCTCTTTTTCAACCTCTCCCACTCGGGGAAAGTCTGCATCTGTGCTGTTTCTGACAAGGACCTCGGCTGTGATGTTGAAAAAATCAAAAGGGCAAACATGAATATAGCAAACCGCTTTTTCAGCAAGGAGGAATGCCTCTTTCTCAAAAGCACGCCCGAAAGCGAAAGAGACAACGCCTTTTTCCGCCTCTGGACAATGAAGGAAAGCTTCATCAAGGCCGTCGGCACGGGACTCTCAATGCCTCTTAATTCTTTTAGCATCGACCTGTCCTCACCCACCCCCAGGCTAAGCTACAGCACCGACGGGCGAAGCTTTTTCCTTAAGGAATACAAGCTTCTTAACGGGTACTGCTTTGCCGTGTGCGGTCTTGGCGGTGACTTTGCCGAAGCCGCAGAGATTTTGTCGGTTGAATAACAGAATAAACGCAAAAACCTTGTTTTTGCCTGCTTTTGCTGATTTTTACAGTTTTAAAGGGTTTCTTTGGTAGTTAAATACCGAAAGAAACCCTTTAGTTATCTTGTTTTATGCGGTCTGCACTTTTTTTACA